>CAJLNC010000057.1 GCA_905207905.1 uncultured Lachnospiraceae bacterium | reverse complement strand
GTTCAAAATGAGCGGTTATGATATGTTCAATTCCATGACCGCTGCCATTCAGGAGGATACTCTAAAGATGCTGTACCATGTTCGGGTAGAGCAGAAGGTAGAGCGTGAGGAAGTGGCTAAGGTAACGGGAACCAATAAAGATGACACTGCTCAGAAAGCGCCTAAGCGTCGGACAGAGACAAAGATCTATCCCAATGATCCCTGCCCCTGCGGAAGCGGCAAGAAATACAAGCAGTGCTGCGGTCGAAAGGCAAAATAGAAAGAAGGTGAAGCTATGGTTGAATTAGATGAATTCAAAGCAATTTTAAACAGCTATACAAGACCATTAGTGGAAGTGAGGGATTCACTTTGACCTGGTAAACAAAGAGCAGCGAATCCAGGAATTAGAAAGAGAGATGGAGGCTCCCGGCTTCTGGGACAATCCTGAAAAATCCCAGGAGTCCATGAAGGTACTAAAGAGCCTCAAGGATGACGTACAGGTATATCAGCAGCTGAAAGAGCAATATGAAGAGGTGGAGCTGCTGCTGGAAATGGGCTATGAAGAAAATGATCCTGCGGTTATTCCGGAGATCCAGGAGATCCTGGATTCTTTTCGGGAGACCTTCGATGCAGTGAGAATCAAGACGCTGTTGTCCGGAGAGTATGACAATTCTAATGCCATAGTGACTCTCCACGCAGGAGCAGGGGGCACCGAGTCCTGCGACTGGGCATCCATGCTGTACCGGATGTACTGCCGCTGGGCAGACAAAAAGGGCTTCCAACTGGAGGTGCTGGACTACTTGGATGGAGATGAGGCTGGTATTAAGTCTGTGACCTTCCAGGTAAACGGAGAAAATGCCTTTGGTTATTTGAAATCAGAGCGGGGGGTGCACCGTCTGGTTCGAATCTCGCCCTTCAATGCAGCGGGAAAACGTCAGACTTCTTTTGTGAGCTGTGATGTGATGCCAGATATTGAGGAAGATCTGGATGTGGAAATTAGGGATGAAGATATCCGGATCGACACCTACCGTTCCAGCGGAGCAGGCGGTCAGCATATCAATAAGACTTCTTCCGCTATCCGCATTACTCACTTTCCTACAGGGATTGTGGTGCAGTGCCAGAACGAGCGCTCCCAGCATATGAATAAGGATAAGGCTATGCAGATGCTGAAGGCCAAGCTGTATCTGCTAAAGCAGCAGGAGAATAAGGAGAAAGCTTCTGATATCCGTGGAGAGGTAAAGGAGATCGGCTGGGGGAACCAGATCCGTTCCTATGTATTTCAGCCATATACCATGGTGAAGGATCATCGAACAAATGCGGAGACCGGTAATGTAGACAGTGTGATGGATGGAAACATCGATTTGTTTATCAATGCCTATCTGAAATGGCTTACTCTTGGGCCGGAGGAAGAAAATTAACTGAAAAATAAGCGTTTTGCCGGAGGCGGCGCCAAAGGAAAGATGGGAGACATAAACGTCTGATCTTTGCTTGGCGCTGTTTTTGTTTCATTAGGAAATTTCTTTCTATGAAGATTAAGTTGTCAAAAGCCCTGAAGGAAGAATTCGACGGTCAGCAGAACCGCACTGCGCAGGAGCAGAAGGATGCCGCGAAAGCGGAGGAAATTTTTACAGGACAGCCGTTGTACACGATGTGAAACCTAGTTGATATAATTCTGAAAATTTTCTTGTGCAGCGAACCCTCCTATAGTAAGATAAGAACATAAATGCAGACAGAACGGAGCGGTGTTAAACCAGCCGGTCGGGCAAGATCAAAACAGAAAAATAGACAGAAGGCAAGAAGTTCTGGCCAGTCTTTTTCGTTTGGGAGGAAAGATCATGGGTATTATTAAGGCAGCGATGCAGACCGTTACAGGAGCCATCTTTGATCAGTGGAAGGAAGTAGTGGAGCCGGAAGCCATGGGCAGCCAGACGGTGTTTGTGAAGGGTGTGGTGAAGAAGAGCGGGGGAGGAAGAGGAAGTAAAAATGTGATCTCCAACGGTTCGGTGATCCATGTGTATGAAAATCAGTTTATGTTTCTGGTGGATGGCGGAAAGATTGTGGATTACACAGCGGAGCCGGGGTACTTTATTGTGGATAACTCTTCCATGCCTTCTCTTTTTAGTGGACAGTTGGAGGAAAGTTTGGGGGAGGCTTTTGAGCGGTTCCGGTTCGGAGGGACAACCCCCATGTCCCAGCAGGTATTTTATCTGAATCTCCAGGAAATCAGGGGGATTAAATTCGGTACCAGAAATCCCATCAACTATTTTGATAATTTTTATAATGCGGAGCTGTTTCTCCGGGCTCATGGCACCTACTCTGTGAAGATCACCAATCCGCTGCTGTTCTACGCAGAAGCAGTGCCGAAAAATGCTGCCAGGATGGAGATCGAGGATATGAATGAGCAGTATCTTTCAGAATTTCTGGAGGCTTTGCAGACTTCGGTTAATCAGATGTCAGCGGACGGGATCCGTATTTCCTATGTGGCATCCAAGAGCCGGGAGCTAAGCCGGTATATGGCAGATACGTTGGATGAGGACTGGAAAAAGCTGAGGGGAATGGAGATCCAGTCGGTGGCGATTGCCAGTATTTCCTATGATGAGGAGTCTCAAAATCTGATTCAAATGAGAAATCAGGGAGCGATGATGGGAGATCCGGGCATCCGGGAGGGTTATCTTCAGAGCGCTGTGGCAAGAGGACTGGAAGCGGCAGGATCGAATCCGGGGGGCAGTGCGGCAGGCTACATGGGAATGGGATTTGGGATGCAGGCGGCGGGTTCTGTGATGGGAACTGCCAGCGCAGTGAATTTGCAGCAGATGCAGATGAACCGGGCGGGGATGCAGGAGAGAAAAGCGGAGGAAGAAAACAGGGCGTTTTTGGCAGGAGGGGATGGAAAAACCGGAAACCGGGAGAGCTGGATCTGTCCGTGCGGAACGGAAAATACGGGGAAGTTTTGTTCCGAGTGCGGCAGGCCAAGGCCGGAAAAGGAGAGCTGGATCTGTCTGTGCGGAGTGGAGAATACGGGAAAATTTTGTTCCGAGTGCGGCAGGCCAAGACCGGAAAAGGAGAGCTGGATCTGTCCGTGCGGAAAAGAGAATACGGGAAAATTTTGTTCCGAGTGCGGTAAGCCGAGAAGATAATAGACCGATCGGTATAGAACGGGCGGTTTGAGAACGGGAGGGCTGGGAGCAGAGGAATATCAAAGGTCAATGTTGAAGATAGAATCTGGGAAACAGGAAGGAGCAGGAGGAAAGGAAAATGGCAGTTACGATCTTGAAATGTCCCAACTGTGGAGGTGAGCTGGTTTTTGATCCCAGCCAACAGAAACAGAAATGTGAATACTGCGGCTCTCAGTTTGGCCAGCAGGAGCTGGAAAAATTATTGGCTTCACAGGAAAATTCTGGAGAGGACGGGGGGGACGAGCAAGATGGAAGAGACGCCTGCAAAGCAAAGAAAGCGTCGGGCAGAACGGATTCCAAAACAGAAGCCATGTTTTATACCTGCCCCAATTGCGGCGCTCAGATTGTGACGGAGGAGACGACTGCGGCCACCTTCTGCTACTATTGTCACAGTCCGGTAGTGCTTCAGGGACGGCTCTCCGGAGAATTTTCACCTGACTTGGTGATTCCCTTTGCCTTTGATAAAAAAGAGGCTGTAAAACAGTTTTTAAACTATGTGGGACGGAAGAAATTTGTTCCCAAAGATTTTTTTGATGAGAGTCAGATCGAGAAACTATGCGGAGTGTATTATCCGTATTGGAGCTGTGACTGTGAGCTGACAGGGGAAATAACCGGTGAGGCGGCGAAGGTGCGGGTGTGGCAGAATGGAGAGACAGAGTTCACGGAGACCAGCATGTACCGCGTAAAACGCAGCGGGGCAGTGTCACTGGAATATATTACCAGAAATGCACTGACAAAAGGGAACCGGGCTCTGGTAGAAGGGGTGTTGCCCTATCGATTGAGAGAAGCTAAGAAATTCCATCTGGGATATCTGTCGGGATTTTTGGCAGAAAAAAGGGACATGGAGCGGGAACAGATGGAAGAAGAGGTGCATCAGGAGGCCAGGAAGCAGGCGGAAAGAAGTCTGAGAAACAGTATCCAGGGGTACAGCACTGTGACAGTGGGAAACGCACATACCGTTTTGGAACAGGAGCACTGGCGTTATCTGCTCCTTCCGGTATGGGTTTTGACCTATCGGGGAAAAGAGGGGGACACCTATTTCTATGCCATGAACGGACAGACTGGAACGGTATGGGGAGAATTGCCGGTGGATTACAAAAAACTGGGGATTTTTTCAGGGATTGTTATGGCAGTTGTGTTTTTGTTAGCGCTGCTTTTGTTTCTGGCAGGAGGATATGGCTTATGATGAGACAGAGCAGAAGAGACAGAACGGGAAGAGGGATTATTTTCAAAGGCTGTATTCTGGGACTTTCTATCTTTTTTATTGCGGATTTTCTGGGGCCTTTCTGGTTTGCTGATTTTTCCGAAGGGGATGGGATATGGAAAACAGAAGGCCTTTTGGGCAGTTTGGAGCTTTTGGAAGTCCAGGCCGGACAGGAGCAGTGGGTGTTTGATGAGGGAGACCTCTTAAGCCTTTCTCAGGAACAGCAGCTGGAGGAAAAAGCAGAGGCGCTTTTTCAGGATACAGGGTATGAATTTTTTGTGGTAACCCTAGGAGATGCCGGCGGAAAAACCAGCAGGGAGGCAGCTGAGGATTTTTACATGGAGCATCAGACTGGGCAGGATGGAGCGGTGTATCTGATTGATATGGACAATCGGGAGCTGTATCTGGCCACCTCAGGAGAAATGCGGTATGTGCTGAATGATAAGCGGTGGGAGACTGCTTTGGATGCTGGATATGAATTGGTTACAGACGAGAATTATTATGGTGCTTTTTGGGCCATGTTGGAGCAGACGGAAGAATATTGGAAGGAGGGGGTGGAGGCAGGCACTTTTTTGGTGGATGAGGATACCGGAAAGGTGACTTACCATGAAAAAAGAAAGAAGATGGGAGCTTCTCAGCTGCTGATTGCCCTGACAGCGGCACTTCTTGCAGGCGCAGGAGTTTTTGGTGGGATAAAGAGAAGCTACCGGAAAAAATCTTCAAAGGAAGCCAGAGACTGCCAGCAGTCAGTGAAGCTGGAGCTGACAGAGAAGGAGGATGTTTTTATAAATCGCCTGGTGACCAGGCGCCATATTCCCAGGAAGCCGCCTGACGGTGGAAACCATAGCGGAGAAGGTTCTTCTACTGTCCACTCCGGCTTGGAAGGAAATTCTTTTGGCGGAGGAGGACGGAAATTTTAGTGAAGCGGAAGCGGCCGGGAAAGGATTGGGCTTTCGGCTGAAAAAGGGTTTTCTCCCCGGAGGATATTTTATCCGTTGCACTGGAGAAAAAAATGTGGTACTATCTTTTGGGTGATTACATATGTGTTTTAACTGCGGACAGAGTCCGGCGCAGCGGTGAGGTAAAAGGAAATGGCTGGAAAAAAGCAGTATTTTGTTGTGAAGGAGAAGGCGGTTCCGGAGGTTTTGCTGAAGGTTGTGGAAGCCAAGAGGCTTCTGGAGATGCATCTGGCGGAGACGGTTCAGGAAGCCACGGATCAGGTGGGCATCAGCCGCAGCTCTTTTTATAAATACAAAGATGACATTTTTCCCTTTCATGAAAATTCCAGGGGAAAGACCATTACGTTTGTACTGCAGATGCACGATGAGCCGGGGCTGCTTTCGGATGTGCTGCGGGTGGTGGCAGAACACCAGGCTAATATCCTGACTATCCATCAGAGTATCCCTACCAACGGAATTGCTTCCACCACCATCAGTGTGGAGGTTTTGCCGGATACCGGGGATGTATCAGAGATGATGAATCTGATCGAAATGAAAAAAGGTGTGCAGCAATTAAAAATTTTAGGGGGCGAATGAGGCCTCCTTTTTTCTCTTGAAGGGTGGAAAATCAGAAGGTGCCCTGAACGGTGCGGCGGAATGGCAGGTTGGACAAACGGGCAGAGGGAAGCCGGAAATGTGCATTTTACAGGAGGTGCAGAGTATGAAGTATATTGTGGTGCTGGGAGATGGAATGGCAGATGAGCCGTTAGAATGTCTGGGAGGAAGAACACCTCTGGAGTATGCAGCTACGCCTGCCTTGGATCAGCTGGCGGCTGTCTCAGAGATCGGACTTCTTCACACCATCCCAGAGGGGATGAAGCCAGGCAGCGATACGGCCAATCTGGCGGTTCTTGGATACGATCCAAAGCAATATTATACCGGAAGATCTCCGCTGGAGGCGTTAAGCATCGGGGTGCCCATGGAGGCGGAGGATGTGGCGATCCGATGCAATTTGGTAACTCTCTCGGAGGAAGCGCCTTATGAAGAAAAACGGATTCTGGATCACAGCTCTGATGAGATCAGTACACAGGAGGCTCAGGTTCTGGTGGAGGCCTTGAAAAAAGAATTGGAGATAGAGGAGTATCAGCTGTATCCAGGAACCAGTTATCGCCACTGTCTGATCTGGAAAAGAGGCAGGGTGGCGGAGCTTGCGGCCCCCCACGACCATCTTACAGAGACCATCGGACCATGGCTGCCGAAGGAGACAGCTCTTTTGGAAATGCAGAAGCGCAGCTATGAGATTCTTTCGAACCATCCCATTAACAGGGAGAGAAAACAAAAAGGTCTGAACCCGGCTAACAGCTGCTGGTTCTGGGGAGCTGGAACCCGCCCGTCCCTTCCGGCTTTTGAAGCGACTTATCACAAAAAGGGCGTGATGATTTCAGCAGTGGATTTGCTGAAAGGCATTGCCGTGGGAGCGGGAATGAAGGTGCATCCGGTGGTGGGAGCGAACGGAGGGCTGCACACCAATTATGAGGGCAAGGCCCAGGCGGCAGTGGAGGAGCTTCTTCATGGCGGTATGGATTTTGCTTACATTCACGTGGAGGCGCCGGATGAGATGGGGCATCAGGGAAGTGTGGAGCGGAAGATACAGGCTATTGAGTATCTGGATCAGAGAGTGATCCGTCTGGTGAAAGAGCAGATGGATGCTTCCGGCCAGGAATATCGTCTGCTGGTGCTTCCGGATCATCCAACGCCCATACGGGTGAGGACTCACACCGGGGATCCGGTGCCGTATCTTCTCTATGACAGCACAGCGCCGCTTAAGAGGCACTGGAAGTACAGTGAGCGAGAAGCCCGCGAAAGCGGAATTGACAGAAAAAAGGGCTATGAAATGATGAGCTGGCTGCTCAGATAAAAGCCCTAAGATACAGCAAAAGGAGAGATTACATGGATATTATTAAAACACTGGCTCAGGAGCTGGAAGTAAAAACGTGGCAGGTGGAGGCCGCGGTGGGACTGATCGACGATGGAAATACGATTCCCTTTATTTCCCGCTATCGGAAGGAGGCGACAGGATCTTTAAACGATGAGGTTTTGAGAAAATTGTTTGAGAGACTGAATTATCTGCGGAATCTGGAAGAGAAAAAAGAGCAGGTGATTTCTACTATAGAGGAACAGGGAAAGCTGACGCCAGAACTGAAAAAACAGATTTTGGAGGCCGCAACCCTGGTGGCAGTGGAGGATCTGTATCGTCCCTATCGCCCCAAGAGGAGAACCAGGGCTACTATAGCAAAAGAAAAAGGGCTGGAACCGCTGGCTGATCTGATTATGCTTCAGATGGTCAGAAATCCTCTGGACCAGGAGGCTGCAGCTTACGTTTCAGAAGAAAAAGGCGTGGCAGATGAGAAGGAGGCTCTTGCAGGAGCTATGGATATTCTGGCGGAGCGGGTATCCGACGAGGCAGAATACCGCACCAGGATACGGGAAATGACCGTGAAGGAAGGCCGGCTTACTTCGGAGGCAAAGGATGAGAAGGCAGAGTCGGTCTATGAAACTTATTATCACTATGAAGAGGCAGTTTCCAAGGTGGCTGGCCATCGGATTCTGGCGCTTAACCGGGGGGAAAAGGAGAAGTTCCTTACCGTTAAACTGGAGGCTGCGGAGGAGAAGATTCTGGCTTATCTGGAACGCCAGATCATTGTCCGGGAGAATCCCAATACAACCCCCGTTTTGCAGGAGGTGGCTAAGGACAGCTATCAGCGTCTTATTGCTCCGGCCATTGAGCGTGAGATCCGCAATGATCTTACGGAAAAGGCAGAGGATGGGGCAATCCAGGTATTTGGAAAAAATCTGGAGCAGCTTCTGATGCAGCCTCCTATTTCCGGCCAGGTGGTGTTGGGCTGGGATCCCGCGTTCCGTACCGGCTGCAAGCTGGCAGTGGTGGATCCTACGGGGAAGGTTCTGGACACTACGGTGATCTATCCTACAGCCCCTACCACTCCTGCAAAGATTCAGGCAGCCAAAGAGACGCTGAAGAAATTGATTCAAAAGTATCATGTGACGCTGTTTTCTGTGGGAAACGGAACTGCTTCCCGTGAATCAGAGCAGGTGATCGTTGAGCTGTTTAAAGAAATTCCTGAACAGGTACAGTATGTGATTGTCAATGAAGCAGGTGCCTCGGTGTATTCTGCCAGCAAGCTGGCGACAGAGGAGTTCCCTAATTTTGATGTGGGACAAAGAAGCGCGGCATCCATTGCCAGAAGACTTCAGGATCCTCTGGCAGAACTGGTGAAAATTGATCCCAAATCCATCGGTGTGGGCCAGTACCAGCACGACATGAATCAGAAAAAGCTGGGAGAGGCTCTAAGCGGCGTAGTGGAAGATTGCGTCAATAAAGTGGGGGTAGATCTGAATACCGCTTCGGTATCCCTGATGGAATATGTGTCCGGAATTTCCAAGACCATTGCCAAGAATGTAGTGGCCTATCGGGAAGAAAACGGCCGTTTTACTGACAGACGACAGCTTTTGAAGGTGGCGAAACTGGGGCCAAAGGCATTTCAGCAGTGCGCAGGCTTCCTGAAAATTCAGGGAGGGGCGAATCCTCTGGACGGAACCACGGTTCATCCGGAGAGCTATGAGGCAGCGGAGAAGCTTTTGAAGCGTCTGGGGTATTCTCTGGAGGATGTGGATAAGGGAAACCTGAAAGGCATTTCCAGGAAAATATCTGACTATGGAAAGCTGGCAAAAGAGCTGGAGATCGGAGAGATCACTTTACGGGATATTGTGAAAGAGCTGGAGAAGCCGGGACGGGATCCGAGAGAAGAGATGCCAAAACCCATCCTGCGCAGCGATGTGCTGGATATGAAAGATCTGACACCGGGTATGATCTTAAAAGGAACCGTGCGGAATGTGATCGATTTTGGCGCCTTTGTGGATATTGGTGTCCATCAGGATGGTCTGGTGCACATTTCCCAGCTTAGCAGTAAAAAGTTTGTAAAACATCCTCTTGAGGTAGTGAGTGTAGGGGATATTGTAGAGGTGAAGGTATTGAGCGTGGATGTGGCTAAGAAACGGATCTCTCTTACCATGAAGCTGTAGATCGCTGCCCGCTGTGTTTTTAGCAAGATCATTTACAAGTGTATCGTGAAGTTTGTTGTATGGATAGCAGATGGAAATATTTTGGCTGATACTGCTTAGAGTTTTCTTGACACCGGGAAAAAGCAGTGCTATGATGTCCATAGAAAAATCTGTTTCAGGGCGAGGTGCAATTCCTCACTGGCGGTGATGCGCAGATGCGATGAGTCCGCGAGCTTTCAGTGATAGGCAGGATGATTGTCCCAGAAGAGCGAAGCGCTGTTTTGGGAGGTTCTTTGGCAGAGAGCAGAATGGGTTAGAATCCCATACCAACGGTACAGTCCGGATGAAAGAAACGAACAATATGTTTATGTCGTATGGAACCCTGGAATCTATGATTCCGGGGTTTTTGTGCGTACTGCGCTGACAGATTCTTCAAAAATACTGCAAATAGGGGATACTGCAAAATACGAATTCCAGTGGATTTACGGAGAAAAATCATCCGAAAAAGGATTGCCGGAGGCGTTCTGCTTTGTAGCATTCCCAAAGAATTTGGATACAGGAGGAAGAAGTATGTCACAGGAAGCAATGCAGAGAGTAAAATCAAACAGAGTATCAGACGGAGGGATTCGGACACGGCAGATGGTAAAGATGGGGATGCTGGTGGCAATTTCCATTGTACTGGTATATTTTATCCATTTTCCTATTTTTCCGGCAGTGGCTTTTTTGGAGTATGATCCTGCGGATATCTCTATTCTCATTGGCACCTTTGCTTTTGGGCCTGCAGCCGGTCTGCTTCTGACCGTGATCACCTCGGTGATTCAGGGGGCAACCGTAAGCTTGGCCAGCGGCATTTACGGTATTATCATGCACATCATTGCCACAGGCGTTCTGGCGGGTGTGGCCGGATGCATTTACTGTCGGCACAAAACCAGAAAGATGGCGGTAGCAGGATTGATCTTTGGGATGGTTGCCATGGCGGTGGTGATGGTGGGCGCCAATTTGGTGATCACACCTGTCTTTATGGGAGTGCCAAGAAGCGCGGTTTGGAGCCTCATGCCGTTTATTGCAGGTTTTAATGTGGTAAAGGCAGGAATCAACGGAGGGATTACGTTCCTGGTGTATAAGCGGATTTCCGTTTTTCTTCGGAAGTAATAAGGAAGCTATCATACTGAAAAGAGCAGGGGCACAGGAATTTTCTGGAAAATCGGACAGCAGACAACCTGAAAGTAACGGATGGAGGAGAGTGAAAAGCGATGAGCAGGGTGCGAAAGATCAAGCAGATTACAGAGAATATTCATTTGAATTTTTTTGAACTAGAGGCAGAGGACAGAAAGGGAGAAAGTTTCCCTTATTATATGGCATCCCGGGCTCAAAATAAGGAGGGGCTGAAAATGAACCAGAGGGGCCAAGCGGACCGGCCGGACGGGGTGGCCATCTATTGCCTGTATGGGGAAGCTAAAGATCAGGTGGTCTTGGTACGCCAGTACCGGTATCCTCTGGGCGGATGTATCTATGAATTTCCCGCGGGCCTTCTGGAACCTGGGGAAGATATCTGCCAGGCAGCAGCCCGGGAGCTTAGGGAGGAGACTGGTCTGAAGTTCTCTCCTGTGAACGCAGATTCCATGTTTGAGAAGCCCTTTTATACCACTGTCGGCATGACGGACGAATGCTGTTCCATGGCCTTTGGAACTGCTTCCGGAGAAGTCAGTTCCGCCGGGCTGGAAGATTCAGAGGAGCTGGAAGTGGTGCTGGCAGACCGGAGGGAGGTACGGCGAATCCTGCGGGAGGAGCGGGTGGCTGTGCAGTGCGCCTATATGCTGATGCATTTTTTGAAAGACACAGAGGATCCCTTTGGTTTTTTGCAAGTATAGGTTGCATGGGAGAAAGAAAGTGGTATATAATGGAGGGACTGTTGGGGGGAGCCCCCTGGCGGTCCCTTTGGTGAATTGTGGAGTCTGCTTCGTTTGGCTGATGCCGGATGGAGAAAGATTTACAGATTGAGTTTGAAGTTTGAGGTGAAAGATGGTCATAGAGAGCAGATCAGAAAAAGAAACCTATGAATTGGGATATCAAATAGGCAGTCAGGCCCGGCCGGGGCAGATCTATACCCTGATCGGAGACCTGGGAGTGGGGAAAACCGTATTTACCCAGGGACTGGCGGCAGGACTTGGCATTACAGAGCCGGTAAACAGCCCTACCTTTACCATTGTACAGATTTATGAAGAGGGAAGGCTTCCTTTGTATCATTTTGACGTATATCGCATTGGTGATGTGGAGGAAATGGAGGAGATCGGCTATGAGGACTGTTTTTATGGACAGGGCGTCTGTTTGATCGAGTGGGCGGATTTGATACAGGAGATCCTTCCGGAGCATGTGATAAGAATCTGTATCGAGAAAGATTTAGACAAAGGGTTTGACTACAGGAAGATCACAGTGGCGGAAAAGTAGAGAGGGGGAACAGGAATGAAAGTATTAGCTTTGGACAGCTCAGGTATGGTGGCTTCCGTGGCAGTGGCGGAGGATGAAAAGCTGTTGGCAGAGTATACGGTGAATTACAAAAAGACCCATTCTCAGACGCTGCTTCCTATGCTGGATGAGATAGGGAAAATGATAGATCTGGATTTGAATACAGTAGATGCCATTGCAGTGGCAGGAGGGCCGGGCTCCTTTACCGGGCTGCGTATTGGTTCTGCTACCGCCAAGGGACTGGGGCTTGCATTGAAGAAACCTTTGGTTTCGATTCCTACCCTGGAAGGACTGGCCTACAATCTGTATGGAACAGAGCGCCTGATCTGTCCTATGATGGATGCCAGGAGAGATCAGGTTTATACCGGACTCTATGAATTTCGTCAGGGAAAACTTGCGGTTTTGGAGGATCAGATGGCAGTGGAGGCTGTAAAAATGGCGGAAAAGCTAAATGAGAGAAAACGGCCTGTGATCCTGATGGGAGATGGGGCGCTTGCTTACCGGAAACTGCTGGAGGAATGCCTTACGGTTCCTTACGAATTTGCCCCGGCTCATGTAAACCAGCAGAGGGCTTCTTCTCTGGCAGTACTGGGGATGGAATACGTGAAAGACGGAAGGACGGAGACGGCTGCCTCTCATCGCCCGGATTATCTGCGGGTATCTCAGGCAGAGAGGGAGCGGGCAAAGCGGCTTCAGGCAGAAATGGAGCAGAGGCATGAATAGGGAAGTGCCGGAGCAGAAACGGAATGCAGGCCTGGATCAGAAACCGCCGGAACAGAAGCAGAGCGGGTGTATGAATCCGGCATCTTTGAACGTGCTTCAGATCGTGCCGATGGAAGCACTCCATTTGGAGCAGGTGGCGGAAATTGAAAGAAGAACTTTCAGCGAACCATGGAGCAGAAATGGCTTTGCCGCTTCTCTGCGGTCTTCGGATACCTGTTATGTGGCAGCAGTGATGGCTGGTCAGGTGGTGGGCTACTGCGGATTCCTTCAAAGCTTTGATGAGGCAGATATTACCAATGTGGCGGTGGATGAACCGTATCGGGGCGCAGGAGTGGGAAGGCGGATGCTGGAGAATCTAATGAGCCTGGGAAGAAGCCGGGGGGTCAGACGTTTTACACTGGAAGTTCGGGTGAGCAACGCAGCTGCCATCGGCCTGTATGAAAAATTGGGATTTTTTACCGTGGGAGTACGGAAAAATTTTTATTCGAAGCCCACAGAGGACGGAGCCATTATGTGGACAGAGGATTTGAATATCCGATAGGAGCGGGAAAGAAAGTAATTAGCAGCCATTTCCACTAGGCAGGAAATTGTCTGCTGGATATAATGATTCTTGGGGATATCCCCGGAAAACAGGAGACCAGTGGGAGGAAACGGCATGAGAAGATACAGTTTATTCTGCAATATGTGCGGAAGAGAGATGAAAATGGAGAAAGATCTGCCCCAGGAAGGGGTCTTAACGGTGGAAAAGACCTGGGGATATTTTTCTGAAAAAGATGGAGAGATCCATTCCTTTGATCTGTGTGAACGCTGCTATGACCGCCTGATTTTAGGATTTAAGATTCCGGTGACGGTGAAAAAGCAGAGAGAATTTGTATGATGCTATGGTCCAGATCCGGGCAGGCTTTGGCTGGCAGGCGTAAACCGTCAGCGTTTATCTGTCTGCTTTCAGGAGGAAAAGAAAACTGGTTTTAAGCAGTTATTACTAAAGAAATAAAATGGGGAATAGACATGTTAGATGTATGTTTGTTGGGAAGCGGCGGAATGATGCCTCTTCCCTATCGTTGGCTGACATCTCTGATGGTCAGATATAATGGCAGCAGTCTGCTGATTGACTGCGGTGAGGGAACGCAAATTGCATTAAAGGAAAAAGGCTGGAGTTTTAAACCGATTGATGTGATTTGTTTTACTCATTATCATGGAGACCATATCAGCGGGCTTCCGGGGCTGCTCCTTACTATGGGAAATGCAGATCGGAGGGAGCCGTTGACGCTGATTGGACCGAAAGGATTGGAACGGGTGGTGAATGCGCTGCGGATCATTGCTCCAGAGCTGCCTTTTGAGCTGCGTTTTTTGGAGATACAGGGGCCGCAGCAGGAGTTTGCGTTAAATGGATATCGGCTCAGGGCTTTTCGGGTAAACCATAATGTTCTGTGTTACGGCTATACCTTGGAACTGGACCGGGCAGGGCGGTTCGATGCAGAGCGGGCCAGAAGCCAGGAGATTCCCATGAAATTCTGGAGCCGTCTTCAAAAAGGAGAAATTCTGGAAGAAAACGGAAAAATCTTTACGCCGGATATGGTGCTGGGGCCAGCCAGAAAAGGACTGAAGCTGACGTATACGACAGATACCAGGCCTACAGAATCTATTGTGGCAAATGCGATGGGTTCAGATCTTCTAATCTGTGAAGGAATGTACGGAGAGCCTGAAAAACAGGCAAAGGCAGTGGAATACAAGCACATGACTTTTTTAGAGGCGGCCAGGATTGCAAAAAAGGCGCAGGTAAGAGAATTGTGGCTTACCCACTACAGCCCGTCCTTGGTAAAACCGGAAGAATATATAAAGCAGGTGACAGATATTTTTCCTAATGGAAAGCCGGGAAAGGACGGAAAGACCATAGAGCTGGATTTTGTGGAGGAATAGAGAGAAAGATGGAAGAAAAGAAAGAAGTTACAATATTGGCGATAGAAAGCTCCTGCGATGAGACGGCTGCAGCGGTGGTAAGAAATGGCAGAGAGGTACTTTCTAATATTATCTCATCCCAGATTGACCTGCATACGCTCTATGGAGGCGTGGTGCCGGAGATCGCTTCCAGAAAACATATAGAGAAAATCAATCAGGTGATCCAGGAGGCATTGGATACGGCGAACATGACGCTGGATGATCTGGATGCCGTGGCTGTGACCTATGGGCCCGGGCTGGTAGGAGCTTTGCTTGTGGGGGTAGCAGAAGCAAAGGCGATCAGCTATGCCAGAAAACTGCCCTTGATAGGAGTCCATCACATTGAGGGACATATTTCTGCCAATTATATTGAAAATAAAGAGCTGGAGCCTCCGTTTGCCTGTCTGGTGGTGTCGGGAGGCCATACGCACCTGGTAGTAGTGAAGGATTACGGGGAATATGAGATTGTGGGGCGTACCAGGGATGATGCTGCAGGGGAAGCCTTTGACAAGGTGGCGCGGGCCATTGGACTGGGATATCCTGGCGGTCCCAAGATCGATCGGGTGGCAAAAGAAGGGAATCCCAATGCGATTGTTTTTCCGAGAGCTAAAATTGCGGATGCTCATTATGATTTCAGTTTCAGCGGCTTGAAATCTGCAGTGCTGAATTACCTGAACGGCTGTCGGATGAAGGGGGAGGAGATTGTGACAGCAGATGTGGCAGCCTCTTTCCAGAAAGCAGTAACGGATGTACTGGTGGAACATGCTATGGGGGCTGTGAAAGAATTTGGTTTTAAAAAGCTGGCTATTGCAGGGGGAGTTGCTTCAAATTCCGCTTTGAGAGCAGCGATGCGGGAAGCTTGCAGGGAAAACCAGGTGGAGTTTTATTATCCGTCACCTATTTTATGTACAGATAATGCGGCGATGATCGGCGCAGCGGCCTATTATGAATATCGAAAAGGCAGCAGGGCAGATCTTACTTTGAATGCGGTACCCAACCTGAAATTGGGAGAACGGTAGAGGAATGAATACATGATAGGAACGGGATTGGAAAACAGCAGAAAAGCAGAAGATACAGAGCATAATGTTGCCATTGTGCTGGCGGCAGGAAAAGGAAGCCGGATGCACAGCGAGATACACAAACAGTATCTTTCACTGGGGGGATGGCCGGTACTTTGCCATTCGCTGAGTGCTTTTGAAACGTTTTCGGAAGTACAGGAAGTGATACTGGTGACGGGGAAAGAAGAAATTCCATATTGTCGGGAGCAGATTGTAAAGGCCTATGGTTTTCAAAAGGTAACTAAGATTATTGCGGGAGGCGCAGAGCGTTATCACTCTGTATTTCAGGGGCTGCGGGTTGTTGAAAAATGCGATTATGTATTTATCCATGATGGAGCAAGGCCTTTTGTGGATCAGCCCATGCTGCGAAGAGTGCTGGCAGGAGTGCGCCAATATGAAGCCTGCGTGGTAGGTATGCCGGTAAAAGATACCATTAAGGTGGCAGATCGCAATGGGTTTGCAGTTCAGACACCGGATCGAAGCAGCCTGTGGATGATTCAGACGCCGCAGGTATTTTCCTATTCCCTGATTAAAGAAGCGTATGAACGTCTGATGCGCAGTGAAGAGCGTGGAGTGACGGATGATGCCATGGTATTGGAACGGATGACGGGGCATTTGGTGAAACTTCTGGAAGGCTCCTATGAGAATATTAAGATTACAACTCCGGAAGATCTGGCGATTGCGCAGGCCTTTCTAAGGAGAAAAGCAAAAAATGTGGAAAAAAATTAAAAAAAGTAAAAAAAGGTGTTGACAGATTTGCGTACAAATGATATCATTCTTTTTGCGCTGAAACGCAGCGCCTAACATGGAGAGGTATCGAAGTGGTCATAACGAGGCGGTCTTGAAAACCGTTTGTCCGA
>CAJLNC010000056.1 GCA_905207905.1 uncultured Lachnospiraceae bacterium | reverse complement strand
AACCGCAGATATTTTTGCTATTGGCCTGATGAAAGGTTTTTTTGAGTCTGGAGTACAGATACCAGAGGATATTTCTATTATGGGATTTGATGATCTTGATATTTCCGCTTATCTGACGCCGGGGCTTACAACGGTTCGTCAGGAAATTTCGCTGAAAGGTCAGAGGGCTGTAGAATTGCTTGTACAGAATATGGCAGATCCAGGGATGAAAAAAGTAGAGGAGATTCTTCCGGTGAGACTTGTTGAGCGGGCCAGTGTTTGTCGGTTTAAAGGGTAACAGGTTTGCAGGAAGAAGAGAAAGAGGGTGACTTGATTACGAAATGAAACAATGGGAAATACACAGCGGTACAGGGATGCTGGCAGTAAAGCTGCCAAATGGAAAAGAGGCTGCGCTGTATCGAGAAAGTAAAAAAGAAAGGGATATCCTCCGGATCAAGACAGCGTATGCAGGAGCATACGGTATGGGGGAAAAGTTTAACGGGCTGAATCAGAAGGGAAATACAGTAGTGAATCAGGTAATCGAACATTTCTGCCATCAGCAGGATCACACATATCTGACAGCTCCGTTTTTTGTGACAGATACAGGACTTGGCATTTATATAGCTACAGATAAAAAGACGGTCTTTTCTTTTCAGGAAACGATTGAATGTGAAATTCCTTCAGAAGCAGAGATCTATGTATTTGCTGGAGCAGTAGATGATGTGATTTCCGGTTATATGAAGCTGTTTGGAAGGGCAGCGTTGCCGCCAAAATATGCATTCGGTATATGGATTTCAGCCAATCACTGGAACTGCCAGAAGGATGTTGAGAATCAGATGCGCTACCTGGAAGAGTATCAATTTCCGGCAAGCGTAATGGTTTTGGAAGCCTGGAGTGATGAGGCAACATTTTACATATGGAACGGAGCCTCATACGAGCCAAAGCCAGATGGAGCAGCCTTTTCCCAGGAAGACTTCGATTATTCCACAAGCAGGTATTGGACAGATCCTGCAGACATGATACGTCAGCTTCACGAAAAGAACATACGCCTGGTTCTTTGGCAGATCCCGGTATATAAAGGTCAGCCACCTCAGGAAGAAAAAAACAGGCAGCTTGTTCTTGATAAAGAAGATGCTGTAAGAAAAGGACTTTGTGTAAAAAATATGGATGGGACTCCCTATCAGATACCGGAAGGAAACTGGTTTGAGACTTCCCTGATACCGGATTTTTCCAATGAGGAGACATCCCGGCAGTGGTTTGCAAAACGACAGTATCTGCTTGATATGGGAGTGGACGGATTTAAGACGGATGGCGGAGAATTTATTTACCGTCCGGAGGTGAAGCTGCATAATGGAATGGATGGAACAGAGGCCAAAAATGCGTATGCAAGACTGTATACAGAAGCCTATGCACGATTTTTAGGAAACCGTCACGTTCTGTTTTCCAGGGCTGGCTCGCGGGGAGCACACCGGGTGCCCATTCATTGGGGTGGCGATCAGCAGTCAGAGAACAGTGAACTGAAAGGAGTGTTCTACGCAGGTATGTCCGCTGCAATGACTGGAATACCTTTTTGGAGTTTTGATATAGCAGGATTTGCGGGACCCCTTCCAACACCGGATCTGTATCGGAGAGCCACACAGTTTGCCTGTTTTGTGCCGGCTTTACAGTGGCATTCAGAACCGGACGGTGGACAGTTTAAAGAGATTCTGCCTGGGGCTCCGGGAAATAATGAACGCAGCCCATGGAATATAGCAAACGCATGGGGAAAACCGGAACTTTTGGAAGAGATCCGTTTCTGGCACAATCTTCATATGAAGCTGCTTCCCTATATTTACAGCAGTGCAGCAGATTGCTGTGACCAGTATCGGCCGATGATGCGGCCGCTTGTATATACATGGCCCAGGGAGAGGCAGTCAGTAGAGTGGGAAGATGAGTATCTGTTTGGAGAGAGTTTTCTTGTGGCACCATTATTGGAAGCGGAGCAGACAAGCAGGCAGCTGTGGCTTCCGCCAGGAGTCTGGTATGGATTTTTCACACACAGAAGATATAAGGGAAATGCGGTGATTTCTTCCGAAGAATATTTTCCTGTTTATCTGCGAAGCGGATATGCAGCAGCAATGAAGGGCCGTGTGCGGGAAGATGGTGAAAAGACAGGCGCTTCAAGGGAAAATGGAAAGGAAGCATTGCATTTTGTACTGGCTGGAGAAAGAGGAAGCTATCGCTTCAGAGATGAGGAGACAGAAATTTTCTTGAGTTGGGAACAGAAGAAGGTTACCATGGATAGGAAGGGCGCTGACCGAAGCATCACATGGGAAATGATTGTTTAGTTAGGGCAAGGCCATTTTTTCGTAATGCGTTAAACAGTACTCTAGCCGGTTAACCGGTTAAGTATAGAAAGGAGAAGAAGTATGAAAAAGATGAAGCAGTGGAAAGCAATGGTGTCAGGCGCAGCGTTGGCAGCGGTTTTAGCAGCAGGCGGTATGACGGCGGCAGCGGAGGAAGAGGTTACTATTACATACGCAAATTTTAACGCTTCCGGAGGCCAGGAAGAGACATTAGATGCGATGTATCAGGCATTCCATGAAGAGTATCCGAATATTACTGTTCAGATTGAGACCATTGGATTTGATGATTATTTTACGCAGATGCAGACAAGAGTAGCAGGCGGCACAGCTCCTGACTGTTATGAACTGAACATTGAGAATTTTGCAGCATATGCAAACAAGGGGGTTTTGGCAGAACTCCAGGGAATTGACGCATCCGGTTACAATGAGACAGCACTTTCGGCTTTTCATGTAGACGGAAAACAGTATGGCGTACCTGGAAATTTCTCCAATGTGGTGCTGATTTATAACAAGGATTTGTTTGATAAGGCAGGCATTGATTATCCCACCGATGAATGGACTTGGGAAGACGCTCTGACAGCAGCGGAGGCTATCCGGGCATTGGACGAAAATACATATGGTATTTATCAGCCGGTGACATTTAATGAATTTTTTAAGGTAGCAGCTCAGTTCGGCGGCAGTATCCTGAATGAGGATAAGACTGGGTTTACGATCAATTCGGAAGAAAATGTGGCAGCAGCCGAAATGATGATTTCAAAGATTACAGACAGCAATGTACAGCCAAATGATGAACAGATGAGCGGTATGGGAGATTGGGATCTGTTTCAGAGCGGACGTCTCGGCATGATTCCCACAGGTATCTGGGCATTTTCCACATTTGCCGAGGGCTGTGATTTTGCATGGGATATTTGTGTAGAACCTGGACAGGACAAAAAAGCAACACACTTTTTCAGCAATGCACTTGTAGTAAATGCAGATACAGAGAAGAAAGAAGCAGCAGAATGCTGGATCAACTGGCTGGCATCCAGCGAGACAGCAGCCCAGATGCGCATTGATGCGGGATGGGATCTTCCGGCGATCAGCAACGAGGAAGTGCTTTCCGGCTATTTGGAAATGACTCCTCCGGAAAATCGCAAGGCGGTGTTTGCTTCTCTGGACTATCTTGTGGTGGCTCCTGTAATAGAAGATTATGCATTGATGTCTGATATTATTACGGAAAAGCTTTCTGAGGCAGCTTCTGGAAAGATTACAGTACGGGAAGCTTTGGATGAAGCGCAAAGTGAATGTGAAGCACAGATTTCTTTACAGTAAGCATTTTTCAATACCCTGCAGGGCGGCATAGATGCAGGAGCATCTGCAGGGTATTCTGCGTGGTTTATTAGTATGAGGCGAAAAGTATGAGTAAGAAGAAAAAGAAGCAGGCACTGGTACGATCCATACCGTTTATGCTTCCCAGTTTTGTTGGCATGATCATTTTTAGTCTGCTTCCTATCATGATATCCATAGTTATCAGCCTTACCGATTGGAATGGGCTGGACAAACTGAATCTGAATACTTTATCACAGCATTTTGTTGGATTAGAGAATTATATCCAGATATTAACAACATCTGAATTCTGGAGAGTGCTTGGCCATACACTGTATTATATCGTGTTGTATATTCCTCTTGTCTTTCTGGCATCTCTGGGAATAGCAGTGATTTTAAATAAAAATATGAAAGGCATTACGGCATTTCGAGTGATGTATTACATTCCCGTACTGACTTCCTGGGTGGCAGCCAGTCTGATCTGGAAGTGGGTGCTGAGCCCTCAGTATGGAATTTTCAATCAGCTGCTTTCTTATATCGGGATAAAAGGACCGAGCTGGCTGACAAGTGAAATTTGGGCAATGCCTGCGATCGTCCTGGCATCCGTCTGGAAGGATATGGGATTTTTTGGTCTCTTTTTGCTCTCAGGATTAAAAATGATCGATACAACCTATTATGAGGCTGCCCGAGTAGATGGGGCAGGAAAGGTGAAGCAGTTTTTTTCGATCACATTGCCTCTTTTGACTCCTTCCATTTTCTTTTGCATGATTATGTCACTGATCAACGCATTTCAGCTTTTTCCTCAGGTTATGATCATGACAGAGGGAGGCCCTAATGGGGCGACACAGGTTATGGTGGAGAGGATTTACACATATGGATTTAAATATTTTAAGATGGGTTATGCATCAGCGTATTCCTGGCTATTGTTTGTCATTATTTTTGTACTGACTGTAATCCAGATGAGAGGACAGAAAGGATGGGTGCATTATGAATCGTAAAGTATGGCAGAATATCCGGTTTTATACAGTCGCCTGTCTGATTTCAGTGATTGTGATGATTCCTTTTTTCTGGATGGTATCCACCTCCCTGAAAAGTAAAGGAGCGCTTATGGCTCTTCCTATTCAGTGGATCCCGGAAGAGCCCACTTTGAGTGCGTACGAAAAGGTGTTTTCCAAATTTCCGTTCTTTCGGGCAATTTTGAACAGTATGTTTATTACAGTGTCCTATACTGCGATCACGGTTCTTTCTTCCTCTATGGCAGCATTTGCGTTTACAAAAATCCATTTTCCGGGAGCAGGAGCAGTGCTGAATATTTATTTGGCTTCCATGATGATCCCTACACAGGTTACTTTGATCCCTCTGTTTGTGATTATGAATAATCTGGGTTTGATCAATACCTATCCCAGTGTGATCTTACCTGCAATGTTTCGGGCATTTGGTATTTTTATGCTGGTGCAGCAGATGCGTTCCATTCCGGATGATTTTATTGAGGCAGCCCGCATTGATGGCGCCAGTATGTTTCGCATTTTCCGTACAGTGGTGCTTCCCCTTTGCGGCTCCTCTCTTGCAACGCTGACGATCACCACGTTTATGGAAAGCTGGAATGATTATCTCTGGCCGCTGCTGATGCTGACGGATAAAAATAAGATGACACTGACTCTTGCATTAAACAGTTTGAATGGACAGTATGGGACGGAGTATCATGTATTAATGGCGGGAAGTCTGATTTCTATGATCCCTATCGTAATTGTGTATATTTGTGCTCAAAAACATTTTAAACAGGGTGTGATGGCAGGCGGCGTCAAAGCATAAAAATTTTAGAACTGGAGCAGGATTATGGTAAAAAGATACGTTTTTGGCAGTCCCGTTGAAACGGATGCGGTTATAAAAAAACCAGAGATTTTTGAAGGGGAACTTTGTTATTTTGCAAAAGAATGTAATACGCTCAGGTATGAGATGGAGAAGGAAGATATTGTGTATGGTCTCGGAGAGAATGTTCGCGGGATCAATAAGCGAGGATGGATCTATGAGAGCAACTGTACAGATGATCCCAATCATCACGAGAATACAAGATCTCTGTACGGTGCTCATAACTTTCTGATCGTGGACGGAAGGGAGAAAATTTCTTTTGGTCTGTTCCTTGATACACCAGATAAGATTATATTTGACGTGGGTTATACAAAGCTCAATCTGTTGGAAATACGGATTGACGGAGCAGATTATGATCTGTATGTGATAGAAGGAAAGACGCCGGATGAGATTGTAAGAGAATTCCGGCAGATGATCGGTATGCCGTTTCTCCCTCCAAAGTGGGCTTTTGGATTTGGTCAGAGCCGTTGGAGCTACCGGACTTCTCAGGAGGTAAGAGAGGTGGCAGAGGGATATCGGAAAAATCATATTCCGCTGGACAGCATTTATCTGGACATTGACTATATGGAACGTTATAAAGATTTTACAATAGATCGAGAGGGATTTCCTGATTTTGAGGAACTGGTATCTGAGATGAAAGCGCAGGGAATCCATCTGGTACCTATCATAGATGCGGGGGTTAAGATAGAAGAGGGGTACGATGTATATGAAGAGGGTGTGAAAAATGGATATTTCTGCAAGGATGAACAGGGAAAAGATTTTGTGGTTGGCGTATGGCCGGGCCGCTGTCATTTCCCGGATATGCTGAATGATGATGCCAGAAGATGGTTTGGTCTGAAATATAAATTTTTGCTGGATAAGGGAATTGACGGATTTTGGAATGATATGAATGAACCGGCGATTTTTTATTCCGAAGGCAGGCTGAGAGATACTTTTCATAAGCTGGAAGAGTATCGCACAATGAATCTGGATGTGAAGACCTTCTTTGAATTTAAGGATATGGTTGCAGGGCTGGAGAAAAATCCGGAAGATTACAGAAGTTTTTATCATAATTACAAAGGAAAACGGATCCGCCATGATAAGGTACACAATCTGTTTGGATATTTTATGACACGTTCTGCAGGAGAGGCTTTTGAAGAGCTGGAGCCAGAACGTCGTATTCTCATGTTTTCCCGTTCCTCCTATGTCGGGATGCACCGATATGGCGGCATCTGGATGGGCGACAATAAATCCTGGTGGTCTCATCTGCTGATGAACCTGAAAATGCTTCCATCCCTGAATATGTGTGGTTTCCTGTACACAGGTGCTGATATAGGAGGCTTTGGATGTGATGCCACAGAGGATCTTGTGCTGCGTTGGCTGGCGTTTGGTATTTTTACACCGTTGATGCGCAACCATTCATCCGATGGAACCCGCAGACAGGAGGCCTGGGCATTTGAGGAGACAGCGGTATTTGCAGAGATGATTGGTTTGAGGTATCGTTTGCTCCCTTATCTTTACAGCGAATTTATGAAAGCAGCTCTCAAAAATGAAATGTATGCAAAACCGCTTGGATTTGAATGGAGAGCGGATCCTGTGGCACGACACATAGAAGATCAGTTGCTGATCGGTGAAAGTATTATGATTGCTCCTGTTTATGAGCAGAATGCTCTTGGAAGAACGGTCTATCTCCCCGAAGAGATGAAACTAGTGCGTTTTTCCGGAACAAAGATTTCAGAAGAAAAGATATTTCCGTCAGGGCATCATTACATAGAAATTGCGCTGGACGAGGTTGTGATTTTTGTGAGAAAGGGTAAAATCCTTCCTCTTGCAGATACAGCAGAAAAAGTGGAAGATGTGAATTGGGATACGCTTGAACTGGTACATTTTGCACAGCCGGGGGCTGTGTATGAATTGTATCATGATAATGATGAACGGCATCCCCAGCTTTTGGAAAATATTACGCAGATCATATTATAGGATGGCTGTTGACAGCAGCGCTCATTTTGGGGAATAAATTAGGAAGAGCCTGTGACTTCGCAAGTGAAAATTTGTGGAGCTGCAGGCTCTTTTTCATTTCGTAGAAGCACTTCCTATGAAGTTAAAACGCTCCGTAGAATCGCACTGCGGCGGGCGAAAGATAAAAAATTTATTCCCGCGAGCAATGAACCAAGCAGCCGCACTTGTGCGGATATTTGGCGAATGCCGCGAGGGTCAAATACCCCGCAGCTTGCTGGGCTGCTAAAGAGGTTCCGTGGAATGGTATTCTATCTGATAGGAACAATCCATCATCCGGAGCACAAAAAAGTATTTTTTACAGCCGGTGTGGGCATTCATCTGATTTATTTGTTTGTATTTAAGTATTCCTGATTTGTGTTAAATGAAATAGGAAGAAAAAAGGATGTTGAAAAATACCTCCGGCGGGATTCTTTCGGGTGATTTTTCTCCGAAAACGAACCGTTTTGTGCGAAAAACACACCGAAAATCCATCGAAATTAATATTTTGCAACATCCTCATTTTATAGATAAAAAATGAAAAATACCTGATGAAAAATAATAAATACTACAGAAACTTTATGGCCGATTAGGCAAGCTGTCAGATCAATCCTCCAGCTCTTTTTTTGGCAGATACAGGTGAACCTTATCAATCCGGTTCTTATCCATTTCATCCACCTTCAGCTTCAGACCGCCTTCTGTTTCCACCATCTCGCCCTCGCTGGGAAGGTGATCCAGCCGTCCGATGATGTAGCCGCCCAGAGAATCGTAGTCCTCGGACATCAGATCCAGGTGAAGGGCATCATTGATATCATCCAGCTTCATGGAACCTTCGATGAGATATTCCCCATGGCCCAGATCCTGAATCAGATCTTTTTCATCCTCGTCGTATTCATCCCGGATCTCTCCAACCAATTCTTCCAAAAGATCCTCCAGGGTGATCATACCAACCGCTGCGCCGTACTCATCCAGCACAATGGTAAGACTGATGGACTTTTCCCGCATCTCCATCATCAGCTCAGAAGTACGTTTGTATTCATAGGTAAAATACGGTTCATACATGACAGCGGATGCGTGAAAATGTTCTTTATCTTCAAAAAACAAAAAGTCTTTAATATTGATAATGCCCACAATGTTGTCACGGTCATTTTCATAGACAGGGAGGCGCGTGAATTTTTCACTTCGGAAAATAGAAGCAATCTCATCGTAGGAATCCTCCAGATTGACGGAAACCATATCTACCCGGGGCACCATGATATCCTTTGCCTGGGCGTCTCCAAAATCAAACACATTGTAGATCATCTGTCGTTCTTCGCTTTCAATCACCCCGTCCTCATGGCTGACATCCACCAAAGTTCGCAGCTCCTGCTCTGTCATGGCAGTATCAGCGCTCTTGGGATTAAAGTGGAGCAGCTTTAAAAACAGCATGGACAAGTGATCGATAAGAATGATCACTGGGGTCATGATCTTCATCAAAGGCCAGATAATGGGGCTGTATAGCAGCGCCAGTTTTTCTGAATGGACAGTGGCCAGGGTTTTGGGGGTGATCTCTCCGAAGATCAGGACCAGAAGGGTCACAATACCGGTAACGATTCCTACCACTGTACTGCCAAAAAGCTGGATTGCCAGGGAAGTTGCCAGGGAGGACATGGAGATGTTCACCACGTTGTTGCCAATCAGAATAGCGCTGAGCATCTTTCCTGACTGATCAATGATTTTCAGCAGTGTCTGGGCGCGTTTGTTTCCCTCATCCGCCAAAGCCTTGATTTTAATTTTGTTCACTGTGGTCATAGATGTTTCAGCTGAGGAAAAAAACGCTGAGAGCATCAATAAAATAACAAGCAGACCAAGTTGTATGGCATCGTCTGAAGCCAAAGAAAACCAACTCCTTTAAAAAGTATTTTTATTTTTGACGGTTCCAGACACAAAAAATTTGTAGCTGCAACCATACTATAATTTCTAAGAATACAATATTTTAGGAATAAAAGCAATGGGAGGACATATATTTTCATAGAAATATTAGAAATTTTGGGGGAAATTATGGATAAAAAGAGGATATGGGTGTTTGTAAAACCGCTGATCGTACAGGCGGCAGTGACCGGGGCTGCTATTTTGCTGCTCTCTTTTCTTATGCTGAAGATGGAGTGGGGGATGGAGCAGGCGCGGCTTGGCATTTGGTGGGTTTACGGCCTGGCTTGCTTTTTTGGGGGGCTGGCGGCAGGCAGAGCAGGGGAACGGAAAAAGTTTTTAAGGGGTTTTGCCTACGGAAGTTTGTACTTTTTTCTGCTGATTATGGCAGCCCTGGCGGCCGGAGGGACTCCGGCACAGGAACCGGGGGAACTGTTGGGCAGATTTTGCGTCTGCGCCATTTCCGGTATGGCGGGGGGAATGATCGCCGGATTTTTTGTTTCGTAGGAAATTCCTTCCTATGAAACAAAAAAACTCCGCAGGATCGCACTGCGGCGGACGATGTCACCGAAGCGACCCGCCGCAGGCGAAGAAGTCTGCGTGCAGACTTCTTTTTGGAAATAAATGAAAAAGCCCTTTCTTTTTTGAAAAGGATATGATATGCTAAATCAGATAGATAAATCAATCAAGTCATTTCTGACAATTATTCCCCTTAACAGACAGAAAAATGAGACAGACGAGGTGTATATGAGAGAAAAATATGAGTCATTATCAGCAGCAGCATTGAAGAATCTGGCAAAGGCCAGGGGCATCAAAGCTGTGTCTGCTATGAAAAAAAGTGAAGTAGTGGAGGCAATGCTGGCTGCGGATGCCAGAGAGGCAAAGGAGAGGGAAGAAGCCGGTGCCCAGGGCTTTCAGACAGGAAAAGAGGCGGCGGAGGCCGATACAGGAGAGCAGAGGGGAAGCAGTTCCTGGAAGCAGCGGACTGAGGCGGGCTCGAAGCGGGAAAATTATGGAAAGGAAAACGGGGATACTTTTTTTGATGGGAAAAAGGAGGAACCGGAAGAAAAGCGTGAGACTACCAGACAGGATTATCGGGACAGCAAAGAGGTGAGAGAGCGGAGAAGCTATACCTCTTACGGAAACCGGGAGAATGCCGGGGAAACGCCCCGGTATAACAGCCGGGAAAGCGCAGGAGAAGGCTCCCGGTATAACAGTCGGGAAAACACAGGAGAAAGCTCCCGGTATAACAGCCGAGAAAACGCAGGAGAAGCACCCCGGTATAACGGCCGGGAGAATCAGAGGGAGAACTTCAGAGACACCGTTCGGGAGAATCCAAACGATAAGCCGCCTATGGAGCTGGCGCAGCTGGACAGCGGAATCGAGGTCAGCGGAATCCTGGAAGTGATGCCGGACGGCTATGGTTTTATCCGAAGCGACAACTATCTGCCAGGAGAGAATGATGTCTATGTGTCCCCCTCTCAGATTCGGCGTTTTGGTTTAAAGACCGGAGATATTATTTCAGGGAATACCAGGATCAAGGCCCAGCAGGAGAAATTCAGCGCCCTTTTATATTTAAAGACCATCAATGATTTTACTCCCGCGGAAGCATCCAGGCGATACAATTTTGAGGATATGACTCCAGTATTTCCCAATGAGCGGCTGCGGATGGAGCGGGGTCCTAAAGATGTGGCCATGCGGGTGGTGGATTTGATCTCACCCATAGGAAAAGGCCAGAGAGGGATGATTGTATCTCCCCCAAAGGCAGGTAAGACCACCCTGCTAAAGGAGATCGCAAAGTCCATTTTAAAGAATGATCCCAATATGCATCTGATTATCCTTCTGATCGATGAGCGGCCGGAGGAAGTGACAGATATCCGGGAGGCTATTGTGGGAGACAATGTAGAGGTGATTTACTCCACCTTTGATGAGCTTCCGGAGCACCATAAACGAGTATCAGAGATGGGGATTGAGCGGGCCAAGCGTCTTGTAGAGCATAAGAAGGATGTGACCATCCTGCTGGATTCCATTACCAGGCTGGCCAGGGCCTACAATCTGATCGTTCCAGCCAGCGGACGTACTCTTTCCGGAGGCCTTGATCCGGCAGCGCTCCACATGCCTAAGCGGATTTTCGGCGCAGCCAGGAATATGCGGGAGGGAGGAAGCCTTACCATACTGGCCACAGCGCTGGTGGATACTGGAAGCAAGATGGATGACGTGGTGTATGAGGAATTTAAGGGAACTGGAAATATGGAGCTGGTTCTTGACCGGAAATTGTCGGAAAAGAGGATTTTCCCTGCCATTGATATTCAAAAGTCCAGCACCAGAAGAGAAGATCTTTTGCTGGATGCTGAAGAACTGGATGCTGTCTATATTATGCGCAAGGCTCTAAACGGTATGAAGGGTGACGAGGCGGTAGAAAATATTCTGAATATGTTTGTCCATACCCGGGATAACCGGGAACTGGTGGCGAAGGTTCGCAGACAGCGTTTCATTTAGATCACAGCTCAGCTATGTGCAAAGTCATAAAAATTTGAGTTTAAACTGGTTTGAAACTCAACCAAGAACCAATCAAGCGTTTAACTACGAGAAGTTCAGCCAAGATCAGCCAATCAGCCAGGAGAAAGCGAAGAAATTTTTATCATGAGAAAGCAAAGAAATTTTTGTCAGCTCTTGCATTTTCGGAGCTGATATGATATAATTCAGACGCTGTTTCTGGAATGAACCCTATGAAGGGGCGGTTTTTGCAGAAAGAAGAAATTTTATCTGAGATACTTTGCTGCACAGCTTAACTGCAGGGACTTGCAGGGATAGTCCGGGATATCTTACCGCGGTAACACTTGAGCGGTATTGGCCGGAAATGGACGGCAGAGCCGTAAGCAGTTCACGATAAAATATAGCGAGGTGAAAATCATGAGAGAGGGAATCCATCCGAATTATTATCAGACAACCGTTACCTGTAACTGTGGAAACACGTTTGTGACAGGATCCACAAAGAAGGAGATCCACGTGGAGGTTTGCTCCAAGTGCCATTCATTCTATACTGGTCAGCAGAAGACTGCTGCAGCACGTGGACGTATTGATAAGTTCAATAAGAAGTACGGTATCGAAGCTAAATAGTATGGTAAAGATAAGGTTGAGGTTGCGAAATCTCAACCTGTTTTTAAATTAAAGTATCAGGTGAAAAATATGAAATATTCCAATATAGGCGGACAGGCTGTCATGGAAGGCGTCATGATGCGCAACGGCGAGAATTATGCAGTGGCTGTCCGCACAGCAGACCAGGAGATTGTGGTCAAGACGGACCAGTACCGGGGTATGATTCCCAGTAAGAAGATTCAGAGAATCCCCATTGTGCGGGGAGTATTTAATTTTGTAGATTCTCTGGTTCTTGGGATGAAGACGCTGATGTTCTCCGCGGACTTTTTTGCAGAGGAGTCAGAGGAGGAAGTAAAGGAGCGGCTGGACAAGGAAGAAAAGAAAGCAAGAAAAAAGGCGGAACGTCTGGAAAAGCAGGGAAAGGCGGAGGAAGCCAGAGACGTGCTGAAAAAGGTGGAAGAGTCTGCCAGGAAGGAACTGGAGCGGCTGGAGATCCGCGGGAGGGCGGATACTGCTCTGGAGGACAAAAAAGAGGATAATGGGGTGCTCATGGGATTTACCGTTGCGTTTTCTATTATCCTTTCTGTGGCGTTATTTATACTGCTGCCTTATTTTCTTTCCAGAGGGCTTCGATACCTCACTGCTTCAGAGACTCTGATCTCCATCGCAGAGGCAGTGCTGCGCATGGCCATTTTTATGGGCTATCTTCTTTTGATCTCCAGAATGAAGGAGATTCAGCGAACTTTTATGTACCATGGCGCGGAGCATAAGTGCATCAACTGTATTGAGCACGGGCTGGAGCTGAACGTGGAGAATGTTCGGAAAAGTTCCAAAGAACATAAGCGCTGTGGAACCAGTTTTCTTTTGATCGTAATGATCGTCAGTGTGATCTTCTTTTTGTTCATCCGAATCGACTCTCCTGTCTGGAGGATTGTGGTGCGTCTTCTTTTGCTTCCTGTGATTGCGGGGGTATCTTATGAGTTTATCCGTCTGGCAGGCAGATATGACAATAAACTGGTGAATCTTTTAAGTAAACCGGGGCTGTGCCTTCAGGCGCTGACGACCAAGGAGCCGGATGATACTATGATCGAGGTGGGAATCGCTTCTGTGGAGGCTATTTTTGACTGGAAAAGCTATTTAAACGAAAATTTCGGCGCGCATTATGAGTTGGATCACAAAGAAAGCCAGAGCGCATAAGAGAAGCGGCGCACATAGGAATATAAAATCCTCATAAGATCCAGGACATAGGAAAGTTTAGAAACCTACAGGCAGTCAGCCTTGGAAATATTATAGAAGTTGAGAATGGAGAGCTATGACATACAGGAGTGCGCTGGAATACGGCAGACAGTATCTTGAAGAGAAAGGGATCCCAGATGCGTCAGTGGATGCCTGGTATCTGTTGGAGTTTAGCTGCGGGCTGGATCGGACCCGGTATCTGCTTGGGATGATGGATCCGATGCAGGAAGAGGAGGTCAGCCGATATCAGGGGCTGCTGGAAAAGCGAGGAAGTCGCATTCCGCTCCAGCATATCACAGGAGTTCAGGAGTTTATGGGGTTTTCCTTTCAGGTGAATGAACATGTGCTGGTGCCAAGGCAGGAGACGGAGCTTCTGGTGGAGACTGCCTTAAAGGTGCTGAAACCAAAGATGCGTGTGCTGGATCTTTGCACTGGTTCCGGGTGCATTTTGATCAGCCTGCTGAAGCTATGCCCAGGTCTTTCGGGGATCGGGCTGGACATTTCTGCCGAAGCGCTGGAGGTGGCCCGGAAGAATGGAGCGGCCCTGGGGGTATCGGCAGAATTTTTGGAAAGCAATCTGTTTGGGTGTTTTCAGGAAAAGACTGCAGATGAAGAACGTTTGGCAGAATTGCAATGGGATCTTATTGTCTCCAATCCTCCTTACATCGCCGCAGCTGTGATTGAGGAACTGGAGGAGGAGGTGCGGCTTCACGATCCCAGAAAAGCCCTGGACGGCGGGCCGGATGGCCTGAGCTTTTACAGAAGGATTGTAGCAGAATGTCTGGATTATCTGAAGCCTTCCGGGTGGCTTATGTTTGAGATTGGCTATGATCAGGGGCAGGCGGTAGCTGCCATGATGGAGAAAGATTTTACAGAAATTAGAGTGATACAGGATCTGGCAGGCCTGGACCGGGTGGTAACTGGCCGCAGACGGAAAGAATAATGGAGGACGAAAATGTTTGATAAATTGGAGGATCTTCTGATCCATCTGGAGGAAATTTTAAATATGCTCAATGAGCCTTCCATCACCGCCGATCCGGCGCGCTTTCAGAAATTGATGAAGGAGCAGAGCGACCTGCAGCCCATTGCAGATGCGTACCGGGAGTACAAATCCTGTCAGGAGACGATTGCAGACAGTCTTTCTTTGCTGGAAAGTGAAAACGATGAAGAGATGCGGGAAATGTTAAAGGAAGAGCTAAGCGACGCCAAAAAGCGCAGCGAGGAGCTGGAGCAGGAGCTGAAAGTGCTGCTTTTGCCCAAGGATCCCAATGACGATAAAAACGTGATTGTGGAGATCCGTTCCGGCGCTGGCGGAGATGAGGCGGCTTTGTTTGCAGCAGAGCTTTATCGTATGTATGTCCACTATGCCGAGAGCCAGAGATGGCGGGTGGAGACCATGGACGTGGAGGAGATCGGAATCGGAGGCATGAAGTATGTGAGCTTTATGATTACAGGAGCGGGAGCATATTCCAAGCTGAAATATGAATCTGGGGTTCATCGGGTACAGCGTGTACCGGAAACGGAGTCCGGCGGAAGAATCCACACCTCTACAGCCACAGTGGCGGTGATGCCGGAGGTGGAAGAGGTGGATGTGGTGATTGATGACAAGGACATCCGCATTGATGTGATGCGCGCTTCCGGAAACGGCGGACAGTGTGTCAACACCACAGACTCTGCGGTGCGTCTCACCCACTATCCCACGGGAATTGTGGTGTACAGCCAGACAGAGAAGTCTCAGCTCCAGAACAAGGCGAAAGCCTTTGCTCTGCTGAGGGCTAAGCTGTATGACATTGAGCAGCAGAAGGCTCACGATGCGGAGGCGGAGCTGCGCAGAAGCCAGATCGGAACAGGAGACCGTTCGGAGAAGATCCGCACTTACAATTTTCCACAGGGACGGGTGACGGATCACCGGATCAATCTGACCCTGTACCGGTTGGACAAGATCTTAAATGGTGATATTCAGGAGATCATCGACAGCTGTATCGCAGCCGACCAGGCAGCCAAGCTGGCGAAGATGAATGAAAATGAGTAACCCTTCTGCCATAACAGCTGAAGGGGCTGTTTCACAGTTAAATTTCAGCTTATGGAAGAATAGCTGCGAAAATGAAAATCAACAGCAAACATGCTGAATGAAAAATGAAATAAGGAGGATATTATGGGAAAATATTTTGGTACTGACGGCTTCCGGGGCGAAGCAAACATTAATCTGACAGTAGAACATGCCTATAAGGTGGGACGTTTTCTGGGATGGTATTACGGCCAGACTCACAAAGCGAGAATTGTCATTGGAAAAGATACCAGAAGATCCAGCTATATGTTTGAGGACGCACTGTCAGCAGGATTGACGGCTTCCGGGGCGGACGCTTACCTGCTGCATGTGACCACCACTCCAAGTGTGGCCTATGCGGTGCGCCTGGATGAGTTTGACTGTGGAATTATGATCAGTGCCAGCCATAATCCTTACTATGATAATGGAATCAAGGTGATCAGCGGTACAGGCCAGAAGATTGATGCAGCCATTGAAGAGAAGATCGAGGCCTACATTGACGGTACTTTCGGGGAACTGCCCTTGGCCACCAGAGATCAGATTGGCCGCACCACAGACTATGTGGCAGGAAGAAACCGGTATATTGGATATCTGATCTCCCTGGCTACCCGTTCCTTTAAAAATTACAGAATCGGACTGGACTGTTCCAACGGAAGTTCCTCTGCCATTG
>CAJLNC010000055.1 GCA_905207905.1 uncultured Lachnospiraceae bacterium | reverse complement strand
ACATTCTTATGGAATCTGTGGCAGAGACAAGCGAAGAATTTATGGATCGTTATTTCGGCGGTGAGGAATTCTCTGAGATGGAGATCATCGCTGCACTGAAGAGTAATGTTTCAGAATGTTCTCTGGTTCCGGTTACCATGGGCGCCAGCCTGAATCTTCAGGGCATCATGATCCTGCTGGATGACATCTTAAGTTACTTCCCGGCTCCCAATGACCGAAAGATGGCAGGATTGAATTTAAAGACCAATGAAGTATTTGAAGCGGACTATGATTTCGCCAAAGCAAAATCTGCCTTTATCTTTAAGACCATCGTGGATCCCTTTATCGGTAAGTATTCCATGATAAAAGTAGCTTCTGGCGTGATCAAATCGGATGATACGCTGTTTGATGTAGAGACAGACACAGAATTCCGCGTCAGCAAACTGTATGTGTTTGAGGGAAGCAAACCGGTTGAGGTGAAAGAGCTGATGGCCGGAGATATGGGCGCCATCGGTAAACTGGAGGCTTCCACAGGAGATACTCTGGCTACAAAGGCCACACCGATTCGCTACGGTAAAATTTCTGTCTCCACACCGTATACTTATAAGAGATATTTCGCGAAGAATAAGGGAGACGAGGATAAGATTTCCCAGGCTCTGGCAAAAATGATGCAGGAAGATCTTACCATGAAGGCTGTGAATGACAGTGAAAATCGTCAGACTCTGATCTATGGAATGGGAGATCAGCATCTGGATATTATTGTGAGCAAGCTGCTGACAAAGTATAAAGTAGAGGCAGTTCTGGATCGTCCCAAGGTGGCTTTCCGGGAGACCATCCGTAAGAAATCCGATGTGGACTCCAAGTACAAAAAACAGTCCGGCGGACATGGACAGTATGGTCACGTTAAGATGCGTTTTGAGGCATCCGGAGATCTGGAGACTCCTTATGTATTTGAACAGGAGGTTGTGGGAGGAGCTGTTCCCAAGAACTATTTCCCGGCTGTAGAAAAAGGTATTCAGGATTCCGTGGGGAAAGGCCCCCTGGCCGGATATCCGGTAGTCGGTGTTAAGGCTGTGCTTTACGATGGCTCCTATCATCCCGTAGACTCTTCTGAGATGGCATTTAAGACTGCTGCCAGCCAGGCCTTCAAGAAAGGCTTTATGGAGGCCAGCCCGGTGCTCTTAGAGCCCATCGCTTCCATGAAAGTAACGGTTCCGGATAAATTTACCGGAGACGTTATGGGAGATCTGAACAAGAGACGTGGCCGTGTTCTTGGAATGAATCCGGATCACAGCGGCAATACCATCGTAGAGGCGGACATCCCCATGTCTGAGCTTTACGGCTATTCTACCCAGCTGCGCTCCATGACCGGAGGATGCGGTGATTTCTCCTATGAGTTTGCGCGCTATGAACAGGCTCCCTCTGATGTACAGGATAAGGAAATCGCAGCCAGAGCAGCAGATAATGCGGAGTAATACCATATTTTTCTGAAAGAAATAAAGATATTCAAAGATATTCTATTATAAGGGATGAGGCTTGCATCAGTGTCCATGGGGCGTGTTGCCCTGTGGACACTGATGCTGTCCATAGGGCGTGTTGCAAAACCTTATTTTGTGAAAGAAGGAGATAACAATGAGCGGAATTTTATACGGAGTGGGAGTGGGGCCGGGAGATCCGGAATTAATGACCTTAAAAGCAGTCCGGCTGATCAGAGAAAACCAGGTGATCGCTGTGCCGGGGGAGGAGGCAGAAGCCTCTGTGGCTTACAAAATTGCCGTACAGGCAGTGCCGGAACTGGCAGAAAAGAAATTGATTCCTGTTTCCATGCCTATGACCCATGATAAAGAGGAGCTGCGGAACAATCACCAAAAAGCAGCTGATCAGTTAGAGCAATATCTGATACAGGGAAAAAATGTGGTGTTTCTCACCCTGGGAGATCCCACCATTTATTCTACGTACCTGTATGTTCAGCGGATACTGGAAAAGAAGGGCTATGATACCAGACTGGTGAGCGGGATTCCCTCATTCTGTGCCGCCGCAGCCAGACTCAATATTCCCCTGGTGGAACTAAAGGAGACCCTCCATGTCGTTCCGGCTTTTTACGGTTTTACAGAAGAAGAATTAAAGCGTCCCGGCAATTTTGTCTTTATGAAATCCGGCAAACGAATGGGACAGGTCAAGGAAGCACTGTTGGAAAGCGGGAAAGATGTCATGATGGTAGAAAACTGTGGGATGCAAAATGAAAAAATTTATGGGAGCGCAGATGAGATACCTGAGAATGCAGGATATTATTCTCTGATTATTGCCAAAGAAAGAAAATAGAAATTCTTTTTTAGTTTCTGATTCCATTTCAATTCGCTTGACAGGAGAGCTGCTATGTGTTATTGTAAATCCCTATAGATCTATACGCAAAACACATGTTTATCAAATAGATCTATCAGAGTTATGGAGGATGCCCGGCTATGAAAGAAAATTTTATGACTACTGATGTTATTACAGCAATGACTACTCAGCCCAATCTGTCCTACCATGAGCAGATGGATATTCAGAATACCCTGCAGCTGCGGGAAGTTTTGAAAACCTTGCCGCCCTTTGCCCGCAGCTATTTTCGAGCTATGGAGCCTACCACATCTACTAAAACCAGGATTTCTTATGCTTATGATATCCGTACCTTTTTCCGGTATCTTCAGGAGTCCAATCCGCTCTTCAAAGGAAAAGAGATCCAGGATTTTAAGGTAGAAGTTCTGGATCAGCTGGAGGCTGTTGATATTGAGGAATATCAGGAATATCTGAAGGTTTATGATATTGACAAATCTATGGCCGGAGCTGTCCGGAATGCCCAGGTCACCAATGGGGAACGTGGCCTGAAACGGAAAATGTCTGCTCTTCGCAGCTTTTACGCCTATTTTTACAAGCATCAGATGATTCAAAAAAATCCTACGCTTCTGGTGGATATGCCCAAACTCCACGATAAGGCAATTATCCGTCTGGATGAAGATGAAACAGCCGCTCTCCTGGACTTTATTGAACATGGAGGCGATCAGCTTACCGGTCAGAAAAAAATGTACTATGAAAAAACGAAGCTGCGGGATCTGGCCATTGTGACGCTTCTTTTGGGTACCGGAATCCGTGTCTCTGAATGCGTGGGACTGGATGTTCAGGATGTGGATTTTCGCAACAATGGAATCAAAGTGGTTCGCAAAGGCGGTTCAGAGATGATCGTATATTTCGGCGAGGAGGTGGAGCTGGCGCTGAGAAATTATATGGAAGAACGCAAAGGCATTACTCCCCTTGCCGGCCATGAGAATGCCCTCTTCTACTCTACCCAGCGCCGCAGGATTGGAGTGCAGGCAGTAGAAAATATGGTAAAAAAATATGCAAGAGAGATTACCACCACGAAAAAGATCACTCCCCATAAACTGAGAAGCACTTATGGAACGTCTCTGTACCGGGAAACCGGGGATATTTATCTGGTGGCAGATGTGCTTGGACACAAGGATGTGAACACCACAAAAAAGCATTACGCCGCTATGGATGACAACCGCCGCCGAAGAGCTGCCTCTGCGGTAAAGCTGCGGGAACCGTAACATCCGTGTGCACAGGGCAGCCCGCCTTCAGTCATGGGATTTTCTTGCACTTTCTCAAAATTAATTATGGTCAACCGGTGTTTCGCGTTTTCTCAAAATTAATTATGAGAAAAACTAAAACACCCGTTGACCATAGAGGTCTGAAAAACACAACATATAGAGGATAATTATGCTGCATCGAGAATATATAGGGAAATTGCCGGTTACGGACTCATTAAAGGAGCGAATTGGCAGAATAAATGGCCAGTTGAAAGAACATCAGGTTTCTCTGGCTCTGGATTTTGATTCCGAGGGAAATGGACTATTGATGGTGGAATATTACAAAAAACAAAAAAATGAACGAAATGCAGGAAGAAAACGGCTGGACGTATCGGGAAGTACCTCTTCTCTCTGGCGGCTTTCAGATATAAAGGCCAGCATGAAAGAAATCGGATGTGAAGAAACCGCCAGGCTCTTAGGCTGCAGCAGGGCAACCCTCTACCGGCGGTTAAAAGAACTAGAGGGAAAAGATACGGATCTTTTCTATTAATGTTATAGCTGTTTTGTTCAGAATAATTTGGGATTTTCTTGTGTTTTCTCAAAAATTTTCTATATTTTGTGCAGATTTTCATCCAGAATAATCGTAAACGGCCCGTCATTGCACAGATTTACCTTCATATCAGCTCCGAATTTCCCGGTCTCAACCACAGGTATCTGCTTTCTGCACTCCTGGATGATATACTCATACAACTCTTCCGCCATCTTCGGACCTCCGGCCTCAATGAAACTGGGGCGATTTCCTTTGCGGCAGTTGGCATATAGGGTAAACTGAGATACCAGAAGAAGCTGTCCCTTCACATCTTTTAAAGAAAGATTTGTCTTTCCATTTTCATCCTCAAAGATTCGCAGACCAATCATTTTCTTAATATAAAAGTCTGCGATTTCCCTTGTATCCTTGGCGCCCACGCCGATGAGTACCAGAAATCCCTTTCCAATCTCTCCCACGGTTGTCCCATCAATCGTCACAGATGCTTCTGTGACCCGCTGTATTACGAATTTCATGATAATTTCTCCTTATTTTGTTGATTTGTTATTGCTGTTTCAGCCGCCTGTAAACATGGCATGATGCAGGAATTTTTGTCATGTAGCTATTTTTGTCACAGGCAGCCTATATTCTCATAATTAATTATGAGAATATAGGCTGGTATTTCTATTTAAAACTGGTGACATTTGTTTGATTAGCTGCTATATATTGTGTTTATTTTTTCGTCTTTCCAAAAAGAAGCCTAGCAAAAAAACAACGATCAGATAGACGACAGACAGAACCCGCAAAGCAGTCATAGAGGCTCTTCCTATCGTATTCGGCTGAGGCTCGAAAAGGAGCGCAATTTTCCCCAATAAGTACCCAGGAGCGGCATCCGTATATAATTGAAATTTATTCATTAGAGTCCAAAGGATCCCAGTTCCGTTACCCGGCGTTTCCGACCAATATCTCCAGAAAGAAATTACCAGGGAAACCAGCCCTGTGGCATTTCCGATGAGTATGGCCTGCACAGTTTTCCAGGAGCTGCGTTCATACCATCTCCCGACGAAAAACCAAAATACCGTAGTCGCTAAAGGCAGTACATAAAAAAGGAGACTGCCGATGACCGGGAGAAGCAGGAAACGATTGATCAAATCTCCCACAAGAATGGGAACAAAGGTGAATGCAACTAAAAGCCATTTTTTCATAGTTTTATAGACTGCCCTCCTTTTCCGTCCCGCACGGCCACAGCAATCAATAAGAACCGTTATGGCTGTACAGTTCCTATTTCACACGATCCAGCATCCGCGCAGAAAAAACAATCTCATTGGCATTCAAGGAGCCGTATGCTCTGGCCGCGGATACCATCATCATTTTATCACAGAAACGGCTATCCGCCAATATGTTTTATTCTCATGGAACATTACAATCACCTCTGCTTTTTCCTTCCATATACTTTTTATTCAATAGCATCCGTGTTGTACTGTGTACATTGATGCTCAAAACTCCTAATAAAAAACAGTTGTCAAATTTCCAGCTTTTCGCTATGATAGAAACGATATAAATTAAAGGATGCCAACGGAGCGCGAAGCGGCGGGCAGACTTTTTTAAGACGCATTCTTTATTTAACAGAAAGGGAATTTTATATGAAATTACAAAAATTGATGAGTCTGGTGCGAAAGGCAGTTGATGAATATCAGATGATCGAAGAAGGAGACAAAATTGCCGTAGGGATTTCCGGCGGAAAAGACAGTCTCACATTACTCTATGCCCTCAGCGGCCTTAGAAGGTTCTATCCAAAGCCTTTTGAACTTCAGGCCATCACCTGCTCCCTGGGCTTCCCGGGATTTGATCTGGAGCCTATTAAAGCCCTCTGCGCGAAGCTGGAGGTGCCCTACACGATAGTGGATACCCAGATCGGCCAGATTATCTTTGAAGACCGGAAGGAGTCCAATCCTTGTTCTCTGTGTGCCAAAATGCGCAAAGGAGCTTTCAATGAAAAGGCAAAGGAACTGGGCTGCAATAAGGTGGCATATGCCCACCACAAGGACGATGTGGTGGAAACCATGCTTCTGTCTTTGATTTATGAAGGGCGTTTCTACTCTTTCTCCCCCAGAACATACCTGGACCGGATGGATCTTACGGTGATCCGCCCCATGATCTATGTGGATGAGGCGGATGTGATCGGATTTAAAAATAAGTATGACCTGCCTGTGGCAAAGAATCCCTGTCCGGTAGACGGATTTACCAAGCGTGAGTATGCAAAAGATCTGCTTCGCCAGCTGACAAAAGAAAATCCAGGAACCAAGCAGAGAATGTTCACTGCGATCCTGGATGGAAATATTCAAGGCTGGCCAAAACGAATCATCCATAAGCGCGGAGATACAAATCTTCCGCACCAAACGGATGTTGGGACAAACTAGAAGCAAACTGCCGGGGATTGTTTCTCGTTTCATAGGAAGTTCCTTCCTATGAAACAAAAATGCGCTAAATCACCCGAAAGGGTACTGCCGGAAGTATTTTGCAGCAATCTGCCAGGATCAGTGTCTTGCCCCATCCCTCTTCAGTTTTTCTAACAATTCCTGAAAATAATCTGGCAGAGGCGCCGTAAACTCCATATACTCCTTTGTAACAGGGTGAACAAAGCCCAGAACCATGGCGTGAAGGGTTTGCCCCTGAAGGCCGGATATCGGGCATTTGGAAGGCCCGTAGACATCGTCCCCCAGAAGCGGATGGCCTATGCTTGTTAAATGAACCCGTATTTGATGAGTGCGGCCTGTCTCTAACTGGCATTCAAGGTAAGTATATTTTCCGAAACGCTCCAGCACTCGGTAATGGGTCACAGCCTCCTTGCCATTTTTGTGATTCACAGCCATTTTTTTTCGATCAACCGGATGGCGTCCGATAGGAGCATTGACCGTCCCCTCTTCTTCTTTCAGATTCCCATGGACAATGGCCCGATATTTTCTCGTAATAGAATGGACCTTTAACTGTTCTGCAAGGAAATTGTGAGAGTAATCATTTTTACACACCAGAAGAGAGCCTGTGGTATTCTGATCAATGCGGTGTACGATCCCCGGCCGCATCACGCCGTTAATACCGGAGAGATCCCCCCTGCAATGGTACAGCAGGGCGTTTACCAGAGTTCCGGAATAGTGTCCCGGACAGGGATGCACCACCATGCCCTTTGGTTTGTTTACCACCAGAAGCTCTGAATCCTCATACAAAATATCAAGCGGGATGTTCTCCGCCTCGATCTCCGGCTCCACTGCCTCCGGAATTTCCAGTTCAATCTCATCCCCTGCGTTCACTTTATAATTGGATTTTAATGTGGCAGTGCCGTTGATCCGCAGCTGGCCGGTCTCTATGAGCTTCTGCAAAAAAGAACGGGAACAATCCGGCAGTTCCCTGGAAAGATATTTATCAATCCGGGTCCCCTGATCCAAAGTTGTCGCCTGAAAGATCATAAAAACGTCTCCTTTTCTACTTCTCTTCTTTATCTTCCGGTATGAGTTTCCAGGGTTTCCTAGTTCTTTTGATTCTCCTTATTCCTGCTCTCGCGGATCTTGTCAATGAGATCCCTCATGTAGTCCTGCTGTGTCTTTTTTCCCTGTATCTGATCCAGATCCTCCTCCTTGTAATAAAAGAGAATCAGCAGCAGAAAGCAGGCGGTTCCCACGCAGACGTAAATGTCCGCCACATTAAAGATGGGAAAATCGATAAGGGAAAAGTAGAGAAAGTCAATGACAAAACCATGAGCCAGTCGGTCAATCATGTTCCCCAGCGCCCCCGCCATAAGCAGTATGCAGATGCCTTTCAAAGGAACAAAGGAACGGGGGCCTGTAAATTTTCGGAAACATAAACGCAGATAAAGCCATCCTGCTGCTGCAGTAATAACCAGTGCAAAGAGGACAAAGATCCACTGCATATTTTCCAGCATGCCAAAAGCGGCTCCCCGGTTTTCCAGATACTGCAGCTCAAAAACATCCGGCAGAAGGCTTAAAGGGCCGCGGATGCGCAGAAAATTGTACGCCAGATATTTGGTCAGCTGATCTATTCCCAGCAAAATGGCCAGGAGGATAAGCCCACCAAAAAGGCTTATTTTCCATTCTCTTGTGATGGTTTCTTTTTTCATAGTCTGGTCATTCCCCTTGTTGTAAAATCTTATGGTCATTCTTTGTGATTCCTGGTAAGCAATCTATTTTCGAAAGCAAATGAGATTGCTCATGCAAGGATCAGGCTCTTTACAGCATCCAGTATCTCCTGATCCGTCACAGTGTCATCTAAGAAGGCTTTTCCAATTCCCTTTAACAGTACGAAGCGAATCTGTCCGGACACCATCTTTTTATCATGCTTTGTGGCCTCCAAAATAGCTTCCGGAGTGAGGCCGTCCAGGGAGATAGGGAGAGCAAATCCCACATTCATATCCCGTATCTCATAAAATTCTTCTTCCGTCAACAGTTCCCGTTTCCATGAAATATAGGCAGCTGCCACATATCCCAGAGCCACGCACTGACCATGAAGCAGGGAAAAATCTTTTAGCTTTTCAATGGCATGGCCAATGGTATGGCCGAAATTCAAAAGCGCCCGGTCTCCCTGCTCCGTGGGATCCTTTTCCACTACAGCCCGCTTGATCTGGCAGCTTTCTGCCACCAGAGCAAGGAGCGCCGTAAAATTCCGCTCCAGGATCTCATCCATGTGGTTGATGATCCATTCATAATAGGAAGCATTGCAGATCAGACCGTGTTTTAATACCTCTCCCATACCGCAGGCAAACTGTTCTTCTGAAAGCGTTTTCAGGGTGTTCAGATTCAGATATACCAAAGACGGCTGGTGAAATGCTCCCACCATGTTTTTATACTGATCAAAATCCACACCGGTCTTGCCTCCGATGCTGCTGTCTACCTGTGCCAGAAGTGTGGTAGGAATCTGGACAAAACGGACACCGCGAAGATAAGTGGCTGCCGCATACCCGGTCATGTCCCCGACAACGCCTCCGCCCAGGGCCACCAGAATATCCTTTCGGTCCATTTTCTGGCTGATCAGATGTTGATACAGCTTTCGGATCTCATCCAGGTTTTTATGCGCTTCCCCGGCGGGAATTACATAGAGAGAGGTCTCCTTACAGCATGGAGTCAGAATCTGTTGGATCTCCTGCCCGTAAAGTTTCTCAACATTGGTATCTGTTACAATGCAGAGCTTCCGGTCTGCTATATCCAGTTGGGCTATCCGCTCCGGCAGATGCTCAAAGGAATGCTCCAGATAAATATTGTACGCAAATTTTCCGTCTTTTTTTACCGGCAGACAGGTTTCCTTTGTCTGCGGCTGAAAGTTTTTACTCATATCAATCTCCATTCTGCCGACCTTTCTCCGGCGCGCACCTGTGGGCAGAGCTGTAACGCTCTGATGATTCAGATACCTTTCTTTTCATCATACATATTTCCAGAGGCGCACCAGATTCCGTCCTTTTTTCGTGACAGAAAGGATCCCCTCGTATTGGAAACGGCCATAGCCTCTCAAAGAGATCAGATCTCCCTCTTTTACATGGTAACCATTGCTGGTAATCAGGCGGCCATTTACAAAAGTTTTCCCGCCTTCCATCAGTCCCGTAAGGCTGCTTCTGGAAGTCTGGAAAGCAAGCGAAAGCAGAGCGTCCAGACGGACGGAGGCCACCGTCCCGGTGATCTCCATAAGCTTCGGGGTATAATGAAAGTCTTCCAGTGGACAGAGACTACACTGCACGCTGGTATGGCGGACTCTGGTCAGTTCCACTGACAGAAATTCTCCTATGGCCTCCTGACAAAACAGAAAGGCATCCTGATCCTGGAGCAAAATATCGCCCATTTTGCTGCGCTCTACCCCAAGATTCATAAGAGAACCCAAATAATCCCTATGGGTTAGGGTATCTGAAAATTTTTTGCTTAGCGGGCTGATCTTCAGACAGACCATGGGATAAGAAACTTCAAGATAAAAAGCATCAGAAGGAAAAAAGGCCACCATCTGACGCTCTGCATTTTCATATCCGCCGAAACTTTGACTTTGGACAAAAGAAAGCTTCGGCAAGATGCTGTGATAAATATTCTGTTCATTCAGATTCAGAAAATCTGTGAAGGTGACAATGCCTCGCTTCCAGGCTGCATCAGCCAGGTCCAGCAGACGTTTTTGAAATAATTCCTCTTCTCTGGTCATAAGGCTTAGAACTTCTTCTCAAAGGAAGGAACATCAAAGGCTCCGGTGAGAATCTCCTGGAAATCACCGGAAATATCCACAGAGGCAGGGGTAATAATAAAAATATAGTTGCTGATCTTCTGAAGGTTTCCGTCAATCGCATAGCAGGAACCGGAAGCAAAATCAATGATTCTCTGGGCAATATCCAGATCCAGTCCCTCCATATTCAAAACAACCGTACAGTTAGCCAGCAGGGTCTCTGTGATCTCTCTGGAATCCTCCATAGTATGAGGTTTGATCACACAGACCTCCATACCGGGCGCACCTGCTTTTCTGGGCCGAATGGGAGAGATCTTTGAAGATTTGGCAGTCTTTGCGGAAGCAGTCTGTTTATCCTTAGAAGAAGCGGAAACGCTGCGGCTCTCACTGGCTGCGGCAGTGCCGGTTCCATAATCCTCAAAGAGATCATCCTCGTCCTCTCTGGATTTTATCAGACGTCGTCTGGAACGTGGCTCCTCATAATCATCAATTTCCTCATCCAGATAATCGTCCTCATCAAATCCGTCATCATCGTTGAGTTTCATTGCATTTAAAAATTTATCTAAAACGCTCATTCTTAATCTCCTTACTAAGTACTTATGGATTACGTGTTCCAAAAATTCCGGTTCCCACACGCACCATGGTAGCGCCCTCTTCTATGGCCACTTCATAGTCTCCCGTCATGCCCATGCTTAAATGGCACATACAAACATTATCAATGTTTTTGGCCGCTATGTCAACCTGTAATTTTTTTAATTTTTTAAAATATTGACGATTTTCTTCCGGGTTCTCCGTAAACGGGGCAATCGTCATCAATCCCTGAATCTGGATATGGGGAAATTGGGCAATCTCCTGCACAAAATCAAGCGTTTCCTCGGGCATGATTCCAAATTTACTTTCCTCTCTGGCAACATTTACTTCTACCAGCACCGGCATAATAAGACCATGCTTTTCGGCTTCCTGATCAATGGCTTGCGCAAGCCGCACAGATTCCACAGAATGAATCATACAAGCCTTGTCAATAATATATTTGATCTTATTTCTCTGCAAATGGCCAATCAAATGCCATCGAAGGTCTTCTGGCAGCACCTCATACTTATCTCGAAGCTCCTGAGGCTTATTTTCACCAAAATCTGCAACTCCCTCCTCCAGAACCTCCTGGATCATAGAGACAGGCTTTGTCTTGCTTACTGCAATTAAAGTCACTTCTTTAGGGTTTCTGCCTGCCCGCAGACAGGCGGCTTCTATTCTCTGCTGTACGTCTCTTAATTGCTCTTTTATCATAATGTCCCCTCTTTTCCTGATTTGGCAAAATGCCGGTATGCATGATCTAAAAATATCCGCGCTAACTGATGATGTCATCATTATCCACAGTTGCGGCGTCCATGGCAATAAAATCATGCGTATCTAATCCATAGACATTGTTGGATTCTACAATGCAAAATTCTTCATTTTCATCAATCACCGTCACCTCGCGGAATACGGCATACCCTTTATTAATATTGTAAACACCCTGAATAGTCTCTACATTGTTTTCCTGGATCTGATATTTTTTATTGGTATCCTGCATCAGCACATAATCTCCGGGCTGGAACAAATCTGTACTCACCAGAATAGAGTCCTCGGTTCTTCCGTAAACAGTGGCAATCACATTTTTTACAGAAGAAGACCCGTCATTGTTGAAGGTCTCCCTGAGAATCGCTACTTCCTTTTGGGTTCCCGAATTATCTGTCACATATTCTTTGGGTATCTTGTAAAATTCCTTTTCTGCAATCGCAGAGGTTGGAATTTTAAGCCCTTCTTTTCGGCTTAGAAGAAGCTCAATCTCCAGATAACGGTCTGAGACGTACCGGATCAGCGAATTATTCAAAGCGATTTTGCCGAAATAGTTCCCATCATTTTGGATAATAGAAAACTTTGCAGTGAAAGTATTGTCATCCTTCAGAAAGCGGAATCTTATGGAAGAACGATCCATTAATTCCGTAGCCAGGCTTGTGTCCAGCGGAAAATACAGCGCCCAGTTTTCATCTGTCACCATCTTAAACAGAGGGCTTCCGGCAGTGGCTGTTCCGTTAAAACGCAGATTCGTTTTTTCATAACTGTTCTGGTCAAAAAGCTCAGGGGTAATCTCCTGTTCTGTAAGATTTTCCAGAGAGTCTACTGCGTACACCACAAAGCCGGAGGCAGGCGCGGTACACTGATTCATGCCGATGGCAGTGCCGGTACTGGTCTGGGACTGCTGAAGGATGTAGCTTTCCAGATCCGCTTTAAAATCATAGACATTCTGAAAACTGCTGTCATCAAAATTTAATGCAAAGGAAGACATCGTATTTTTTAAATTTGAGTAATCCTCCGCATCAAGCTCCAGATTGCCTAAGGCAGAAGCGTCTACACCGGCCTCATTGATGGAGCAAACTGTGGAACCTGCGCTTGCCTTAGCGCCTTCTCTGGCATAATAAGTCACTTTTCCGCTTTGAGGAGCCGTGACAACCGCTTCGGTCTTCAGAGCCAACGCACGGTATCGATAATTTCCGGAAATAGATCCTGAGATCACTTCATAAGAAGTAACATGTTCTGTGGTTGCATAAAGAAAAATACAGGCGATCATATAAATAAAAATGATACCAAACAGAATTGTACCAATATTTATTACGGAATACCGTCTGTATTTAGTAATTTTCCTATTAGATTTTTTTCCAGCCAAAAGTCCGGGCCTCCTCTCCGGTTTATTTTAGCACGTTCTCTCCTTTATCTCAACCGTAGTTTTGCATAAAAAAATACAAACTGGAAAAAATAAAATTGACATGATAAGGAGGAATAAACTATGAGTTCTAAATTTTGGGATTACACCTCTCTCACCCTGGTGATTGTAGGAGCAGTAAACTGGGGGCTGATTGGCTTCTTTCGATTTGATCTGGTAAATTTTCTCTTTGGGAATATGTCCTGGCTGTCCAGAGTGATCTATGCTCTGGTAGGGCTTGCCGGATTATATCTTCTCAGCCTTTACGGGCGGGTAAACCGTTTCGGCACAACTACCGAATAAGGAAGAAAATTTCCTATCTCATGAAAAAGGGGCGATCACAAAACAGGATCTGCGGAACTTTCCTGGCGCTTTTCTCAAGAAAACAATCCTATTTCTTAGGAAAAGTACAGGAACTATCCGGCACGATCAGCATTTTGCAGCCGCCCCTTTTATGTAGTCAATCTTACAATTCAGCAATTACGTTCTCTTTCATAGAATCCGGTAACTGATCTCTGGTTAAGGAGATACTGATAACAAAGTTTACCTGGAACTGCTCACTGATCTTGGCCAGCTTGTCCAGTGCAGGAGCCACATCTTCACCTTCCAGATGTGCGATTTTTAAAAAACTGTCAAGATACATCTGCTCCAGATCATGATCCTGGGAAATCACCCCGCAGATGAAACCAAGAAATTCATCACTGTTTACAAGCGGAAAAGTGGTAGCATCCACAAGACGAATCTTGTTATTCAGCTCATACATATGCTGTCCGCTCTTATCAATGTAAACCATGTTTCCGTGTGCGTTCTTGATCTCTGTGTTTGCCTTTTCTAAAAGAACTTTTGTTTTACCCTTGCCCTTCTCGCCTATGATTAATTGTATCATTGTAATCTCCTCCTTCAGTATCGGATAAAAATATTATAAAACAATTATAGACTATTTACCGCTAAAATACAACTGTTAATTCTCGATCAGGGACAATATCTGATTCATTTCCTGATACAGCTCGTCTTTGTTTCCGGCATGGAGAACCACAGCCAGATAGGGGTTTCCGTAAAGATCTTTTGCCAGAAGAGACAGGCAGGCTCCTGCATCATCTGTGGTACCGGTTTTTCCTCCGTAAACGATCACATTGTCCGGTGCATCTGCCAGACTGGTAAAATAGTGATTAGTGGATTCCCAGGTAACTGCCACTGCAGAGCCGTCCACTCTGGTGTACTCTGCATAATAATTCTTCCGGTTAATCATGTCCATAAACACATCATATTCCATAGCTGCCTGAAACATAAGATAAAGGTCATAGGCGGTAGTATAATGGTCGGAATCCGTAAGACCGTGGGGATTGGTAAAATGAGTGCCCGTAGCTCCAAGAGCCCGCGCTTCCTGATTCATCAGATCCACAAAACCGGCCACGGATCCCCCCACATGCTCTGCAATCATCATGGCAGCATCATTTCCGGAAGCGATCATCAATCCGTAGAGAAGCTGCTTTAAGGAAAGCCGGTCTCCCACCTTGATATCGCAGACGGAAGAACCGTACTCAATATCCAGGGCAGTCTCCGTCACAGTCACCATATCATCCAGATTACCGTATTTTAGTGCTACCATGGCAGTCATGATCTTCGTAAGGCTGGCAGGGGAACGTTTGGTAAAAAGATCTCTTCCGTAAACCACCTGCCTGCCGTTTAAATCAAAAAGCGCTGCGCTGTATGCCCCGATGGGCAGAGTATTGTTTACATCCTGGTCTGTGACACACAAATTGGCGGCAAAGCTTTCTGCCGTGTCGGAAACGGTAAGGCCGCTCTGAATCCCATAGACTCTGTCATTTGAGGCAAAGGGATGATCCAGTTCATAGTCATGGGAACGGATTACAAAAAAATATACCAGGTAGCACATCAGCAGAGTGACGGCTGTCAGTATCCCTAAAAATATGGCCAGCTTTCGCTGATGTTTTTTCTCTTCCTCTTCTTTTGCCGTAATTCTGGCCCATTCCCGCTCTGTATAATAGGAACGTTCCTGCGCAGTCTCCTTATTTGTACATTTCACGCCACTCAAGATCTCCTCGTTCTAATGATTTCAGCAGAACTTCTGCGGAAGCAATGTTGGTAGCCAGAGGAATATTGTGAATATCACACATGCGGATCACCTTGGTTATATCCGGTTCCGTCACCTTTGGCGTATTGGGATCCCGGAAAAACAGCACCAGATCCAATTGATTTTGTTCAATCATAGCTCCCATCTGTTGCTCTCCCCCCACATGACCGGCCAGAAATTTGTGCACCGAAAGTCCGGTGGCCTCCTCAATAAGCCGACCTGTCGTACCGGTAGCATACAATTCATTTTTTAACAGAATACCCCGGTAGGCAATGCAGCAGTTCTGCATTAATTTTTTCTTTGCATCATGGGCAATAAATCCAATATTCATAAGTGAAAACCTCCTAAAAACCTTCTAATATTTCCTGATCTGCAGTCCCACATTCAGCACAAAACCAATGCCGATACAAAAACTTACCAGCGACGTCATGCCGTAACTGACGAAGGGCAGCGCGATACCGGTATTGGGCAGTAACCCGGTGGTTACGCCAATATTTACGAAACTTTGGATCATGATCAGGGCCCCCATCCCGCAGCAGATCAAAGTTCCGGCCAGATCCTTGGCTTTCCGGCCGATGCGGATACATTCAAAAGCAATGAGAAATTCCAGAATTACAATCAGGCAGCAGCCCAGAAAACCTAATTCCTCCCCAGCCACGGCAAAGATAAAGTCTGTCTGGGACTCAGAAAAAAAGTTTCCGTTTTTGACAGAGGATACCGCATTATTGTTCAGGCCCTTTCCATAAAGTTGTCCGGAACCAATGGCAATAATAGCATTCTGCTGCTGTCTTGCAATATCCACATACTCTTCCGGTTTGAGCCAGGAAAGAATGCGGTTTACCTGATATCCCTCGATCAGTGTCTGTCCCGGCTGCAAAATCACAGTAAACAAAATCACCGCCATCGGAATAGTCACCAGCAGGATACCTCCTATGATCTTGTAGCTTAAACCGGCCACGAATATTATAACACAAAATACCAGGGCTGTCACAATGGTTGTGGACAAATTTGGTTCTTTGTATATTAAAAACAGAGGAATCCCCAACAAAATCAGAGAAAACAGGATCATTTTTACCGTGTTGATCTTTTCCTCATACTTGGAAAACAGCTTGGCAAAAAACACGATTAGAATGATCTTTGCCACATCGGAGGGTTGAAACTGAAAGCCGATATTGATCCAGCGCTTTGCCCCGTTTACCTCAACACCAAAAAGGAGCACCGCCATCAGAAGCCCGATGCCTGCCACATAGTAGATCCAGTAGAAATTGATCAGCCAGGTATAGTCAATGAGAGATACCGCCACCATGCACACCAGTCCCAGGATCAATCCGAAAATCTGCTTTGTCTGGGAGGCTTTCTGAGCGCTTCCAATGATCATAATGCCCAGTGTGGAAAGAGCAACTACCCAGAGTACCAGGCTGAATCTATAGTCCCTTAATTTGTATTGTCTTAACATATTGAACCCCTTGCTTTAATTCCTGAACCATGTTCAGTTGTATCTGCTGTGTCTCATTGATGTCCATATATCTGGAAAGAATTTCCAGCAATTCTTTTCGCATGATCTCAAACTGCTCCGGCGAACACTCCAGATAATCCGAAGCCAGAGTACCGGCTAACCGGATACGTGCAATCTCCCCGGAGGTTTTTTCTTTTGATTTCCTCTGCCTTTTTATTCTGCTGATTCTTTCCATAGTTCCCTCCTTACCCTCTCTTTTTCAACAGAGAAGTAAGACGTTCTTTCAGGGAAAGATTCTTTT
>CAJLNC010000054.1 GCA_905207905.1 uncultured Lachnospiraceae bacterium | reverse complement strand
AAAAGAGGGCAAAAATGAACTTGGGCTTGCACCGGAGGAGAAAAGGGTGTATAGTAACTTGGATTTGTTGCCCAAAGGGCTGGAGGAACTGGCCCGGGTTTCGGATCTCCCCGTAAAGAGTCTGGGAGGGATTTTATTGAGACTCCAGCTTCGGGGACTGGCGCAGGAGGTTTCCAAAAATCACTATGCCAGACTGAAATGAAGACTGGCGCAGCTGTTCGGAAGAACCGTCTTATGGCTGGATTGCTGCGGCAAATAAGCAGATTTGAGGTAATTGTATGGCAAAATATCTGGTAATCGTGGAATCACCCACAAAGGTGAAAACCATTAAAAAGTTTCTTGGTGCAAATTATGAGGTGATGGCTTCCAATGGCCATGTGCGGGATATGCCCAAGAGCCAGCTTGGCTTTGATCCGGAGAACGATTATGAGCCGAAATATATTACAATCCGGGGGAAAGGAGATATTCTGGCCGCTTTGCGTAAGGCTGCAAAGAAAGCGGACAAGGTGTATCTGGCAACGGACCCGGACCGGGAGGGAGAGGCCATCTCCTGGCATCTGGCTCAGGCGCTGAAGCTGGACGAGAAAAAGATGTACCGGATCACTTTTAACGAGATCACAAAGACCGCAGTGAAGGAGGCCTTAAAGCATGCCCGTTCCATTGACATGGATATGGTGGATGCCCAGCAGACCAGAAGAATGCTGGACCGGATGGTGGGCTACCGGATCAGCCCGCTGCTGTGGGAAAAGATCAAGCGGGGCTTAAGTGCAGGCCGGGTGCAGTCTGTGGCTTTGCGGATCATTGCAGACCGGGAGGATGAGATCAATGCATTTCTTCCGGAGGAGTACTGGACTCTGGAGGCGGATTTTCATCTGCCAGGAGAGAAAAAGCCTTTGAGAGCCAAATTTTACGGAGATGAAAAAAAGATCGCCATCCACTCCAAAGAAGAACTGGAGGCGATTTTGAAAAAACTGGAAGGCGCATCTTATCAGGTGCGGGAGATTAAAAAGGGAGAGCGGATCAAAAAAGCCCCCTTGCCCTTTACCACCAGTACCTTGCAGCAGGAGGCTGCCAGACAGCTGAATTTTTCTACCCAGAAGACGATGCGCCTGGCGCAGCAGCTCTATGAAGGAATAGAGGTGAAGGGGGAGGGCACCACAGGTTTGATCACCTACCTGCGTACAGATTCCACCCGTATTTCCGAGGAGGCAGATCAGGCTGCCAGGGATTATATTGCAGCAGCTTTTGGCAAAGAGTATGTTACTTCCAGCGTGACGGAGAAAAAGCCGGGCCAGAAGATCCAGGATGCCCATGAGGCCATCCGCCCCTCTGATATTAAGCGGACGCCGACCCTGGTGAAAGAAGCGTTAAGCAGGGATCAGTTCCGTCTTTACCAGCTGATTTGGAAGCGTTTTACTGCCAGCCGCATGGAGCAGGCAAGATATGAGGCCACCTCCGTGAAGATAGAGGGAAATGGCTACCTGTTTACAGTGGCGGCTTCCAAGCTGCTTTTTGACGGCTTTCTGTCTGTATACAGCGACGGGGAAGAAGATGCAAAGGGCAACAATGTATTAAAAGGGAAACTGGATGAGAATTCCCGACTGGAGCTGGAGGCCTTTGACAGCAAGCAGCACTTTACCCAGCCTCCGGCCCACTATACAGAGGCTTCTCTGGTAAAGACGCTGGAGGAACTGGGAATCGGACGTCCCAGCACCTATGCGCCCACCATTACTACCCTTCTGGGGAGACGGTATGTGCTGAAAGAACAGAAGAATCTGTATATGACAGAGTTGGGCGAGGCAGTGAATCAGATGATGAAAAAGGCCTTTCCCAGCATTATTGATGTGACATTTACTGCTAACATGGAGTCTTTGCTGGACTCTGTGGGTGAGGGCAAGCTGGCTTGGAAGGACGTGGTGAAGAATTTCTACCCGGATCTGGACGAAGCGGTGAAGGAAGCGGAAAAGACTCTGGAAAAGGTATCCATTGCCGATGAGGTGACGGATGTGATCTGTGAGGAGTGCGGCAGGAACATGGTGATTAAGTACGGTCCCCATGGGAAATTTCTGGCCTGCCCCGGGTTCCCGGAGTGCCGCAACACCAAGCCTTATCTGGAGAAGGCGGGGGTGGCCTGCCCGGTATGCGGTCAGGATATGGTGATCTTAAAGACCAAAAAGGGCAGAAGATATTACGGCTGCGAGAATCCGGAGTGCGATTTTATGTCTTGGCAGAAGCCTTCTAGTCAGAAATGTCCGGAATGTGGCAGCTATATGTTGGAAAAAGGCAGCAAACTTTTGTGTGCCAATAGTAATTGCGGATATATTACGAATAAATAAAAAAATTTGATTGAAATTCAGAAAATTATGTGTTAAAATTTGTGTTATCGTGATAGTATCCGGGAGGCAGTTATGAGTGTACAATTATTAGATAAAACCAGGAAAATCAATCAGCTTCTGCACAATAATAATTCCAGCAAGGTAGTGTTCAATGATATTTGCGGAGTGCTGGCGGGCATTATGTCCTCCAATATCCTGGTTATCAGCCGGAAAGGCAAAGTATTGGGCGTAGGCCTGTGCGATGGAGTAGAGGAGATTACGGAGCTGATCGTAGACAAGGTGGGCGGTTTTATTGATCCTATGCTGAACGAACGGTTTTTAAGCGTACTCTCTACCAAAGAAAATGTGAATTTAGAGACTCTGGGTTTTATGTGCTCCGGCGTGAAAAAATACAGCGCCATTATTAACCCCATTGATATTGCAGGGGAGCGTTTGGGAACGGTATTCATGTATCGGTATGAGAGTCAATATGAGATTGACGATATTATTCTCAGCGAGTACGGAACCACAGTGGTGGGGCTGGAGATGATGCGCTCTGTCAATGAGGAGAATGCAGAGGAAAACCGGAAGATACAGATTGTAAAATCTGCCATCAGCACCTTATCTTATTCAGAGCTGGAAGCCATTATTCACATTTTTGATGAGCTGAAAGGAAATGAGGGCGTGCTGGTAGCCAGCAAGATTGCAGACCGGGTAGGCATTACCCGCTCCGTGATTGTGAATGCACTGAGGAAGTTCGAGAGTGCAGGCGTGATCGAATCCCGTTCCTCCGGTATGAAAGGAACGTATATTAAAGTGCTCAATGAGCTGGTGTTTGAGCAGTTAGAAGAGATCAAAAGAGAAAAGAAAGAGCTGCTGTAACTGTTTTTCGGGGTCTTGCAGGATCCTCGAGATAGAAACAGGTCAGACAGAAGGGCTGCTCCTTCCTGAAGTATCAAGTGTCAGGAGGAACAGCCTTTTCTATTTCATAGGGCTTTTGACACCCTAATCTCCATAGGAAATGATTTCCTATGAAATAGAAATGCTTTGCAGGACCGCACTGCGGCGGATTGGGAAAATGCCGCTGGAGCGATTGGGCCCAGGCGAAGAAATCTGCCAGCAGACTTCTTTGAAAAAAATACAAAAAAGATAAAACATAAGAAAACAAGAGAAAAAAAGAGAAATATAGAGTATAGTGAAAAATAACAAAAAATCACACTGTTTTTGGCAGTTGCATATTTGAGGTATTTTCACTAATATAGGAAATGAATTAGCACTCAGTCCAAGTGAGTGCTAGTAATTCGAAACAGTAGGTTTGCCGCAGACAGGAGCGATCTATTGTGGGAAAAGATTATAAGGAGGAATTAGATATGAAGTTAGTACCTTTGGGCGACAGAGTTGTATTAAAGCAGTTTGAAGCAGAGGAAACCACAAAATCCGGTATTATCCTTGCCTCTAAATCTCAGGAGAAACCCCAGGAAGCGGAAGTGATCGCAGTAGGCCCCGGCGGAATGGTAGATGGAAAAGAAGTGACGATGCAGGTGAAAGCTGGAGATAAAGTAATTTATTCTAAATATGCAGGAAATGAAGTGAAGCTGGAGGATGAGGAGTACATCATCGTAAAGCAGAGCGATATCCTGGCAATCGTAGAGTAAGCAGATAACAGTAAAAATTCAGGAGGAATGAATGATGGCAAAGGAAATTAAATTCGGCGCAGAAGCCAGAGCTGCTTTGGAAACTGGCGTAAATAAACTGGCAGACACGGTACGGGTAACCTTAGGACCGAAAGGAAGAAACGTTGTTCTGGATAAGCAGTTCGGCGCTCCCTTAATCACCAATGACGGCGTTACCATTGCAAAAGAGATCGAGCTGGAGGATGCGTTTGAGAATATGGGCGCTCAGCTGATCCGCGAAGTGGCTTCCAAGACCAACGATGTGGCCGGCGACGGTACTACCACAGCTACCGTTTTGGCACAGGCTATGGTAAACGAGGGAATGAAAAACCTGGCAGCAGGCGCTAATCCCATTGTTTTGAGAAAAGGTATGAAGAAAGCTACTGATGCAGCAGTTGAGGCAATCAAGGCTATGAGCCAGAAGGTAACCGGAAAGGAGCATATTGCCCGTGTGGCAACCGTTTCTTCCGGAGACGAGATGGTAGGACAGCTGGTAGCTGACGCTATGGAGAAGGTTTCCAGAGACGGTGTAATCACCATCGAGGAGTCCAAAACCATGCAGACCGAGCTGGATCTGGTAGAAGGTATGCAGTTCGACCGTGGCTATATTTCCGCTTACATGGCTACGGATATGGAAAAGATGGAAGCAGTTCTGGATGATCCCTTTATCTTGATCACTGATAAGAAGATCAGCAACATCCAGGAGATCCTGCCGCTGCTGGAGCAGATCGTTCAGTCTGGCAAGAAACTTCTGATCATTGCTGAGGATGTGGAAGGCGAAGCCCTTACCACCCTGATCGTAAATAAATTGAGAGGTACTTTCTCTGTAGTGGCTGTGAAGGCTCCCGGATACGGCGACAGAAGAAAAGAGATGCTGAAGGATATTGCTATTCTGACCGGCGGCCAGGTGATCTCTGAGGAAGTAGGCCTTGAGTTAAAGGATGCTACTCTGGATATGCTGGGACGTGCAAAATCTGTGAAGGTTCAGAAAGAGAACACCATCATTGTAGACGGACTGGGTGACAAGGATGAGATCGCTGATCGGGTAAATCAGATCAAGGCTATGATTGTTGAGACCAAGTCTGAGTTTGATAAAGAGAAGCTTCAGGAGAGACTGGCAAAACTGGCTGGCGGCGTTGCCGTTATTCGGGTAGGCGCTGCTACCGAGACTGAGATGAAGGAAGCAAAACTCCGCATGGAAGATGCTCTGAACGCTACCAGAGCAGCCGTGGAGGAAGGTATCATTGCAGGAGGCGGTTCCGCTTACATCCATGCTGCCAAGAAGGTTGCTGATCTGGCTGATACTCTGGATGGAGATGAGAAGACCGGAGCAAGAATTATTTTGAAGGCTCTGGAAGCTCCTCTGTATCACATCGCAGCCAATGCCGGACTGGAAGGTTCTGTGATCGTAAATAAAGTAAGAGAGTCCAAAGAGGGCGTTGGTTTTGACGCTTACAAAGAAGAGTATGTGGATATGGTAGAGACCGGTATCCTGGATCCTGCAAAGGTAACCAGAAGCGCTCTGCAGAACGCTACCAGCGTAGCTTCCACACTGCTGACCACAGAATCTGTAGTTGGCAATATCAAAGAAGATACTCCTGCTATGCCGGCCGGCGGAGCAGGCGGAATGGGAATGATGTAAAAGAAAATCCCGAAAAAAGGAGGCAGTCCATTTACGATTGCCTCCTTTTATGATACACTGGAAAAAACGAATAAAGGCAGGTAATGGTATGAGTGATTCTTACAGGGAGATTATGGTGAAACGGCATACCCCTCCCGCTGATGTGGCAAAAAAAATTGGTCTAATAGGAGGTACGATTCTGTTTTTTGCAGCAGGCATTCTGGTAAATCCTCTGCTGCTTCTGGGAGGATTGGCGATGACTGTGGCCTGCTATTTTCTGCTGCCCGGCCTTGATCTGGAATATGAGTATCTCTATGTAAATGGAGAACTGGATGTGGATAAGATCATGGCAAAGCAAAAGAGGAAAAAATGTGCAACCTATCGGGTGGAACAGATGGAGCTTTTGGCTCCGGCTGGTTCCCATGCACTGGATGGTTATCGCGGCAGGAAGGATATCAGGGTGAGAGATTTTACTTCCCTGGAACCCAATGTTCCCTGCTGGGTTATGGTGATGAATCAGGAAGAGAAAAAGGAGCTTGTAAAACTGGAATTGGATTCGGAGACGGTAGCGCAGATCCGCCGCCTGGCTCCTAGGAAAGTGGCGCAGTCATTTTCTGATTGACTGCATTTTAAGCCTTTTGGAGCCGTTTTTAAGGAAACTCCGGCAGTTTACGTTTGACAGTTTGCATTTTTTTGGTTGACATTGCAGAGGGAATTTGTTAGAGTAAGAAATTAGCATCACCGTGGAGGAGCGACGGCTGGTTCTCCTACACGGATGTGTACACCACAAAAGCATAAATTTAATAAGGAGAGAAATCAGGCATGGGAAAAATTATTAGTGAAGGCATTACCTTTGATGATGTTCTGCTGGTACCGGCGTATTCGGAAGTGATCCCCAATCAGGTGGATCTTACTACCCAGCTGACGAAGAAGATCAAGCTGAATATTCCGCTGATGAGTGCAGGAATGGACACAGTGACGGAACACCGCATGGCCATTGCCATGGCGCGTCAGGGCGGTATCGGTATTATACATAAAAACATGTCCATCGAAGCGCAGGCTGATGAGGTAGATAAGGTGAAACGCTCTGAATACGGAGTCATTACAGATCCGTTCTACCTGGGACCGGACAATACCCTGGCGGAAGCGAATGCGCTGATGGCAAAGTACCGGATTTCCGGCGTGCCTATTACGGAGAATGGAAAGCTGGTTGGCATTATTACGAACCGGGATTTGCTGTTTGAAGAAGATTTCTCTAAAAAGATAAAAGAGTCTATGACTTCTGAGGGGCTGATCACAGCTCCTGTGGGAATCACACTGGAGGAGGCAAAGAAGATTCTGGCAAAGGCCAGAAAAGAAAAGCTTCCCCTTGTGGATGAAAAGTTCCATTTGAAGGGTCTGGTGACCATTAAGGATATCGAGAAGCAGATTAAATATCCGATGTCTGCCAAGGATGATCAGGGACGCTTGCTGTGCGGAGCGGCCATCGGTATTACTGCCAATGTGCTGGACCGTGTGAAGGCTTTGGTAGAGGCACAGGTGGATGTGGTGGTGTTGGATTCCGCTCATGGACATTCTGCCAATGTGATCCGCTGCGTGAAAATGGTAAAAGAAGCATATCCCAATCTTCCGGTGATCGCAGGAAATGTAGCCACCGGCGAGGCTGCCAGAGCTTTGATCGAAGCCGGGGCAGATGCGGTGAAGGTGGGGATCGGACCGGGGTCCATCTGTACTACCCGTGTGGTGGCAGGTATCGGCGTGCCTCAGATTACTGCAGTGATGGACTGCTATGCAGTTGCCAAGGAGTATGGCATTCCCATTATTGCGGACGGAGGCATTAAGTACTCCGGTGATGTGACGAAGGCCATTGCAGCCGGAGCCAATGTATGCATGATGGGAAGCATGTTTGCAGGATGCGATGAGAGCCCGGGAACTTTTGAGCTGTACCAGGGAAGAAAGTACAAGGTATACAGAGGAATGGGTTCTATTGCAGCTATGGAAAATGGCAGCAAGGATCGTTACTTCCAGTCCAATGCCAAGAAACTGGTGCCGGAAGGAGTAGAAGGACGGGTGGCTTACAAGGGAAGCGTGGAGGATACGGTATTCCAGCTGATCGGCGGTCTTCGTTCCGGTATGGGTTACTGCGGAACATCTACTATTGAGCTTTTGAAAGAAAACGGACGGTTTGTAAAGATTTCAGCAGCTTCTTTGAAAGAGTCTCATCCCCATGATATTCATATTACCAAGGAGGCTCCGAATTACAGCGTGGAGCAGTAAAAAATAAGGAGCAGTTGCAATTTTACAGAAACATCAAAAAAATGCGTGCCAAAGCACGCATTTTTTGATATACTGATTTTATAATGCCAGAATTGCGGGAGTCTAGAGCATGAACCAATTCATCAGGCATCTTTTCATGTAAGAACCCATTAGGGGGCCAAAGGCTCATTTCCATGGCGCAAAAGTCACTTGTGCAAATCTTTTGCGCAATCGGACAGAACGCGTTTGTTCATAGGGCTTTTGACACCCTGATCAAAAAACGAAAGAAAAGAGGGAGCGCCTGGAATACCGTCCGGGATTTTAGATTATGAGAAAAGAACGGGAAAGGCTGAGAAAAAAGCGAAGAAGAAAGTATATTGTTCTGTGGATACTGTTTCCGATCATTGCGGCAGCCGTTGCAGGGGTGGCAGTCTATTTTATTTCAAAAGAGGATAACGATGCGATTGACGCGCTGCTGGAGCAGGAAGTGTCCATTGATTACATAGAGGAGACGGAGGATGCCTGCCCGGTGCCAAGGCCAGATATTGATGAGCAGCTTCTTACAGTGAATGAGTATTCCAGACCCGGCATCAAGACGGAGGCTACCAGACGCATTGTGATCCATTATCTTGCCAATCCCAGAACCACAGCCCAGGAGAATCATGATTATTTTGAAAGTCTGAAGGATTTGGAGGATACTTACATGAGCGCCAACTATGTGGTGGGGCTGGAGGGGGAAATCATTCAGTGCGTGCCGGATGATGAGGTGGCCTATGCCTCCAACAGTGAGAATAGTGAGTCCATTTCCATTGAGAACTGCCACCTGGATGATACAGGAAAACTGAATGAGGAGACCTACTATTCGCTGGTACATCTTACCGCCTATCTCACAGAAAAATACGGCCTTGGTCGGGAGGATATTATTCGCCATTACGATGTCACAGGAAAACTCTGTCCCAAGTATTTTGTAGAGCATGAGGATAAGTGGGAGGAGTTTAAGGACGATGTGATGAAATATCGGGAGGAGTGCCGGAAAAAAGCGGAGGAAAAGGCTGCTAAGGCGGAGGAGAAGGCTTCTGAGACGGAGGATGTGCTGGCAGAATATCTGGAGAGCGCTTTGACAGAAACAGAGTCAGAATAAGAAACAGCCGCAGCCGGTGGGCCAGCAGTCACCAAAGACAGATAATAGCCGGGCAGCCAGCCGGACCGTGATGAGAGGTGGCCGCAGCCGGACAGGCGCTGCAGGAGCAGACAGAAACGAATTTATTTAGAGGGAACGAAGGAAACTATGATACGGAACTATTATGAGGGTATCTGCCGGGGAGAAGCGGTGAGACAAAATCTCATTGCGCTTCGCCAGGAATTAAAGACAGAAGAGAACAAGCGAGCATTGGCCTATCTTTTGGGCGGGGAGTTTCAGGTGTTTACGGATCTTTTAAAGGCGGAGGATCCGAAGATCCGAAAGAATGCGGCTCTGATTCTGGGCGGTATGGAGACGGAGGATGTGCTGCCCTTTCTTTTTGCAGCCTATCAAAGGGAGGAGACTCTGTTTGTCAGAACAGACTATTTGAAGGCCATGGAGCGGCTGGATTATTTTCCTTATCTGGAAAAGCTGAAAAGTAAACTGGAGGAGCTGGAAAGACAGTCACCCACGGAGGAGAATAAAAAGCATCTGCGCCAGGAGCAGCTTCAGCTTCAGGCTATGATACTGAAATATGAAAAACCGAAAAAACACGTATTTCTGGGTTACGACACTGCGCCGGAGGTGCTTTTGATCACCAATCGCTGTCAGATTCAGGCTACCAGGGAACAAGTGAGCACAGGTACGGTGAGCACATTTTCCCAGGGGCTTCGCATCAAAGGGGGGAATCTGAGAGAGCTTATGAAGATCCGCACCTTCTCAGAGCTTTTGTTTCCGCTTCCCGGAGTGAGAAGTTTATCCGGAACTCCGGAGGAGATTGGCCGGGGACTGGCAAGAGCAGGATTGCCGGAGTTTCTTTTGGATCTTCACAAAAAGGGAGGAAACTTTTACTATCGAATAGAGGTAAAAGGGCCTATGGCTTTGGAAAAAAAAGGCCCCTTTATCCGCAGGGTTTCCAGAGAACTGGATGAGGCCAGCCAGGGCCAGCTAAGGAACAGCGCCGCAGAATATGAGGCGGAGGTGCGGCTTTTGGAGAAAAAAGACGGATCCTTTGTGCCGTTGGTGAAGTTGTTTACCCTGGAAGATCATCGGTTTGACTACCGCAGGGAGACAGTGGCAGCTTCTATTTCTCCGGTAAACGCTGCGCTGACAGTGCAGCTTGCGAAGAAATATCTAAAAGAGGATGCTCAGATTTTAGATCCTTTCTGCGGGGTGGGCACCATGCTGCTGGAGCGAAACCGGGCAGTGAAGGCGGATCCTATGTACGGAGTGGATATTTTCGGGGAAGCCATCGAAAAGGCAAGAGAGAATACCAGGAGGGCAGGAGCGATCGTCCATTACATTAACCGGGATTTCTTTGACTTTACACATGAGTATCTCTTTGATGAGATGATTACAGATATGCCAAGAGTCTCAGGGACGGGGGGCAGAGAAGAGCTGGCGGCTCTTTATCGGCGCTTTTTTGAACGTGCTTCCGGATTTTTAAAGCAAGACGGGGTTATGATTCTTTATACCATGGATCCAAAACTGGTGGAAGAAAACCTTTCCGGCAGCACTGTGTTCCGGAAGGAACAGGAATTTTTGATCAATGAGAAAAATCTAACCAAAGTGTTTGTCATAACAAAAAAGATTTAGAACAGAAAGGAGAAAGACAACATGGAACAGATTAGAAAAAGAGCAGAACAGAGAGTGGAGGATACCTGGAATCTGGAGGCCATCTATGCTTCCGGCGAAGACTGGAAGGCAGATGCAGCCAGGCTGGAAGGACTGCTGGAGGACTTTAAGGGGTATCAGGGCCATGTGAAGGACGGGGCGGATCAGCTGCTGGAGATCATGGAAGCTTACTGTAAAATGACTGAGCTTTTTGAAAAAATATTTGTATACGCTCACATGCATTTTGACGAGGATATGGGCAACAGCTTTTACCAGAGGCTGAGCGGTGAGGCGAGAGCTATGATGCCAAAATATGACAGCGCTGTTTCCTGGCTGCAGCCGGAGCTTCTGGAGCTTTCGGAAGAAACCTTAGAGCGCTATTTCCGGGAAAATGAAAAATTGGAGCTTTACCGAATTTGGCTTAAGGATCTGCTGAGAAAAAAAGCGCACACGCTGACGACAGACCAGGAGCGCATGCTGGCCCTGGCAGGGGAGATGGGTAATGCGCCTTACCAGATCTATTCCATTTTTGAGAATGCGGATCTGACCTTCGGTACTGTGGAAGGAGAGAACGGAGAGAGACTTCCCCTCACTTCAGAAACCTTTGTGCGCCTTCAGGAAAATCGGAACCGTCGTATCCGGAAGGAGGCGTTTTGCCAGTTTTACGGAGTATATCAGCAGTTCGGCAATACGATAGCAGCTCTTTTTGATGCCAATGTGCGTCAGGCCATGTTTTTTGCCAGAGAGCGCCATTATTCCAGCAACCGGGCCTTTTATCTGGATGACGCTCAGATACCGGAGCAGGTGTACGACAACCTGATCGATACGGTTCACAAAAACCTTCCGGTAATGCATCGGTACGCAGCTCTGCGCAAAAAGATGCTGGGTGTTGAAGAGCTGCATATGTATGACGTGTATGCTCCCATGGTGTCGGATGTGGACAAGAAATTCACCTTTGAAGAAGCAAAGGCGGTGGTGAAGGAGGGACTGAAGCCGCTTGGAGAGGACTACTTGGCCATCCTTCAGGAGGGTTTTGACAACCGTTGGATCGATATTTATGAGAATACGGGCAAGCGGGGCGGGGCTTATTCCGGCGGAAGCTATGCCACCAATCCCTATGTGCTGTTAAATTTCCAGGGAAATTTAAGCCATGTATTTACCCTGGCCCACGAGATGGGACATTCCATCCACAGCTATTACACCAGAAAGAATCAGCCCTTTATTTACGGGGATTATAAGATCTTTGTGGCAGAGGTGGCATCCACCTGCAATGAAGCACTGCTGATTCACAGCCTGTTAGAGAAGACCACGGATAAGCAGGAACGGAAATATCTGATCAACTATTTCCTGGAGCAGTTTAAGTCCACGTTGTACCGTCAGACCATGTTCGCAGAATTTGAGAAGATCACTCATGGGAAGGTGGAGGCAGGCGAGTCCCTCAATGCTGAGACGCTGTGCGATATTTATCTGAATTTGAATAAGACCTACTTCGGAGACGCGATGGTATCTGATCCGGAGATTGCCTGGGAATGGGCAAGGATTCCCCATTTCTACACGCCTTTCTATGTATATCAGTATGCTACCGGATTCTCAGCAGCCATTGCTATTGCGGAGAAGATCCGCAATCAGGAGCCGGGGGCTGTAGAAAATTATAAGAAGTTTTTAAGCGGCGGCAGTTCCATGACGCCCATCGAGCTTCTGAAGCTCTGCGGCGTGGATATGGAAAGTCCCAAGCCAATACAGGCTGCGCTGGATGTGTTTGCCCAGTATCTTGGCTCCATGGAAGAGGAGTAAGAAAACGGCAGTAAAGGAATAACGGGAATGAGAATAATAAAAAAATTTATCGGCGACCGGAATTTTTATCGAATGCTGTTTCAGATTGCCCTGCCCATCCTGATTCAGAATGGTATTACTAATTTTGTAAATATGCTGGACAATGTGATGGTGGGGCAGACTGGTACAGAACAGATGTCCGGGGTGGCGGTGACCAATCAGCTGATCTTTGTGTTTAATATCTGCATTTTTGGTATCGTCAGCGGTGCGGGGATTTTTGGCGCACAGTTTTACGGGAGTAAAAATGAGGAGGGGTTCCGCAATACCTTCCGCTTTAAGATGGTCTACTGTGCCCTGGCTTCTCTCGTCGGTACTCTGATCTTTGCGGCCTTTGGGGAGGGATTGATCAGTCAGTTCCTTCATGAGGGCGGCAGCGGCGGAGGAGATCTGCAGGCGACCCTTCAGTATGGAAAAGAATATCTTCTGATTATGCTTGTGGGTCTGCTGCCTTTTGCAGTGAGCCAGGTATATGCCAGTACTCTGCGGGAAATGGGAAAGACGATGCTGCCGATGGTGGCCGGAGTTCTGGCTATTGTGGTGAACATTGTGTTCAACTATATTTTGATTTTTGGCAAGTTTGGGGTTCCTGCCCTTGGAGTGGCCGGGGCAGCCATTGCTACGGTGATCTCCCGTTTCGCGGAGGCCATACTGATTATTGTGATTGTGGAGCGAAATAAGGCGGAGTACCCCTTTGCCAGAGGAGCTTACCGGAAATTATGGGTGCCGATGGAGCTTCAGAAGAAGATTTTTATTAAGGGTTCTCCTCTGATCTTAAATGAAGTTCTCTGGGCAGCAGGAATGGCGGTGCTGAATCAGAGTTATTCCGTCCGGGGACTGGTGGTAGTGGCAGGCATTAATATTAGCTCTACCATCTCCAACGTGTTCAGCGTCTTTTATCTGACCCTGGGAAGCGTGGTATCCATTCTCATCGGTCAGCTGCTGGGAGCGGGCAAGATGGAGGAAGCGAAGGATCAGGATGTGAAGCTGATCGCAGCTTCTGTGCTGGGAAGTGCAGTGATTGGCCTGGCAATGATCGGTGCAGCTCCCTTATTCCCCAGAATCTACAATACCACGGAGGAGGTTCGGGGGCTGGCGGCCGGGTTCATTACCATTCTGGCTATGATCATGCCGGTGCAGTCCTTTATCAACTGCTGTTATTTTACCCTTCGCTCCGGAGGAAAAACAGTGGTGACCTTGCTGTTTGACAGCGTGTTTGTCTGGGTGGTGAGCATTCCCCTTGCAAGAGTTCTTACGGGCATGACTCCGCTGCCTATTACAACCATTTTCTTCTGCGTTCAGGCGGCAGAGCTGATCAAAGCAGTGATCGGGTTTGTGCTTCTGAAAAAAGGAGTCTGGCTGAACAATTTTGTGTCCGACTAAGGAAACGGCTGTGCGTACAGAAGAGAAAAGCAGGTGAGCGTATGAATTTGTATGAAGCAGTGTATGGGCGAAAATCTATTCGGGGATACCGGATGGAGCCTTTAAACCAAACGGTTTTATCCGGGATCTTTACCTTTGCAGAACAGATGGAGCCTCTTTTTCCTGGCATTCGAACCCGACTGGAGATAGCGGACTGTATCTCCGGAAAAGATAAGGTGCGGGGGCTGTTTAGAGCAGAAGCTCCCTATTATCTTTTGATTTACTCGGAGACAAGGGAGAAAAGCCAGTTGAATGCAGGCTATATCATGGAGCTGATCTCTCTTTATCTCACTACCAAGGGAGTGGGGAGCTGTTTTTTGGGATTCACCAAAAAAAAGCATGAGGAAGAGCGGGAGGGACTGGGATTTGTGATGGCCATGGCCTTTGGCCGGCCAAAGGGCAGCCTTCTGCGCCAGGGGTACGGAGTCAAGCGCCTTTCCCTGGAAGAACTGTGCGTTTATAAGGAGCGTCCCAAGACCTGGGTGAAGGAGATCCTGGAGGCAGCAAGGCTGGCACCCTCCAGTATGAATAATCAGCCCTGGCGATTCGTGGTGTATGAAAACAGAATTCATGTATTTTCTAAGCTCCCCACCAGTCGGCGGATGGTGTTGAACCGTTTTACAGAGTTTGACATGGGAATCATGCTGGCCAATGTGATGGTGGCGGCTGAAGAGATCTGGATGGATCTGGATCTGATCCGCCTGGATAATATTACCCACAAATCCCTGCCGAACAACCAGTATCTGCTGAGTATTCTGGAAAAAACAGAATAGAAGGTCTGAAACGGGGATGCTGCAAAATACCTCCGGCGGTATCTTTTTAGGTGATTTTTCTCCGAAATAGTAGATGTTCGGTGAAAAACACACCGAACATCTACTGGCACCATTATTTTGCAACACCCCCGGTCAAAGCCAGAAAAGAAAAGGGGATTTGAAGGGGAGCGGAAAAGGAACGGTGAAAAATAAAAAAATAAAAAAATATAAAAAAACATCTTGACAAATTTAGGAACGTATAGTAATATATTGAATGTTCGCTGGAACAATAAATGAGATGCGCGAGTGGCTCAGTGGTGGAGTATCGCCTTGCCAAGGCGAGGGTCGCGGGTTCGAATCCCGTCTCGTGCTTTTTTTGTTGTCTTTTTACACATCTAACTTATATCAAAATTAAAATATTAAAACGGAGATGTTACATTACCATTCCACTGCAACATCTCCGTTTTTTTCACTTACTGATAATTAGCTATCTTGTAAACGAAATAATAAATTTTTAATCCATACAAAATAAGAACTTGCCAACAGGATACTCGATAAGAACCACGTTATACCAAAGAAACTATATTTAACATTTGACCATAGCATATACGCAGCAAACAATACTATCGCAATATAAAACAAAATACTTACAATCTTCCATATCAGCGAATCATCGGACGAATAACAAATTTTTCTTATATCAACATATTCATTAGTTTGATATATCAAGGTGATGATAATCACTGCGATAGAACTAATAATTTTTATAATAGCTGCTCCATAATTCCACATTATAGGAAAGATCAACAACACTATTGTATTACTAACTTTAGAAGCATCCGCCGTATCCACCATAATTTTTACATATTCATAAGATAATAAGTAATTAAGCCATGTTAAAAATAAAATAAATACTAAAAATGTCTTCTTTTTCATTACCTCGCTCCTTTAATCTAGATGTATTATTTAACATCTTCTATTGATTGCGTTGAAGCTTCTTCGGCAGCTTCCTGTTGATCTTCTTCACCTGCTTTATCATACCATTTTTGTGCTTCTTCTCCTTCTAACGTAGTGAATGTACCATCTCCATTAGGAATATCAACTCTTATGACCTTTCCTTCCTGGTCAACAGAAACAGACTCATCAACCATATTACTTGTTTCTGACTGGCCTGTAAAAGTACAAGCATTTAATGACAATGCTATTGTCACTGCCATAATCAGTCCTACTATTTTTTTCATGATAGACCTCTTTTCGTTTTACTTTTTTACTTTCTTTAGGGCATTATTACTTTTTTATAATACATCTATTTATCCAGTTTTTCAAAACAAACCACTTCCGGTTAATGATTATTTTTTTCTAATAAAAAAGCAGAAAGGATACGCCTTTCTGCTTTTCTACATCTAACATACTTTAAGTTTTAATGATTTATTACTATATTTTCTATTAACCATCCTTCATAATGCTCTGATGCATTATACATAATCTCCATATTTTTAAGTGCATCTTTCCGCAATCAATTGACATAATGCAGCTCTCTGATATTCTCTTGTAAGTTCCTTTACTTTATTATGCCATTTTTTTATAAATGGACTATATGTAAATGCTATTGCACCTACCAACATCACTACTGGAACATAATAATTACTTGCAAGTTTTAAAGCACATATTATTGGTAAAAAATGAACAGACTGGATAAAATCGTATTTAAAAATTTTTCGTTTGTAATTATCAATATCTGCGTCTTCCCACATTTTTGTACCCATTAGCTCGTTTTTCCAAAACTCCCAGTCTAGATCTGGCATTTGTGGACAATAAATTTGGAAAATTGCCTCAATCTCAGGTGTATACTCTATGACATGATACACTTTTTCGAATTTACTATCTGACTCGGGTTTATTTGAAAAGTACAATAATTTTTCATTTCTATCATCTGCATTTTCATTTTTTTTATAACAAATTCCACAATAAGGGAATTCATTCCATTTATGTTTTTTACAAAAAATAACTCTTCGAACTGTAATGCTCTCATCTGATAGAATATAATCATCATCCCAAACCAGAAAAATCAGAAGGATACTGAATACTACATTTAGTGCAAATTCGCTCCAACATATACCAGTTCTCGAAAAATTTTCTGCTACTGTTTCCCTTGTAAGTCCATACTGACAAGCAAACATAAATACTGTAAATAACATTACTGTCCCTTGAATTTTTC
>CAJLNC010000053.1 GCA_905207905.1 uncultured Lachnospiraceae bacterium | reverse complement strand
CAAAATACCGCCGGCGGTACCCTTTCGGGTGATTTTTCTTTGAAAAATAATATCTTATCGGAGAAAAATATACCGAAAATCCACCGGAATTCGTATTTTACAACATCCCCTTTTTTAAAAACGGAAACAGAATACGTTTTGCCTATCCCATAGTCACCTCGACCTGGTATTCCTTTTTCCCATTTACAATAGGAATAAGAGTTCCCTTGATCTCGCAGCCATCTACTAAAATCCGGCGAACGCCCTTTTGCACATGGTCGGGGTTTTGTACGCGGATATGATACAGGCTGTCCCGGAAGAAGCGTGTCACTTCAAAATTTCCAAAATCAGAAGGAACGCAGGGGTCGACGCGCAGTCCCTTATAGTCGGGAATGATTCCCAGAATAGCCTGGGAAAGGCAGCAGAAGCTCCAGGCGGCAGTGCCGGTGAGCCAGCTGTTTTTCGCTTCTCCGCAAGTGGGGGCGTCTGCTCCGGCGATCATCTGAGAGTAGACATAAGGCTCTGTCCGGTGGATCTCGCTGAGCTCTTCGATGTAGGAGGGACAGGTCTTCTTATACACCTCAAAGGCCCGGTCGCCCCGCCCCAGCACTGTCTCGGCAATGGAGATCCAGGGATTATTATGGCAGAAGATCCCGGCGTTTTCTTTATATCCCGGCGGATAGGAAGAAATTTCGCCAAGATTTTTATAGTAGGAGTGATAAGCTGGCTGGAGCAGCATAATGCCGTAAGGCGTTTCCAGATATTTCTGCACAGAATCCAACGCTTTTTGACACAGCCCCTCCTCCATGCCGATTCTGGCCATGACGCAAAAGCCCTGGGGTTCAATGTAAATTTTACCCTCCTGGCATTGGCTGGAGCCAATCTTCTGAGAGCTGGCGTCGTAAGCGCGCAAAAACCACTGGCCGTCCCAGCCCGAGGCAAGAACGGACTGAATCATTTTCTCTACTGCGGCTTCTGCCTCTGCGGCCTGCTCCTCTTCCCCTGCAAGACGGGAAATTTCCGCAAATTCCCTGCCATATTTTACGAACATGCCGGCAATAAAGACAGATTCGGCTACAGGGCCGGAGGAAAGCCCGGTGGTCTGGAAGGATTCCCCGGGTTCCTCGGAGAAGCAGTTGAGGTTTAAGCAGTCATTCCAGTCGGCACGCCCGATAAGAGGAAGCCCATGGGGCCCCAAATGGCTGCTGGAATAGGAAAAGGAACGGATCAGGTGCTGATAGAGCGTATCCGACAGTTCCTCTCTGGTGTCAAAGGGAACCGGCTCTTTTAAAATAGAAAAATCTCCGGTTTCCTTTAAATAGGCGGACACGGCGGCGATCAGCCATAAGGGGTCGTCGTTGAAGCCGCTTCCAATGTCGAGATTTCCCTTTTTGGTAAGCGGCTGGTACTGGTGATAAGCGCTTCCGTCAGGAAACTGCGTGGCGGCGATATCCAGGATCCGCTGACGGGCCCGGTCCGGCACCAGATGGACAAAGCCAAGAATATCCTGGCAGGAATCGCGGAAGCCCATGCCCCGTCCGGTTCCGGATTCGTAGTAGGAGGCGGAACGGGAAAGGTTGAAAGTGATCATGCACTGATACTGGTTCCAGATATTGGCCATGCGGTTTACATGGGAGTCGCCGCTTTTTACCTGATAGCGGGAAAGAAGATTTTCCCAGTACCGCTTCAGGTTTTCAAAAGCCTCCGCAGCCTGGGCGCTGTGGGAATAGCGCTCCAGGATCCGTCGGGCGCTGTCTTTTCTGATGATGCCGGGGCCTTCCCATTTGTTATCCTTGGGATTTTCCCCGTAACCCAGGATAAAGATCAGCTCCTTTGATTCACCGGGCATCAGAGTCAGGCGGAGACGGTGGCTGGCGATGGGATACCAGCCGTTTGTGCTGGAACAGCGGGACTGGTCTTCTCTTACCGCGTCGGGAAAGGCGTTTCCGTTTCTCACTCCGAGAAAAGCGTCTCTGCTGGTATCATAGCCGTCAATAGGGGCATTTACACTGAAAAAGCTGTAGTGGCAGCGTCGCTCCCGGTACTCGGTCTTGTGATAGATGGTGCTTCCCTCTAGCTCGGTTTCTCCAATGCTTAAATTCCTTTGGAAGTTTGTGCTGTCGTCTACTGCGTTCCACAGGCAGAACTCTACATAGGAAAAAAGTGAAAAATCTTTGGGCTTTTGGGTGGTGTTGGTGAGAGTCAGCCTGTTGATCTCGCAGGGGTCGTCTACAGGGACAAAGGCCAGAAGCTCCGCCTGCAGTCCGTTTTTGACGGAAGTAAAGCGGCTGTAGCCCAGTCCGTGGCGGCATTCGTAGGAGTCTACCGGCGTGCCGGAGGGCATGGTGCCCGGATTCCAGATAATGCCCTTGTCCTGAATGTAATAATATTTGCCGTTGGAATCCAGGGGAAGGCCGTTATAGCGGTATCTGGTGATGCGGAGCAGCTTGGCGTCCTTATAGAAGCTGTAGCCTCCGCAGGTGTTGGAAATAAGGGAAAAGAAATCCTTGCTTCCCAGATAATTGATCCAGGGAAGGGGCGTGTCGGGGGTGGTGATCACATATTCTTTAGCAGCATCGTCAAAATAACCGAATTTCATAAGAATACCTCCTAAATCAAATAGTAAGGAATAAATTTACTGTAAATAATGATACGAAAACGAATAAGTTTTGACAAAATAAGAGGAATTCTTGCAATATTTTGCTTACAACCTCAGTATATAGGAAATAGAAGGGAAAAGCAACCAGTTTTTTTGCGGAAGTAGTGGAGAATTGGATGAAAAAGAAGGAGGAAAAAGCGGATATCTGTAAAAAACGGAATTGAGAGCGAAAAAGTTTCGTAAATCAGGGGCGATTTCTGTGCAAATTTTATTTTTGCGCCGAGGAAATGAATGACATTTTTGTGCAAACAAATAAATTTATATAAAAGATACAAAAATCTAAAAAATACTATTGATTAATTGTGCAAAATAAAATACAATATATTTACGAAAACGATTTAGAAGATGAAAGATAGAGGCGTGTATATGGTATCCATAAAAGAGATAGCAAAGAAATGTAATGTGTCTGTGGCCAGCGTTAGCAAAGCGCTGAACGGTTATTCGGACATTGGAGAGGAAACCCGAAAACTGATTTTGAACACAGCGGCCCAAATGGGATATCTTCCCAATTCTTCAGCAAGGATTTTGAAAACAAAACGCAGCTATAATCTGGGCGTGCTGTTTATGGACGAGGCCAGGAGCGGCCTGACTCACGATTATTTTAATCATGTGTTAGAAGGCTTTCGGAAAGAAGCGGAGGAAAGGGGGTATGACATTACCTTTACCAGCGGAAATATTTCCGGCCAGAAGATGAGCTATTACGAGCACTGCCGGTATCGGGGCGTGGACGGTGTGGTGGCTGCCTGTATTGATTTTTATACTGGAGAGGTACAGGAGCTGATGCGCTCGGACATTCCTATCGTCACCATAGACCATGTGTTTGACGGAAGAATCGCAGTGGTATCAAACAACATTCAGGGAATGGCAGATCTGGCAGGCTATATTTATGAGCAGGGACATCGGAAGATCGCCTATATTCATGGAGAGGATTCTTCCGTTACCAGGGACCGGGTGTGCAGCTTTTACCGCACTCTTCAGGGGAAGGGGCTGGAGATACCTGATGAATATATGCGGACGGTGCCCTACAGGAATGCAGATAAGGCAGCTGCTGCGACTGCCGAGCTGTTGGAGCTGGCGGATCCCCCCACCTGTATTCTTTATCCGGACGACTTTTCCGCTATCGGAGGAATTAACGAGATACGGGAAAGAGGACTTCGGATACCGGAGGATATTTCTATTGCCGGATATGACGGAATCCACATCGCAAGACTTCTGGAGCCAAAGCTCACAACCCTTTGTCAGGACACAGAAGAGATTGGCCGAATGGCGGCCGAAAAATTGATCAGCCTGATTGAAAATCCGAAGACTACGCTGATTGATAAATTTACAGTGGAGGGCGTACTTTTTAAAGGAGCCTCTGTAAAAAAGATTGGCGGTCAAAATATTAAAGGAGGAAAAGAACTATGAAAAAAAGAGCAATGAGCGTTATTTTGACAGCAGCAATGCTGACAGGGACAATGGCTGTGGCAATGCCAGTTATGGCGCAGGAGGAAGAAGGAAAAATTTTCAACATCTACTGCTGGAATGAAGAATTTAAGAGCCGTATCACAGACCATTACCCCGGCTATGAGGAAATAGACGGAACAACAGGCACCATTGGAGATATTACTGTGAAATGGAATATCACTCCAAGCGATGATAACGCATACCAGAACAATCTGGACGAAAATCTTTTGAAGCAGGCAGATGCGGCAGCAGATGACAAAATAGATCTTTTCCTCTTGGAAGCGGATTATGCGCTGAAATATGTAGATACGGAGTATACCATGAATATTGCGGATCTGGGGATTACAGATGAGGATCTGGCAGAACAGTTCCAGTATACAAAGGATATCGTGACAGATTCAAACGGTAACCTCAAGGGCGTTTCCTGGCAGGGCTGCCCGGGGCTTTTGATCTACCGCCGGGATATTGCAAAAGAGGTGCTGGGCACAGACGATCCGGCAGAGGTACAGAACTACCTGGCTGATTGGGATACCTTCCTGGAGACGTCAGCCAAGATGCAGGAAAAGGGCTATGCCATGACCTCTTCTGTCAACGATACCTACCGCGTATTTTCCAACAATGTCACCAGCAAATGGGTGGAAGATGGAAAGATTAATATTGACGAAAATCTGATGAAATGGGTAGAAACCTCAAAGGCCATGGTAGATGCAGGGCAAACAGCGACGTATGAGCTCTGGAGCGATGACTGGAGCAAGGGCTTCTATCAGGACAGCAACGTATTCTGTTATTTTGGACCGGCATGGTTTTATGATTTCTCCATGGCAGGCGATACCGAAGGCAGTGTTGGAAGCCAGGGCGGCTGGGCTGTTACAGAGGGACCTCAGGGCTTTTTCTGGGGAGGCACATGGATCGCAGGAGCAGCAGGAACAGACAATCCTACGCTTGTAAAGGATATTATGCTCAACATGACCTGTAATGCAGACATTATGACAGAAATTGCAAAGGCTGACGGTGATTTTGTAAATAACAAGAGCGCTATGGAAGCATTGGCAACAGACGAGAGCTTTGGCGACGCGATCCTTGGAGGCCAGAACCCGATTTCCAAGTTCCTGGCCGGAATCGACAGCATTGATCTAAGTAAGATTTCTCCCTATGACCAGGGCTGCAATGAAGAATTCCAGAATGCCATGAAGAATTATTTTGAAGGAAACGCAACGCAGGAGGAGGCTTTGGAGCTGTTCCATACCGCTGTGGTAGAAAAATATCCGGAACTGACCTATTAAGCTGGCTTTTTGAAAGAGCTTCTGAAAAAGAAATAACTGCAATGTTTAAAGGAGATGCGGCAAAATAACTCCGTCGTTATCTTTTCCGGTGATTTTTCTCCGAAAACAAACGGATTTTCGGAGAAAAATACGCCGAAAAGCTGTCGGGCTTTGTATTTTGCCGTCTTCCGGATCAAGGATACCTGCAAGGCTGGCAGCAGCTTTTTACAGGAGGAGAGAGCTGCTGCGAGCTTTGCAAAATGCAGTGAAGAGGGAGGGGCGTTTATGGAAAAATATAACAACAAAAAAGCGGTGAGCTATAACAGATGGGGCTATCTGTTTTTAATGCCGTTTCTCGTTGTCTTTGTGGTTTTTCAGCTGATACCGCTGGCAACCACCGTCTACAACAGCTTTTTTGAAAATTATCGTTCCGGATTGACCCAGGTGGGGCCTAATTTTGTGGGATTGGAAAATTTTGTGAAGCTGATCTCCGGCGGAGAGCTCCTGGTTTATCTGGAAAATACCATGATCATGTGGGTGATGGGATTTATACCTCAGATTCTGGCGGCGCTTCTTCTGAGCGCCTGGTTTTCGGATCCGACCCTTCGCCTTCGATGTACCAGCTTCTTTAAAACAGTTATTTACCTTCCGAACCTGATTATGGCAGCCGCCTTTGCCATGCTGTTTTTCACCCTGTTTTCAGAAAGCGGCCCCATAAATTCTATGCTGATCCAGATGGGGATCTTGGATCAGCCCTTCAAATTTCTCAGCAATACCTGGAGCGCCAGAACGCTGGTGGCGCTGATGAACTTTCTGATGTGGTTCGGCAACACCACGATTTTGCTGATGGCGGGAATGATGGGAATTGATGCCTCCCTTTATGAGGCGGCAGAGGTGGACGGAGCAACCTCCACCCAGGTATTCTTTAAGATCACGCTGCCGCTTTTAAGACCCATTCTCATTTACGTTATGATCACTTCCCTGATCGGCGGACTGCAGATGTTTGACGTACCCCAGGTGCTGACGAATGCCACCGGCGACCCCATGCGCTCTACCATGACGCTGATCATGTATTTGAATAAACATCTGTACAGTAAAAATTACGGTATGGCAGGCGCGTTGTCTGTTTTGATGTTTTTGCTTACCGGTGTTTTGAGTATTCTCATATTTAAGGTTACTGCTGAAAAGAAGGACAGGTAGGAGGGACGGAGATGAAAAAAGAAGCAGAAAAAAAGAAAGGGATTTCCGTGGGAACCCGTCGGTTAATCGCCTATATCGTGCTGATCTTTATGGTGTTTTTGTGTCTGTTTTGGTTTTATATCCTGTTTATCAATGCCACCCGTTCTCATGGGGAGATGACAAAGGGGTTTACCCCTGTGCCCAGCACGCATCTTTTGGATAACTGGAAAAATCTTCTGGCAGGCACGCTTCCAGTATGGTCCGGACTTATCAACAGCCTGATTATAGCGGGAACCAGCGCGGTGGTAAGCACTTATTTTTCTACTATGACCGCATATGCCATTCACGCATACAGCTTTCCCGGGAAAAAAGCGATTTTCACCTTCATTTTGATGATTATGATGATTCCCACCCAGGTGACGGCCTTGGGCTTTGTACAGCTGGTATCCAAAATGAAGCTGGAGGATTCGTTTCTTCCCCTGATTCTGCCGACGATCGCTGCGCCGATCACCTTTTATTATATCAAGCAGTATATGGAAAGCAATCTTCCGCTTTCCCTTGTTGAGTCGGCCAGAATTGACGGTTCAGGAGAGTTCCATACCTTTAATCATATTGTTTTACCTTTGATGAAGCCGGCGATTGCTGTGCAGATGATCTTTACCTTTGTGACAAGCTGGAACAATTATTTTACTCCGGCATTGATCCTTCACGATGAGAGCAAAAAGACGCTGCCGATTCTGATTGCGCAGCTACGGAGCGCGGATTTTTTGAAGTTTGATATGGGGCAGGTATATATTATGATCGTATTTTCCATCCTTCCGGTGGTTGTGGTATATCTGTTTTTGTCAAAGTATATTGTGGCAGGAGTAGCTGCCGGAAGCGTGAAGGGGTGATGGTATGGGATTTCCAAAGGATTTTGTGTGGGGCGTGGCCTCCAGCGCCCATCAGGCAGAAGGAACCTGGGCCGGAGACGGAAAGGGGCGTAGCGTGTGGGACGCCTTTGAAGAACAGGAGGGCCGCGTATGTCAGGGGCATACGGCAAAAAGTGCCTGTGATTTTTACCACCGCTATCCGGAGGATATTCATTCCATGGAAAAAATGGGGGTAAAGGCCTACCGTTTTTCTGTAGACTGGTCCAGGATTTTCCCGGAGGGAACGGGAAGGGTCAATGAGGAAGGGCTTGCTTTTTATGACAGGCTGGTGGAGGGGCTTCTGGAAGCCGGAATAGAGCCCTATATGACGCTGTTTCACTGGGAGCTTCCCTATGATCTGCATAAGCGGGGCGGCTGGCTGAACAGAGACATTGCCAGATGGTTTGGAATGTATGCAGAACTCCTGGTTCGGCATTTCGGGGATCGGGTAAAGTATTTTTTCACCTTAAATGAACCTCAATGCTTTATTGGACTTGGATATCTCCGGGGAGAACACGCGCCGGGGCTTAGGGGATCCCTGGAGGATACGGTGGCTATGTCCCACAACGTTTTGCGGGCTCACGGGGCAGCGGTGGAAAAAATCCGGGAGTTTGGGAGGAAGGATACCGTTGTGGGATATGCGCCCACTGCGGGAGTGTGTTATCCCAAAAGCCAGCGGCCGGAGGATATAGAAGCTGCGCGGAGCATGTTTTTTTCTGTGCCTGAGGACGAAAAAAACTGGACCTGGAACGTCTCCTGGTGGTCGGATCCGGTGATGCTGGGCCGTTACCCTGAGGACGGCCTGCGTCTGTATGGGCAGTATCTGCCGAAGAAATATGAAAGGGATCTGGAGGCTATTTCCCAGGAGATAGATATTTACGGACAAAATATTTACAACGGAAGATGCTTCTATATGGGAGAAAATGGAATGCCCCAGGAGGAAAGGCGCTGTCCGGGATTTCCCCAGACAGCGTCAGGCTGGCCGGTGACTCCGGAATGTCTTTACTGGGGGCCGCGCTTTTTGTATGAGCGGTACAAGAAGCCCATTTGTATTACAGAGAATGGAATGGCCGGCGCAGATGTGGTATCCCTGGACGGCTGTGTGCATGACCCGCAGCGCATAGATTTTTTGCAGAGGTATCTGCGGTGCCTGAAGCGGGCGGCAGAGGAAATTGATTTGCGAGGATATTTCCATTGGACCCTTACGGATAATTTTGAGTGGGCCATGGGGTATACCCTGCGGTTTGGACTGATCTACACAGATTTTTGTACCCAGGAGAGGATTTGGAAGGACTCTGCGTACTGGTATCGGGACATCATCAGAGGGAATGGAGAGCAGCTGTGAGGCTGCTCTTTTCCGCTTTATAGAAGAAAGACATGGCCAAAGCGATTGGCCTGGGCGGAGGGGGCGTTGCAAAATACTGCTTTCGGCGGATTTTTGATGGGTTTTCCGCAGAAAACATGTTAGTTTTCGGAGGAAAATCACCCGAAGGGGTAGCGCCGAAAGCTGTATTTTGCAACACTCCCTTTTTCTGTAATGCTATGGGAAAACTGGTATAGGTGCGCGGCAGCTTCGGCAGAAGCTGTGGAGAGGGGAAATAAAAAAGAACAAATGTTCCGCCTTTTGTCTATACTTTTTTACTTGTTTGTGTTATACTTCCTAGTAGTTTTTAGTGACCTTCTGTGATGCCAATTCCACCAGGTTTTATGCGGTGTTGCGGCATCTTGAAAATGTGGTTTTTGTGACCAAGATTCGTAATCTGGTAAAAGTTCGTGTATAAGGCATGGTATAGAATACGCACCACGACGAATTTTTGCCTTATACACGAACTTTTTACTATGGTTTTTTGAAAGGAAAATACGTTTATGAATAGTCAAGGACATTCGCAGTCCGCTTCGCTGCCTGCTCATAAAGACAGCTCCGGTGGATCTGCCTTTAAATTGCACTCAGAATTTGCCCCCACCGGCGACCAGCCCCAGGCCATTGAGCAGCTTGTCCAGGGCTTCCAGGAAGGCAATCAATGCCAGACTTTACTAGGGGTTACAGGCTCTGGAAAGACTTTTACCATGGCCAATGTAATACAAAAATTAAACAAGCCCACCCTGATTATTGCCCACAATAAAACCCTGGCTGCACAGCTTTACGGGGAGTTTAAGGAGTTCTTCCCTGAGAACGCAGTGGAATATTTTGTCTCCTATTATGACTATTATCAACCGGAGGCTTATGTGCCCTCTTCGGATACTTATATTGCCAAGGATTCTTCTATCAATGAAGAGATCGATAAGCTGAGGCTGTCTGCCACAGCGTCGTTGGTGGAGCGGAAAGATGTCATTATTATATCCAGTGTCTCTTGTATCTATGGACTGGGCAGCCCGGTGGATTACAAAGATATGGTGATCTATCTGCGCCAGGGGCAGGAGCGGGATCGGGATGAGATCATCCGAAAGCTCATTGACATTCAGTATGAGCGCAATGACATGGATTTTCACCGCAGTACCTTCCGGGTGAGGGGGGATGTGCTGGAGATCTTTCCGGCAGACGGTACGGATTTTGCCTATCGGATTGAGTTTTTTGGGGATGAGATTGACCGGATCACGGAGATTGATGTGCTTACCGGGACAGTGAAGAAGGCGCTGGATTTTGTGGCTATTTTCCCGGCGTCCCATTATGTGGTTCCCATGCAGAAAATTTTGGAAGCAACAAAGGCTATTGAGGAGGAACTAAAAGAACGGGTACAATATTTTAAGAGTGAGGACAAACTGCTGGAGGCTCAGCGTATTGCTGAGCGGACGCATTTTGACATTGAGATGCTCCGGGAGACGGGTTTTTGTTCTGGAATTGAGAATTATTCCCGCCATCTGGCTGGGATGCCGGCAGGAGCTACCCCTCATACCCTGATGGATTTTTTCCCAGATGATTTTTTGATCATCATTGATGAGTCTCACATGACAGTGCCCCAGATCCGGGGGATGTTTGCGGGAGACCAGTCCAGAAAGACAACGCTTGTGGATTATGGGTTCCGTCTGCCTTCGGCAAAAGATAACCGCCCCTTGAATTTTCAGGAATTTGAAAGTAAAATAGATCAGATCCTGTTTGTGTCTGCCACTCCAGGTCCTTATGAGGAGGAGCATGAGCTGCTTCGGGCGGAGCAGATCATCCGTCCCACAGGGCTTTTGGATCCAAAGGTAGAGATACGGCCTGTGGAAGGCCAGATCGATGACCTGGTGGGTGAGGTAAATAAAGAGATTCAGGCTGGCAATAAGGTGCTGGTGACAACACTCACGAAGCGAATGGCAGAGGATCTGACGGATTATATGAAGGAAGTGGGGATACGGGTGCGTTATCTTCACAGCGATATCGATACTCTTGAGCGGACGGAGATCATCCGGGATATGCGCATGGATGTGTTCGATGTGCTGGTTGGGATCAATCTGCTCCGGGAGGGACTGGATATTCCGGAAATCTCGTTGGTTGCTATTTTAGATGCAGATAAGGAGGGCTTCCTTCGTTCAGAGACTTCCCTGATCCAGACCATCGGGCGTGCCGCCAGAAATGCAGAGGGGCATGTGATCATGTATGCGGACAGTATTACGGAGTCTATGGGACGGGCCATCGAGGAGACAGAGCGCCGCCGGGCGATTCAGGATCAATACAATCAGGAACATGGCATTACACCTCAGACCATTAAAAAGGCTGTGAGGGATCTGATCAGCATTTCCAAAGAGATTGCCAGGGAAGAAAAAGCCTTTGATAAGGATCCGGAGTCCATGAGCCGTCAGGAACTGGAGAAACTGGTGGGCGAAGTACAGAAGCAGATGAAGAAGGCAGCGGCAGAGCTGAATTTTGAGGCAGCGGCAGAGCTGAGAGATAAGATGCTTCAGCTGAAAAAACATCTTCAGGAGCTGGCAGACTGAAACCGGAAAGATTCTTAAAAAGGATGAAATGGCAGCATATCAATGAAAAAATCGGCAGAACGGAAGTACAAAGGAATAGAAGAACAAAGGGGCAGGAAACGGGTATTGACAGAGCATGGAAGCGGGCTGAAGAGAAGTAGCCGGGAAACGGCCGGATAAAGAACTAGGTAGAACAAAGAGCAGACAGAGCAGGAAACAGCAAGCGAGAAAGAAAGCGGAAAAAGATGGAGATAAAAAAAGACTTAAAAAAATATATTCGTATTCGGGGGGCGAATGAGCATAACCTGAAAAATATTGATGTAGATATTCCAAGAAACCAGTTTGTGGTGCTTACCGGGTTGTCCGGTTCCGGTAAGTCCTCCCTGGCTTTTGATACGATTTATGCGGAGGGACAGCGGCGCTATATGGAATCCCTCTCCTCCTATGCAAGGCAGTTTTTGGGACAGATGGAGAAGCCTGTGGTGGAGAGCATTGAGGGACTGCCGCCGGCTATTTCCATAGACCAGAAATCCACCAACCGAAATCCCAGATCTACGGTGGGAACAGTGACAGAGATTTATGACTATTTTCGTCTGCTGTACGCCAGAGTCGGGATCCCTCATTGCCCGAAGTGCGGCAAGGAGATTAAAAAGCAGACCATTGACCAGATGGTGGATCAGCTGATGGAGCTTCCGGAGCGCACCAGGCTCCAGCTTTTGGCTCCGGTGGTGCGGGGGCGGAAAGGAGAGCATGTGAAGCTGCTGGCTCAGGCGAAAAAGAGCGGCTATGTTCGGGTGCGAATCGATGGAAATATGTACGAACTCTCGGAAGAGATCAAGCTGGACAAGAATTTAAAACATACCATTGAGATCCTGGTAGACCGTCTGGTGGTAAAACCAGGCATTGAAAAGAGACTCTCAGAATCCCTGGAACAGGTGATGGAGCTGGCAGAGGGGTTGGCTTTGGTGGATGTTCAGCGGCCCAAGAAGGATCCGGATCAGCCGGAGACAGCCGGAACACCGCGGAGAGAGGAACTGCCGCAGGAGGAGAGTATCACCTTCAGCCAGAATTTTGCCTGCCCGGACTGCGGAATCAGCGTGGAGGAGATTGAGCCCAGAAGTTTTTCCTTTAACAATCCCTTTGGGGCTTGTCCGGACTGCTACGGACTGGGGTATAAGATGGAATTTGACCTGGATTTGATGATTCCGGATCCGTCTTTGAGTATTTCTCAGGGGGCCATTGTGGTGATGGGCTGGCAGTCCTGCAAGGATAAGGGGAGCTTTACCAGAGCCATCCTGGATGCTTTGGCAGAAGAATATCAGTTCAGCCTTGACACGCCGTTCCAGGATCTTTCAGAGGAAGTGCGGAAGGTATTGATTTACGGAACGGATGGGAAAGAGGTGAAGGTGCATTACAAGGGGCAGCGTGGAGAGGGCGTGTATGATGTTGCCTTTGAAGGGCTGATCAAAAATGTAGAGCGGCGCTATCGGGAAACTTTTTCAGAGGCCAGCAAAGCGGAATATGAATCCTTTATGCGCATTACACCCTGCAAAACCTGTAAGGGGCAGAGACTGAAGCCCTCCGCTTTGGCGGTGACGGTGGCAGACAAGAATATTTCGGAGATCACTGCTATGTCTATCGGGCATCTGCAGCAGTTTTTGCAGCAGATGGAACTATCAGAGCAGCAAAAGCTGATCGGACATCAGATTTTAAAGGAAATCCGTGCAAGAATCGGTTTTCTGGTGGATGTGGGGCTGGAATACTTAAGCCTGGCCAGGGCTACAGGCACGCTCTCCGGGGGAGAGGCCCAGAGAATCCGGCTGGCTACCCAGATTGGTTCCGGTCTGGTGGGAGTGGCTTATATTCTGGATGAGCCCAGCATCGGGCTGCACCAGAGGGACAATGACAAGCTGTTGGGAGCGCTGCTGCATCTTCGAGATCTGGGGAATACTCTGATTGTGGTAGAGCATGATGAGGATACGATCCGGGCAGCAGATCATGTGGTGGATATCGGGCCGGGAGCAGGAGAACACGGCGGATATGTGGTGGCAGAGGGAACGGCAGAAGAGATCATGGAAAACCCGGATTCCATCACAGGGGCGTATCTAAGCGGAAAGAAAAAGATTCCTGTGCCCCAGATCCGGAGAAAGCCTGCAGGCTGGATGCAGGTGGCAGGGGCAGCGGAAAATAATCTGAAAAATATTACAGTGGATTTTCCATTGGGTGTGCTTACCTGCGTTACCGGGGTGTCCGGTTCCGGAAAAAGCTCGCTGGTAAATGAAATTTTATATAAGGTGCTGGCGGCCAAGCTAAACCGGGCCCGCACCGTTCCGGGAAAATATAAGGCGATTCGGGGAATCGAGAAGCTGGATAAGGTGATTGCCATTGACCAGTCCCCCATAGGGCGGACGCCCAGATCCAATCCTGCCACTTACACCGGAGTGTTTGATCAGATTCGGGATCTGTTTGCGGCCACCACAGATGCCAAAGCCAGAGGATATAAGAAGGGACGTTTTAGCTTTAACGTAAAGGGGGGCCGGTGTGAAGCCTGCAGCGGAGACGGTATCTTAAAGATTGAGATGCACTTTTTGCCGGATGTATACGTTCCTTGTGAGGTTTGTCACGGAAAGCGGTATAATCGGGAAACCCTGGAAGTGAAATATAAGGGCAAGAACATTTATGATGTTCTGAATATGACGGTGGAGGAAGCATTGAAATTTTTTGATCATATTCCTTCTATTAAAAGAAAGATTGAGACCCTGTATGATGTGGGACTTTCTTATATCAGACTTGGGCAGCCATCCACAGAGCTTTCCGGAGGAGAGGCCCAGAGGATCAAGCTGGCTGCAGAGCTGAGCCGCCGCAGTACGGGAAATACGGTTTACATTTTGGATGAGCCTACCACGGGACTGCATTTTGCAGATGTTCATAAACTGACAGAGATCCTGCATCGCCTGGCGGACGGAGGCAATACGGTGATTGTGATTGAACACAACCTGGATGTGATCAAAACGGCAGATTATCTGATCGATATGGGGCCGGAAGGAGGAGACCGGGGCGGTACTGTGATTGCCAAGGGAACGCCGGAGGAGGTCGCCCAGGTGCCTGAGTCCTATACTGGACAGTATGTGAAGCGGTATCTGAATCTGCCGAACGCTTTGGAGGAGTGATAAAAGACGGCTGGTTTGGAACGCCGAATTTTGCAATAAGAGCGGACGAGAAGTCTGCTTGCAGCCTTCTTTTTCATTACAAAGTGTCCTTTGCCTGGCGGTGTTCAAATGGGAAATTACAGAAAATATTAAGAAACATATCAGGATTCTTCATGGGATTTTTTTCAAAAAAAATGGTAGTATCATTATAGAAAATAAAAAGCTTCCGAGCATGACAGAAACAGGAAAACCATAGTATGCCAGGAAGCCAGTATGGCGGCTTTTCGGGTTCTGTTAGCTTATAGACAGGAAATCAGGGCGGGAGAGGAACCGTCAGAAGCAGAGTCAGAATTACGAATAAGATCGGCGAAATGGATTGCTATGGAATGGATAGAAAGAGGATGGCGTCCATGATGCCAGAAGAGTCAGGAGGGACAGGATATGAAAAGAAAAATGAGAATTGCTTTAGCAGCAGGTATTTTAGGAACCGCTTTTTTGGGAACAGCGGCAATGGCAGAGCTTCCGGAAGATCTTTGGGAGTATACGACAGCTACGGATGAGAATGGCAACATTGTTTTTGATTTTAAAGAGATTGAGGTGACAGTTCCGGCAGACTGGGCAGGGCGGTGTGGCATGTCCGTGTCCGATGACCGGGTGACTTTTTACCATATGGCGTCCAGAGAGGCCCAGAAGGCTCAGGGATGGACTCCGGGAGGCAGGCTTTTGACTGTAGCGTGCAGCGAAGACCAGAGCTTTACACAGACAGAACCCAGCTATTCCATTGTTGGAGATGGAGCGTACGGCACATATTATATTGCTCTGCCTACAGATCTTCAGGGATACACAGAAGAGGAAGCGATATATAATGATTGGAAAGATGTGTCCGATGATGTGGAATGGATCAAGAGCCGGGTGACGATTTGGAATGAAAATTCTGAAAACACTTCCTCCGATTCGATTCAGATTGTTCCGGAACATGATGACGAGTATTATTTCGCAGACAGCTCTTCCAGATATCTGGAGACATGTGAGTTATCAGGCATGACGGATGATGAGCTGCAGATGGCGATCAATGAGATTTATGCAAGGCATCACCGGAAATTTGTAATGGAGAATGTACAGGAGTATTTTAACTCCAAATCCTGGTACACTGGCACCGTGGAGGCTGCCAATTTTGATCCTTCTGTGATGAATCAGTATGAGTGGAGCAATATTGAGCTGATGCTGAAGGTGATGAATCAGTAGAAGAAAGCTGAAAAAGAAGGGAATGGAAAGGCAGAAGCAGAATACTAAAAAGTAGACGATAGAATACAGTTCTGGATCGAGGGCTGGTGGTGGCCAGCGGCCAAGAAACAGAATGTTAAAAGTGAACGATAGAATACAGAGACTGCAGCGAAGGGGCACTGCAATATATGGATCCTGGTGAAGTTTCCGTGTTTTTCCTCAGAAGACAAGTTTGTTTTCAGAGGAAATCAGCGGAAAAGGGACACAAGGCCGTATGTTGCGCAGCCCTTTTTCTGTGTTCAGGCGGTGTCTTAGCTTCGGCGCCTGAGAGGGCAGGCCGGTGAAACCGGGATATAGTTTGATTTAGGATAGCATCTGCGTACATAGGGCAATATGCCTCAAGCTATGGGCGTTACCGGATTGTCCTGTGTACACGGATGCCAACATTGAAAAAGATTCTGAAGAAATGTATGGAGAGAGCAGCAGAGAATGTGAAAATGGGCACAAAAAAATGGAATCAATGGGGCTCGAACCCATGACCTCTCGCGTGTGAGGCGAACGCTCATCCCAGCTGAGCTATGATTCCATATCACGATTATAGCACTTTTTGAAAAAAAGGGAAGAGGTTTTTGAAAATTTTATAAAAAAAGAGATAAGAAAAAATGGTAAAAGGAATAAAAACAGGAAAAGAGATTTCCGCGCTTCTGACCGTGCGCTCATTTGGACACGGATGCTAAGAAAATCTTAATAATAAAAACACTGTTAAAACATGCTTTTGACACAGAGTGAACATATTTTTTCTTTATGCTGTGAGAGTCAACAAAAATAGTCAGCAGAAAGGATTTGATAGCATGAAGAAAAAATATTTGGCGTTGATGATGGGATTGACTTTATCTCTGGCATCAGTAGGAACTGGAGCTTTTGCTCAGGAACCCGCCTCAGAAGCGGAGACAGCAGCGATGACAGAGGCTGAGTCTGTGGAGGAAGAAAACGTGGAGATGATCTCTGTGGAAGATACAGAGCAGCTTGACGATGAGGTGAAGAGTGAAGAGATGGGAGAAAGCCAGGATCCGGAGGCGCAGCAAAAGGTAATCCTGGGAGAAATAAAAGAAGTGACGGAAGAGGGAATTGTGATTGCCGTCGGGGAAGAGCAGCCTGGTATTTTGGGTGAGGAAAAAGACGGAGAGGCCAAGGCGGAGGAAGCCCCGCGTTCGGAGGAGGAAAACACTCCCCA
>CAJLNC010000052.1 GCA_905207905.1 uncultured Lachnospiraceae bacterium | reverse complement strand
ACACCCGCCACGAATATTTCCGCCGGATCCTCTGCGATCTCATTGGCGGCTGGGTAGAAAACGGAGAATATCCCAATGATGAGAAAGCCCTGGAACGCATCATCAAGGGAATCAGCTACGAAAATGCCGTTCGCTATTTTGGCTTTGACCTGAAGATCTGATCACGCCGCAGTGCGCTTCTGCACGGAGTGCGTTTTTGGATAGGAATTTCCTGGCAAAAAAGTTCCCCTATTTTCTCTGTTTTTCTGTATCCCAAGATCAGAAGAACAGGAATTTAGGGGAACTCTTTTTATTTTGCTGATTTTTTGTATTGCCTCCATCAGCCTTTATTCTGTTTTAAAATATGCCTCACAGTATGCACTGCGGATGGCCGCCTCGTCAATTTTATATCTGTCCAGATGTTTCTCCATAAGCTGCCGCGCCTCCTGTCCGTTGCGGTTCTTTAACGCTTCCAGGATTGCCTTATGGTCCTGCACGATCTTCAAATCTTTCACTGCCCGCAAAGCCATATTCCGCACCCGGTCAAAATGAATGGTAAGGCTCTGCATCAGGGCATATACCCGATTCTTTCTGGCAATCTCAAACAGATATCTGTGAAATTCATTGTCCAGCTCCATAAGCCTTCCCGTCTCCGCCTTCTCCAGATAAAACTCCTGAAGCTGAAGGTTCTCCTCCAGCTTCAAAAGCGCCTCCGGTTCTGCACTCTCACAGACCTGCTGTACCACCGCGCCTTCCAGAACGCTGCGCATAAAGCGCGCTTCCTCCACCAGCTCATAATCAATGCGGGCGATCGCGCTGCCCCGCTGGGGATAGATCTCAATGATTCCTCCCTCTGACAGCTCAATCAGCGCCTCCCGCACCGGGGTTCTGGAAAGTCCCAGTTTTTCAGCAAGATCCTTCTCGCTCACCATACTCCCTGGCTCCAGTTCCAGGGATATGATCTGCTTCTTGATCATGCGCAGCGCATACTCCCGGCCAGTTTCCCGTTTTTGTCCCATGGTTATCTGCTCATTTTGCAGATGGCCTCCCACAGGCCGTTGATGTAAGTAGCTCCCAGAGCACGGTCATACAGACCGTATCCCGGTCTTCCCACTTCATCCCAGATCATTCTTCCGTGATCCGGACGGATATAAGTATCCGGGCAGGTATCATACACCGCTTTCATGATCTCGAACAGATCCAGATCTCCATCGCTGGAAAGATGCGCTGCCTCTCTGAATTTGTGATAGCCCAGATACTTTACATTTCTCACATGGAGACAGCCGATGCGGCCCATCTGGCCGAAGTGACGGATAATTGCAGGAATATCATTGTCCGGATTGGATCCCAGAGAACCGGTGCAAAGGCAAATAGCATTGCTGGGAGAATCGTGAAGAGCCACAATCTTGTCATAATCCTCCTGGCTGTGAGCGATTCTGGGAAGTCCGAAAATGGGCCAGCCCGGATCATCGGGATGGCAGGCCATCACAACGCCGCACTCTTCACAGGTGGGAATAATGCCATCCAGGAAATATTTGTAATTTGCTCTCAGATCATCGGGAGTAATGCTCTCATACCGCTTCATGGTAGTCTCCAGCTCAGCCAGACGTTCCGGCTCCCATCCGGGAAGGGAGAAGCCATTGCAGTCCTCCACGGTCTTTCTTACAAGATCCATGGGAGTCATCTCTCCCAGTTCCTTTTCGTCAAAGTACAAACTGTTGGAGCCATCCTCCGGAATCAGTCTGGCCAGATCGGTTCTCAGCCAGTCAAACACCGGCATAAAGTTGTAAACGATCACCTTCACCCCGTATTTTGCCAGATTGCGGATGGTAATACAGTAATTTTCAATATATTTGTCTCTGGTGGGAAGGCCCATCTTGATGTCCTCATGGACATTCACACTCTCGATCACCTCGCACTCCAGACCGGCAGCATGAACATGATCCATATACGCCTTTACTTCTTCCTCTGTCCAGATCTCGCCCGCAGCCTTTTCATCCAAAAGCCCCATAAGACCGGACATACCGGGGATCTGTTTGATCTGCTTCAGGGTAATATTATCTCTTCCCTCACCATACCAGCGAAACGTCATTTTCATAAATAGTATTCCCTCCTTTGTAAGTATTTCTATGTAATGAGCATTCAGCTGTCTTTATAGTATCATAATCTTTCTTCCCTGTCCACGATTGTCTACTAGTATACTAGTAAAAAATCACCACAAATCTTTGTGGTTTTTTTACAAAAATTTTTCTTTGGAATCCGTTTTAATTCTGACGGTTGATCAGCTGCTCTTTCACCAGCGGATAGGAAAACAGTTCCCCGCTCTCCAGATCGCAGCGGTGAAGATCCACAGCACTGATGCACTGATTCTCATAGGTGGTATAGTAATAGATGCCCCGATCCGTGTTGATGCAGGAGGTGTAGCCTGTGATTTCATACTTTCCATCCTCCAGCCTCACGCACCCCCGCTGCTGCTCCACAGCTCCCAATATATGGAAGAACTGGCTGATGCTCTCGTTTTCACTCTCCCCGGACACAGAATTGAGCTTCACAAAAGCTGCCCTCACAAATCGGGATGCGGAGGAAAGATCACCCGGAAGCCCCATCGCTCCCATCCCTTTGCAGTAGGGTACAAGTTCCACCTGGCCGAACCGATTCTCCGGCTCCTGGCAGGTGAGATTCAGATACTCTCCGAGATGAATCATATGATAATCAAAACAGGGATTATTCGTCAGCACTCCCACAGGATTTTCATAGATCTTCAGCCCCTCCCGGACGCACTCTACCGTAATGGCCTTTTCCCGGTCTGCGATCATCCAATGCAGAGGAGAAAGAGGCATCTGTTCACTGAAATTGATCTTCCACAGATTGATCCTTCCAAGCCGTTCTCTGGCCTCCTCCAAATTTCTGCACTGACCAAGAATCCAGGGAATAAACTCAAAAGGAGCAATATTATCTTTTTGGGGATCTTCTGGAAAATAACAGGCATTGCCCGGAAAATTCAGCCCGGCCATGGATAACCCCCACTCGTTTGCGGCTTCGTAATAGAGCGGATAACCTTCCGCCACTGTCGCCATGCCGATGATGGCCCCATGGTTCTTCATAATCCAGCCGTTTCGAAACCGGAAAGGAAAATTCCGGGGCGTCACGGTAACCGCCTCCTGATAAGAATATTCCAAATCCAGGGTTCGTCCAAAATAGTGATCTTTTGTTTTGTAAGTGACTGCTGTACACATAATCTTCTCCTTCTTCCGCGCTGCCCGTTTGCCTGCTGCCGGGGCTTTGATTGTTTCTTGCCAGCTAATGCTATTGTAGCACGAAACTTCACGCTTCTATAGGGTAATACCCTAAAAAATCTCTTTCATTTATTTTCTTTGTATAAAATGACGAAAAAATCTATGAATTTTGCCCATAGACTTTCCCCATTTCAGATGCTAAAGTTATATTGTTACTAAATATCAGTGCTGATTATTTTATGTATATACTGAGGATTGGCTCGGTGTTTCTACCAACTACCGTAAAGAGTTGACTACATAGCCTTGTGTTGTCGCTCTTTTTTTATTGCCCTTTTGCAGTGAGAAAGAGCAGGAAGGCTTCATAATTAGCTGCATAGCATTCAAGAGAGGCGGTATCGTTTATGAGAAATGAACAGTCAATATCTATTTTAAAAGGCAATATCCTGTACAGCAAATCACCGGATCGGCTGGAAATCCAGGAAAACAGCTATCTCGTCTGCCATGGAAACATCATCCAGGGGGTATTCCCCCAACTTCCGGAGCCCTATGCCAAACTTCCTGTAACGGATTATGAGGATCGTCTCATCATTCCAGGTTTGACGGATCTGCACATCCACGCTCCCCAGTATGCCTTTCGGGGGCTTGGCATGGATATGGAGCTGCTGGAGTGGCTGGAGACAAACACGTTTCCGGAGGAGGCCAAATATCAGGACTTGAACTATGCCCGGTCCGCATACACAATCTTTGTGGATCAGCTTTGTAAAAGCCCCACCACAAGAGCCTGCGTCTTTGCCACTGTCCACAGAGAATCCACGCTTCTTCTAATGGATCTGCTGGAGCAGTCCGGACTTGGCACTATGGTTGGAAAAGTAAACATGGATCGGAATTGTCCCGACTATCTTCGAGAAGATACAAGGGAATCCTGGCAGGAGACGGATGCATGGATCAAGGATGTGCTGCAGAAACAGTATCAAAGGACCCAGGCCATTCTCACCCCCAGATTCATTCCCAGCTGCACGGATGAATTAATGGAAGCCATTAAAAATCTTCAGGTTCAGTATCAGCTTCCGGTCCAGTCCCATCTCTCGGAAAACTACGGAGAGATCCAGTGGGTAAAAGAGCTGTGTCCTGATTCTGAATTTTACGGAGATGCCTATGACCATTTTGGATTGTTCGGAGCAGGCTGCAAAACTGTGATGGCTCACTGTGTCCATTCCGGTAAAGACGAGATTCGCCGGCTAAAAGCGAACGGCGTGTTTGTCGCCCACTGTCCGGAATCCAATATGAATCTTTCCTCCGGAGTAGCTCCCATCCGAACTTATCTTGATGAGGGCCTTTCTGTGGGGCTTGGCAGCGATGTGGCGGGGGGCACCACAGAAAATCTGTTCACAGCCATGACCCATGCGGTACAAGCTTCCAAACTCCGCTGGAGATTAAAGGATGACTCTCTAAAACCTCTGACCATACCGGAGGTCTTCTATCTCGCCACAAAGGGAGGCGGCGCCTTCTTTGGCAAAGTGGGCAGCTTCGAGCCTGGATATGAGATGGATGTCCTGGTACTGGACGATGGCCGGTTAAAACATCCTCAGAGCCTCACCATCCAGCAGCGGCTGGAACGGATGATTTATGCTTCTGATGACCGGGAAATCTATGCCAAATACGTTGGCGGAAAACAGCTGTTTTAATCCTGTCCCCGTTTTACACAGCCTAATCTCCTATCTACAGGAGGAGCCTGGCGCGTATCTTTGCCAGCAGCTCCTCCTGGTCTCTGTTTTCCTCTGTAATCTCTATCACCTGCACCTTCGGATGTCCGGACGCCTCCGGCCAGTATCGGTCTGCCGGAGCCTGCAGAACGCCTAATATGGGAACGTCCCCTTCCAAAAGCTCCAATACTGCCCTGCGAAACAGAATCGCAGAGGCCTCGTGGGGTCCCAGCTCATCCATAAGAATCAGGGCGCAGCCCGAAGATCTCCTCAGCGCCTGAACGCCTAAATTCTCGAACCGCTCCTCCATATCCCTATCCGGCCTTCCGCACACGAACAGCAGATTCTCCTTGTTCGGAACCGGCTCCTCTTCGGGTCGAAACAAATGTACCGAATATGCATCTTTTAAAAATTCCCTGGTTCTCACTGTAAAAAAGCCTCCGATCTGTTCCGGATAGCCACTAAGAACCTTCTTCAGCACTGTTGTTTTGCCAATTCGTTTCTTGCCTGTCAGAAAAATATGTCCTGCCAAATAGCGCCCCTCCTCCCCTTATGCCTCTTTTTCCTCTTCTATTTCTTTATCCTTGGATGGCTGCCGGCTTTTCCACAGGCAGACAGATGGTGCGCTCTGCGCCGTATCTGTCCCGGGCTGTGATTACATCCATCTCAATACCATAAACCAGTTCCAGAGACCGTGGGGTGATCACCTGCCTGGGAGCGCCAAAGCCTGCCACCTTTCCCTCTTTCATCAAAAGCACCTTGTTTCCAATGGCAAAAGGATGCTCCGGACTGTGGGTTGACAGAAGGATACAGTAATCCTTTTTCGCAAGATCCCGAATCACCTTCATAAGAAGCTGATGATTTGCATAATCCAGGTTGGCAGAAGGCTCATCCATGACAAAGACTTTAGCGGACTGGCAAATTGCTCTGGCAATCAAAATCAGCTGACGCTGCCCCCCGCTTAAAGCAGTATATTTCTCATTGGCAAGGTGAAGCGCATGTACTTTCTCCAGCGCCTCAAAGGCAGTCTCCCGATCCACCGCTCTTGGCTGCTCAAAAGAGGAAAAATGAGATGCTCTGCCCATCAGCACAACCTCCAGAACCGTGTAGGAAAATACCGGGGCATGATACTGAGGAATATAAGCAATCAAATTCGCCAGCTCCCTGGGAGAAAGTTTCTCTGTATTGCGGCCATCAATCCGGATACTCCCCCCGGAAAGCGGAAGGGATCCTAGCAGCAGCCGAAACAGCGTGGTCTTTCCGCATCCATTGGGACCTAAAAGACAGAGGATCTCTCCCGGTCCGGCGCTGCAGCTGATCCCTCTGACCACATCGCCTCTTCCATAACCACCTCTTACCTCCTCAAGTTCTAACAGCATGGATTCTCAGCGCTCCTTCCTTCTTATGATCAGATAAATAAAAAACGGTGCCCCCATTACGCTGGTCACCACTCCCAGAGGCAGCTCCATGGATAAAACAGACCGGGCAATATCATCCATACAAAGCAAATATCCTGCTCCCAGCATGGCGCTGGCCGGAATCAGCCTTCCATAATCTGCCCCCACCAAAGCTCTGGCCAAATGAGGGATCATCAGTCCCACCCAACCGATCATCCCTCCCAGACAGACGGACGCTGCGCTTAACAGAGTGGACGCTGAGATAAAGATCAGACGATAACGCCGGATAGGAATGCCCAGGCTTTTTGCCTCCTCCTCATCCAGCGTCAGAAGATTGATCTGCCAGCGGAACACAAACACAACCCCAAGCCCCAGCGCCATAGGAACTGCGCTCCAGAGAAAAGAACTGGTATCCGTCTTTGTAAGGCTTCCCATCAGCCAGAATGTAATTTGCTGCAGCACATCGTTGGGATCTGCTACATACTTGATCATAGTCACACCCGCATTGCACAGAGCCATGATCATGGAACCTGTAAGCACAAGACTTAACGTGCGGGAATGAGCAGATTTCCGGCTGATTACATAGGAAGCTGTCACAGCAGCTACGCCTCCTGCAAAAGCGAAAAGCTGCACCACCCAGGCTGATGCTCCGTTTAAAATAGCAAAGGCAGCCCCAAGGCTGGCTCCTGAGGAAACTCCCAGAATATCCGGAGACACCAAGGGATTGCGGAACATTCCCTGATAGGCAGAGCCTGCCACAGACAGGGAGGCCCCGATAAAAACAGCTGACAGGATCCGTGGAAGGCGGATATTCCAGAAGATCGTCACTGCCTGAGGTTCGATCTCTCCCTGATAACCAAATTTCCACAAAAATCCTTTCAATACCTGAGATGGGGACAGGGGATAATATCCCACCCAGAAAGAAAACAGCATAATCAGCGCCAGGGCAGCCAGCATCCCCAGCATCAAACCTCTATAGCGCCTGCGCCGTGTCTTATCCTCCTGAATTTCCATGCAGCCTCTGCCCACAGCCCTCTTCCTCCTCATCCGTTTTCTTATTTGATTCTTTCTTGACAAACGTTCCTGTCAATGCTATGCTTTTTCTATCGTTATATTTTTAAAAACGTTTCGCTTTTGAAAGTATAACATAGCCGATCTGCTCTGTCAATGAGCCGGAGATCTGAAAATCCGTACAAGTGCGGCTGTCTGGTTCACTGCTCGCAGAAATAAACAGACACAGGAGGATCCTACCATGAAAATCAAAAAACTCTTTCTCACTCTGCTGTTAAGCACCGCTTTGCTGCTGCAGCTTCCGGCAACCGTTGTGATGGCGGAAAACAGTTCGGAAAACTCTGCTTCCCTGACCGAAGACAGCTCCGAAGCCCCCGTCAGTTCGAACACTGCCGTTTCGGAAGAGGACGCTCTCCAGAATACTGCCGCCGGAGATTTCCGGGAGATCACAGATATGGCCGGACGTACTGTGACCGTTCCTTCTGAAATCCAGTCCGTCTTTTCCACTGGTCCTGCCACTGCCATTTTCCTCTACATGATAGCGCCGGATAAACTTCTGGGCTGGAACTATGAACTAAATGACCTGGAAAAAGCCTATATTCCTGAAAAATACCACACCCTCCCCAATTTTGGAATGGGAGATGCCGTCAATTATGAGGCGGTGATCGCAGCAAATCCTACCATTGCAGTAACCTGCGGAACGATCAATGACGCTCTGATCTCCGACTGTGACAGCCTGTCAGAAAGTTTGGGAATCCCGGTAATCGCAGTGGACGGAGACCTTGCAAATTCCCCGGAGGCTTTCCGTTTCATGGGCCAGCTTCTGGGAGAAGAAGAGCAGGGAGAAGCCCTGGCCGCTTATGCAAAAAAGACGTTCCAGGATGCAGCTGCCCTCGCCCAGATTCCGGAAGAAGATCGTGTGCGTGTTTATTTCGGCAACGGCGAGGATTCTCTTGAGACAGCTCCCAGAGGTTCCTCCCACGCTCAGCTTCTGGATGCTGTCAATGCTGTCAATGTGGCCGATCTGGAGCTTGGGGACGGATCCAGAGTTCAGATTTCTCAGGAGCAGCTCCTTGCCTGGGATCCGGATCTTATTGTAGTCAACGGAGAGCCTAAGGCTGATGTCAGCGGAAATGCCGCTGCCCAGAAGATCCTTGCGGATCCCGTATATGCCTCCTTAAAAGCAGTGCAGGAAGGAAAAGTTTACGGCACTCCCAACGCCCCCTTTAGCTGGGTAGACCGCCCCAACGGCCCCAATCGTCTGATCGGAATGCGCTGGTTTTCTGCTCTGATCTACCCGGAATATGTACAGTGCGACCTGGAAACAGAAATCCGGGAATTCTTCCAGCTGTTCTACCATGTGGATCTCACAGAAGAGCAGTACGAAAATCTTCTCAGCGGCACGGTGCCTGCATAAGTTCTTTACAGTTATTTAGGGAGGAAAATTGATTATGACTGCTGCCTTGATCATTGCAGCTGGAAAGACGGATCACAAAGACCGTTTTTCCCCTGAAAAACAATTCGGCAGGATCTCCGCCCTTATGCGGATGGTGCTGCTCTTCCAGATCTCCGGGATCCAGAAAATCGTTGTGGTGGGGGACGAAAAAGAGCTTTCTCAAAAACTGGTTCCCTCCATGAATCTTGTTTTTTTTCATATTTCGGAAAAGGAAGAGATGCTGGATGGTATCAAGATGGGACTTAACTATCTTCAGGACAAATGCAAGCAGGCTTTCATCTCCCCGGTGGATGTTCCGCTGTTTTCAAAAGAAACTGTGGAAAAACTGACGCAGGCAGAAGGGGAAGTGTGCATCCCCTCCTATCAGGGGCGCTGCGGGCATCCCATCTTGCTGCAGTCCTCCTGTTTTTCCAAAATCCTCTCCTACCATGGTTCCGGCGGGCTGAAAGGCGCCATCCAAGAGGCCGGTCTTTTGCCAAGTTTGGTAGAAACTCAGGATCCCGGAATCCTGGCCAGCCAAGCTTCTGATGTTCCCTGCGAAGCGCTTCTGGCAGATCACGATATTATGAAGCTAAGAGCCTCCTTTCGCCTGAGAATCAGCAGAGAAAAGGTATTTTACGGGCCAGGCGCCCATCATCTGCTGCAGCTGATCGAAGAATTTGGCTCCTTATCCAGCGCCTGCCAGCATATGGGAATGTCCTACACCAAAGGACGAAAAATCATTGCCACCATGGAGGAACAGCTGGGAACTCCCGTGCTTCAGACAAAGCAGGGAGGAAAAGACGGGGGATACTCCCGCCTGACAGCGGAAGCCCAAACTATGATGCGCTGCTACAGCGCTTTTCTGGAGGAAGCAGACATCCTCCTTCAGGAACTTTTTCAAAAACACTTTTCTGATTTTATCTGACAATCGCTTTCTTGTAACTGTTGAAAGCCAAGCAATAGAGGTGTTGCAAGATATGCAGCATCCTCATAAAATAGCTATATTTTTTAAGAGGATCTTTATGAATACCATATTTTCTGAAATTCTAAATGAACTAAAACAATCTCATGATCTTGTCCTGTCAACGATCATATCCCAGAACGGATCCTCCCCCCGGGGGCTGGGAGCCATGATGCTGACAGGCAGCCAGGGACGGATCCTTGGCACAGTAGGAGGCGGCGCTGTGGAAAAAAGCTGTGAACAGTGCTCCCGGCAGCTTCTGAAAAAAAAGCAGTCCTATTCCAAAGCATTTACCTTAGCCTCCGGCGGTGCAAAGGATATTGGCATGGTATGCGGAGGAAATGTGGAGGTGTGGTTTCAGTACATTGACGCGTCCCTGCCCGGTTGGAAAACTTTGGCCGAAAGACTCCTCCAGCTGCTGGCAGCTCATCAGGAAGCCTGGCTGGTCTTTCATCTGGACGGCAGTCTCCCAGCCCTGTTAAGCAAAGATGGGCAGATGCTTTTCGGTGAAATCGCTGATTCTATCACACCTCTGCAGTCCAATGAATATCGAAAAACCGAGCACAGCTTTTTCATGCCTCTGACCATCTGTGAAAGAGTCGTCCTCTTCGGAGGCGGCCACTGTGCCCAGGCTCTGGTTCCTGTGCTGACCAAGGTAGGATTTCGGGTCACTGTCATGGATAACCGTCAGGAGCTGGCCACTCCCAGGCTCTTTCCGGATGCTGAGGAAATTTTGTGCGGCGATTTTAAAAATATCTCGGATTTTCTTACGATATCCAGGGAGGATTATGTGGTGATCATGACCAACGGACACACCTATGATCTGGATGTGCTTCTTCAGATTCTGCAGGATCCTCCTGTCTATGTGGGAGCCATCGGTTCCAAAAATAAGGTGGCCTTTATCAACCGGAAATTAAGAGAAGCCGGACTGGCTGAAGAAGTCATCCAAAAGGTACACTCTCCCATCGGCACTCCTATCAAGGCAATAACTCCGGAAGAAATCGCTATCAGTATTGCCGGAGAGATGATCTTTGAGCGGGCGCTTCTTCGGGAAAATCAGGGACCCGAAACGCATAAGTGTCCCATGTAAAAAAGGAGATGTTGCAAAACATTAATTCCGGTGGATTTTCGGTGTGTTTTCTCCGAAAAGATGTTATTTTTCGGAGAAAAATTACCCGAAAAGGTACCGCCGGAGGTGTTTTGCAGCATCCCCTCCGCCTGGGGCGCGGGTCGCTTGGGCGGCATCTTTCCTGTCCGCCACAGTGCGATCCTGCCAAGCGACCGTCTCTGGGTGAGGACAATGATCCGCTGCCTCTTATTCTGCCTGCTCCTTCATCACCTTTTCCACTGCGTTTACAATATTCTGATATCCGGTACAGCGGCACAGATTGCCGGACATCTGCTTTTTAATGGCCTCTCTTGTGAGCACCTCTCCCCGTTCCAGCAGCACGGTAGCTGACATTACAAAGCCGGGAGTGCAAAAGCCGCACTGGATCGCTCCCTCTTCAATAAAAGCCTCCTGAATTCTTGTCAGCTCTCCGTTTTTCTCCAGCCCCTCCAGGGTGCGGATATTTTTCCCCTCAGCCCAGACTGCCAGATAAATACAAGAATCCACCGTTTCCCCGTCAATAATCACGGTGCAGGCTCCGCATTCCCCCACCTCGCAGCCTTTCTTTACAGAGGTGAGACCAAGACGGTTGCGCAGCATATCCAAAAGAGACTCTCTGGGGTCTACATACTCTGCCACTTCCTTCCCGTTCACCACACATTTTACCAGAACCTTATCTTTTATCATTTTCTGTCACCTCCAGCTAACTCTATGGTACGCTTCAACGCTCTTGAAGCAATTTCCCCTCCGATCTGCAGCCTGAATTCTCTGGAAGCTCTCCAGGAATCCCGGGGGCTGATCTCCTGGCGAATGCTCTCCTCCAAAGTCTTGTACAGCTTCTCATCAATGGCCATTCCTCTCACCGCCGCCTCTGTTCTCTCACAGCGGAAGGGAACTGGCGCTGCCACGCCGAAGGTAATCCGTACATCCTCCAGGACATTCTTCTGAAGGTCTGCCCTGGTTACCACCGAACAGCTTAGGGTGGCAATATCCATGGCCTTTCTCATAGAATACTTGATATAATGGCCGTGATATCCCTGGTATTCCTTGGCCGGAATCACCACATGGGTCAGAATCTCCGCTCTTTTTAAATCCACACGGCCCGGTCCCAGATAAAACTCGCTCACAGGAACCATACGGGCTCCTTCCTCATTCTCAATGCGAAGCATGGCATTCAGAGAAAACACTGTGGGCGCGCTGTCTGCACTGACTGCACCATTGCAAATATTTCCTCCTATGGTTCCAATATTCCGAATCTGGGGTCCGCCCACCTGATCCACTGCTTCTCCCAGAACCGGAATGCAGTCCTGAATAATAGGATCATTGGTGATATGGGAAAAGGAGGTTCCTGCCCCAATATAAATATCGCCATTTTCTTTTTTCTCAACCCCCTGAAGCTCCGGGATATCACGGATGCACACCAGAGAAGTCCCTGCCATTTTTCCCTCCCGGATCTTGATCAGCACATCACTGCCTCCGGAAATCACTCTGGCATCCGGATGCGCCTTCAAAAGGGCAGACGCCTCCTTCACAGTTTTAGCATTATAATAATTTTCAATATCATACATCACACAGTTCCTCCTTTCAGATCAGTCCGGCCTTTCTAAATCCCTCAATCAGCCTCTGAGGAGTGAGGGGATTCTCGTTAAATGCCACGCCCGTTGCATGAAGAACTGCATTTCGAATGGCAGGCGCTCCCGGTATCGCAGGTGGTTCTCCCAAGGCTTTATTTCCATAAGGCCCAATGGGATCTTCCAGCTCCACAAAATCTGCCTTGATATCCGGGGTATCCAAAACGGTCATCAGTTTATAGTCAAGAAGGTTTCCGTTCAAAACCTTTCCTGTCTTTTCGTCCAGAATCATCTGCTCACTGACGCCGTATCCCATGCCCATGGACATGCCCCCGTGAACCTGCATCTCTGCCAGCTGAGGATTGAGCAGCCTTCCGCTGTCATGAACATTGATGATATGAAGAATCTCGATTGTCCCCAGGTTCATATCCACCTCTACCTCTGCGAAACAGCAGCCGGAAGCAAGCGTGTTTTTCTTTACCTGCGTAGAAACCTCCGCTGTGAGTACGGAGGAATTGGTAAGACTGTAATAAGCCTCCAGGGCCACTGCCTCCAAAGAGAGCGCTGCTTCCTCTCCGGCATAGATCCACCCATTCCTTAGGGTAAGCACTCTTGTCTCCTCCGGAAGAAGGGTCTTCGCATAGGCCAGAATCTTATCATGGAGTTCCTGAGCACACTGCTTTATGGCAGTTCCTGTCACAAAAGACTGCCTGGAAGCATAAGCTCCCGTGTCAAAGGGGCTTACATCCGTATCCTGAACAGTGGAAATATGAACATCTGATATGTCCATGCACAGCGTCTCTGCTGCCATCTGGGAAAATACCGTGTCAGCGCCCTGGCCGATCTCTGTAGCTCCCAACTGCATCTGCACACTGCCGTCCTGATTCAGAGACAGACGGCAGCCTGCAATCTCCTGGGAAATGGGCCACACGCCGGTCTTATAGGAAAAGACGGATACGCCCACGCCTCTGCGGACAGGTCCTGTCTGATTCGCATATTCCCTGCGCTTTTCCTCCCAGTGAATATACTCTGCACCCTTATCCAGGCATTCAAAAATCCCATTTGTATTGGCTGCAATAGGCTTCAGATAGGCATCCGCGTAGTAACCATGAATCAGATTCTTTCTCCGAAATTCCAACGGATCCATCTGAATCTGATGCGCAATGTCATCCATAAAACACTCAATGGCAAAGGCTGCCTGGGGAATCCCATAAGCTCTCATAGCGCCTGCCACTGGAGTATTGGTGTACACGGTATAAGCCTCTCCGGAAATATTGGGACAAGCATACTGAAGCCTCCAGGCAGTCAGTCCATTGGCTGCAATGGCATGACCGTGGGATGCATAGGCTCCCTGGTTGGAATAGGCGTGCATTTCCTTAGCAACAAGACGCCCATCCGCATCCACCCCTGCAGTCAGATCATATTCGATGGAATGACGTGTTCTTGTGTTGCAGAAAGTTTCTTCCCTGGTCAGATCCAGCTTCACCGGCCGTCCCCCTACCTGGGTAGTAAGAAATGCATTCAACGGCTCATACAGCACATCCTGCTTATTTCCAAATCCACCCCCGATATATGGCTTGATCACCCGCACCTTTCCCCAGGGGATCCCCAGGGCCTGACCGATCACCCGGCGGACAATGTGAGGGATCTGAGTGGAGGTAACCACCACAATTCTTCCCTTTTCCATGTATGCAAAAGAAACAGGATTTTCAATGTGGCAGTGCTGAACCATAGGTGTCTTGTAGCTTCTCTTCACCACCGTCCTTGCTTCCGCCAGCCCCTTCTGCACATCTCCGATAGAAAAGTCCGAATGCGTCAACACGTTGTCTTTTTTTTCTTCATGGATCGGCGGATTGCTTCCTTTCATAGATTTTCGAGGATGGATCTCCACCGGATATTCCTCATACTCCACCTTAATCAGTTTCAGCGCCCGGGAAGCAGTCACCTCATCCTCCGCCACCACAGCCGCAATATCATCTCCATAGTAGCGAATGCGCCCGGTAAGGATATTGCGGTCTGCCACATCCTGGTGCGCTTCTTCCACAGACCAGGGATGGCCAGGTGTTGGATAACAGTGCTTTGGCACATCCTGAAAGGTAACCACCTTCACCACCCCAGGAAGAGCCTCCGCCTGACTGACATCAATGGAAGTCACAATCCCGTTTCCGATGGTGGAGTGAAGGACCTTCGCCACAAGACACCTGTCAAGGATCAGGTCATCCGTGAATTTTGCCCTTCCTGTCACCTTATCGTATGCATCTACTCTTGGAATACTCTTACCAATCATATCTTCACCTTCTTTTCTGTATAAAATGATAAAGAGCCAGACTACATCCAGGGAGTGTGTTCCCCTCAGGACGTACGTCCGGCTCCGAACCATGCTACTTTCTTATTTTCCTGTGCCTCATATGTCCTTGAACGAAAACACTAATACCAAGCAACATATTCAATATATATCCTATCATATTGCACTATATTCTGCAACTATTTTATTTATTTTTAATCATTTTAAGATATCCAATCCATTTTTCGGATGTTATTCTTTATGCAGAATTGCTATACTTCGACAATTTCAGATTGACTGTTACCAGTTTGGCATCATATTTCTGCTTATTTCTCTTATATTCCATTGTATAAACCTTCCATCAACCTCCGATTTATCTCTTTGTCTATCATTATATAGGAACCAATATGCTTGTAAAGTAAAAAGCAAGCCTTTTTCTGACTTGCTCTCCACCATACGGATTTCTCTATTGATCAATTACTCCTTCCTTCACAATCTTCCTCCCCCATGCCTTCATAGGATTCCTTCTCGTTCAGTAATCTATTTACTCGTTCAACCGGAAACCGATCTTCCAAATCAATTACTTCAAATAAATTTAATGGCAATTCCTTTTCTCCGATCAGTTCCAGGTAGTCCTGAATTGCTCTGCGGTCAATCATAATTTTCCCCTGTCCTGCCCAGTGACGATTACTCTCCTTCTTTTTCAAGCCGGAAATCCAATATTCTTCCCCATTCTCCACATCCATATAATTTGAATAATTCCCAATCTTCTTTTGGAAAGCATGGTCATTGAAGTAAATTGTTTTTTTCGTTTTCGAAGTTTTTACATACCCAATCCATGCAGGTCCGTTATCAGAATATCCAGTTTTTAATTCGATGTACATTAGATCCCGAATCATATACGATCTACCGCCTTCCAAACTTTATCTCCATTGTATTAGGTGCCCCTCCGCGAATTATTTCTATTTGATATTTTGCTATTGGATCACGTCCAATACTCCTGCAGTACAAGCGAACCGTCTCTTCCACTCATAGAAACCGCAAAATGGCGTCTCCATCCTGCTTCATCCGTAAAAACAATACCGTATGTTGTCAAATCTCCATAAAATTCTACGCCCATTATCAATGCCTGTCCTACAGAAAGGCCGGGCAAAGAACCTATTTTTTCAGTCTCTGCATAATCGCCATTTACAAACTCCAGCAAACCGAACCACACATCTGTCCACTCTTCTCCCGGCAAAAATGCCAATTTTACTATATACTCAGAACGGTCTGCCAGAAACTCATACGTTTCATATTCTTCCAGAAACACATCATCTGCAAACGCCGCCGTGATCGGGGCCGGTTCTGTTTCAACCACTTCTTTTGCCGCACCCACATCGATCCATCCTGCACCTGATTTCAGTTTTCCCCACAAGATTCCTTCGCCATCCACCCATTCGTCTACGATCGTATACATTCCCGGAGCACAAATGGTAGTCACACTCCCATAATCGTAACCTGGCGTTTCAAAAATAGCAATGTCACTGCGGGTAATCCGAAGCAGGTACGGTGCATATTCTTCTGATGTCTGCGCAAAAGCATTTACGCTTTGACCAGCGCTGAAACAAACGCCGAGTATCATCTGCAGTGCCACAATCTTACATACTGTTTTTCTCATCGAATCCCCTCCCAGCTTTCTATTTTTTCATATAGAGACACTTTGTTTCCTTGTGGATATGGAGCTCTTACAATCTGAACAGAACCTGTCACCGTTACAGAAAATGGACTTTTCACTTATTAAGATATATGCGGTTTTATGTTTTGGATAAATACCTGTACGCTGCTACTGCTATCGTCCATCCTTTATTTCTTATATTTTACCATTCCTGCAGCTACCATACAAGTAAATCATAACACAAGCAGGGGATTTTTCTCTTTACTTGTTCAATACTGTTTGCTATTTATCGCTACTATTCTCATCTAGAATCCCATACCAATCCTCATCAGGCCAGTCCACCCCTTCTTCTAACGTTAAGGGCACGCTTACCTTTTGCTCGCCACCTTTCCATGTAATTTCAACATCTAGACTTTTTATTGCATCCTTCAGCCCCTCCGAAGATCGATGGTAAATTTCCTGTAATTCCTCCTCTGGTGTCAATAACATTCCCCAACACATACTAAAACCGCAGACCACAGGCATTTCATCCGGTTTTTCTTCTAGTTTTTCCATTTTTTCCAGATAGGATACGTCCATCGAATCTTGAGATAATTCAATAATTCCATCTGCAATATAATCCTGCGCCTCTTCATTCAGCGAACAAACATAACTCACATCCTGATAATCCTTTTGGGTCGTGTTTTCAATCAGAAAGCGCACCTCCAGCCGTTCTGCCATCGTCTCCTCGTCCTCATCAAAGTAAGTTCGGCAACGCGCTCTTACGCGAAAAGGTTCTTCCTGCTGTTCTGCGATCTCACTCTCCACATCGTTCCCTACCTTGTTCTCTGCTTTTGCCGTCGGCATTTTTTCTAGCTCTTTTCCATAGGCAGAGACTGCCAGCATTCCCAGTCCCATCATCACAGCCAGAGCTATAGCTCTTCTTCTATCCTGCATAGTATTCCCTCCTTACCAGGGACAATCATCTAAAAAGCCTCCTGCAACATAATATTGCCTGGCCTGGTCTTTAAACCAAGCAGTTGTACGAGAATAATAAAGTCCCTTACCTGTTTTAGCAGGTGATGTTGTATAATTTTTTACTTTTTGCGTTTCCCATATTCCCTTCGAATTTTTTTCGCCACCATTACATGCTTATAGTAATCTCGTTTACCAGATCTTACATAATTCATCTTACACTCCCCCTTCCTAAGTTAATTGCTTTCATAAAAATAAAAGAGAAAAGTAAATTTTTATATCTAATATTATCATTTATTTCTATTATTGTCTATTTTTTATCTTTGCATT
>CAJLNC010000051.1 GCA_905207905.1 uncultured Lachnospiraceae bacterium | reverse complement strand
CGACGAAGTGGGCCACATGGTGATGGAGCCGGGAGGCGCTAAATGCAGCTGCGGAAATGAGGGCTGTCTGGAAGCCTATTCCAGTGACCGGGCTGTGACAGAGCGATGTCTGGAGCAGATGAAAGAAGGGAAAGCCAGAATTTTGAATGAGATCTGCGGCGGGGCGAAACCTGGCATGCTCCAGATTTTGGAAGCCCAGAGAAGAGGGGATCCCCAGGTGTGCAAAATTGTAGGAATGGCAGTGTATATGTTGGGGATTGCGGTGGCTAATATTGTGAATTTCACCAGCCCGGATACGATTCTTATTGATGGAAAACTTTTTTGGTCAGAAGAAAATCGAAAGCTGCTTCTGGAGACTGCCAGAAAGAATCTGTGCAATAAGACGTATCGGGGAGTGGAGAGCGTTTTTGTAGAACCGAAAAAGGACAGCGGAGCGAAAGGCGCTGCGGCTGTGGCGATTAATATGTGTATGCAGTAAAGCAAGACTGCGGAAGATATCTTGGACAGAGGAAGAGATATTTTCCGCAGCCTTTTTGTTTCATAGGAAATTTTTTCCTAATGGAACAAAAAGGCTACGAAGGATCGCACTGCGGAGAATGGGGGAGATGGTGCCGAAGCAACCCGCCGCAGCCATTTTTTATGCCCCCAAAATGCTTTGCAGGATCCCACTGCAGCAGTGCGGGGATTTTGGCGGATTTCCAAAGAGGAAGAAACATAGGTGTTTTACTTGTACTGGGAATAATATACAAAAAAGAGCTTTGAATATTAGATAATATGTCAATGGATTTTATTTCATTACTATGGTATTTTTAAAACAACAATAATTAATTAATTTAAATAATATATTAAATAGCACAAAATAGTTTCAAAAAACAAAGAAAAACAGTCAAAACAATGAACCTCTGAGCCGAAAGACCAGAGGTGTATGAGAATGGAGGAAAACTATGCCGTTAGTTCCAATGAAAGCCATTTTAGACGCAACAGAGAAGTACAACTATGCTCAGGGCGCCTTCAATGTAAACGCAGTATGCCAGGCAAAGGCGGTGATCCAGGTTCATGAGATGTTTCGTTCAGCAGCAATTCTGCAGGGAGCAGATCTGGCCAATGCATTTATGGGAGGCCGCACAGATTTTGCCAATGGTACCTTAGAGGATAAGAAAGTGGGAGCCCAGAATATTGCCAATGCAGTGAAAAAGTATGCAGAGAACAGTCCTATTCCAGTAGCTCTTCATCTGGATCACGGCAAAAACTTTGAGTCCTGCGCAGCAGCCATTGCAGGAGGTTATACTTCTGTGATGATCGACGGTTCTTCCCTGCCTTTTGAAGAAAATATGGAGCTGACCCGTGAGGTGGTAAAGTATGCGCATGAGCGCGGTGTCACTGTGGAAGGTGAGCTGGGTGTCCTGGCTGGAGTGGAGGATCATGTATTTGCAGCCACTTCTACCTATACCAATCCCATGGACGCAGTGGAATTTTTCAAAAAAACAGGCGTGGATGCTCTGGCGATCAGCTATGGCACAAAGCATGGGGCAAATAAAGGAAAGGATACGGTGATCCGAAAGGAGATTGCCATTGCCACAAAGGAGTGTATGCTTCATGAGGGAATCGAAGGGACGCTGGTAAGTCACGGTTCTTCTACAGTGCCGCAGTATATTGTAAAAGAGATTAACGCACTGGGAGGAGACATCCACGATGCATATGGCATTAAGAAAGAGCAGCTGAAAGAGGTTTCCAAGCTGGGGATTCGAAAGATTAATGTGGATACAGACATTCGTCTGGCAGTGACCAGAAATTTAAGAGAACTGTTTACCAAATGTCCGTCCCTGAAAGAAAGTCCCTCCATCGGAGGTATTTATAAGCTTTTGGAGGCAAATCCATCTGCCTTTGATCCGAGAGTCTTCTTCCCGCCTATTATGGACACTGTGATGTACGGCAATGTGAAGGATGAGGATGTGGCATTGATTGTGGACTGCATTGAGCGGGGGGTTCACGAGGTAGTAGGAACTCTGATCGTAGAGTTTGACAGTGTCGGAAAGGCGCCTCTCATTGAACAGGTTTCTCTGGATGAGATAGCGGAACGGTATCGCAAGAAAGGAATTTAAATTATGGGAATGAATATTCTGGTAGCTCATGGCGGCGGTCCCACAGCAGTGATCAATACTTCCCTGCAGGGGGTGGTGGAGGAAGCCAGGAGCTCAGGAAAGGTAGATAAGATCTATGCGGCCAGATTTGGCGCAGAGGGGATTCTGAAGGGAGACCTGATCGATCTGACGGAGGTTCCGGCGGAGGTGATCCGCAGGCTTTCTCATACACCGGCATCGGCTATCGGTTCCTGCCGGAGAAAATTGGGGGAGGCAGATTACCCAGCAGTGCTTGAGATATTAAAGAAATTTCAGATTGACGCCTTTTTCTATAATGGCGGAAATGACTCTATGGATACCTGCAATAAGGTAAATGAGCTGGCTTTAAAAGAGGGACTGGATATCCGGGTAATTGGTATTCCTAAGACTATGGACAATGACCTGGAAGTGACCGATCACTGTCCCGGTTTTGGAAGCGCAGCCAGGTATGCAGCGCTGAACGCCTCTGAGCTGGCGCTGGATGCCTCCGGGCTTCCTATCCATGTGGTGGTTTTGGAACTGATGGGAAGGAATGCAGGATGGGTGACTGCCGCAGCAGCTATGGCCAAACGGATTACCAGATGTGAACAGCTGGTGTATCTGCCGGAAATGCCTGTGGATGAAGAGAAGATGCTGGCGGATATTGAAAAGAGTTATGCCAAAGGCAATGGCCTGCTGGTGACGGTAAGCGAAGGAATCAGAGGACTGGACGGAAAACCGCTGGCAGATACTGGAATCGTGGACGGTTTCGGTCATGTGGTTCCGGGAGGAACTGCCCAGTATATTTCCGATCAAATCATAAGAAAACTGGGATTAAAGTCCAGAGCGGAGAAACCGGGGTTGTTGGGAAGAACCAGTATTCCATACGTGTCTTTGGTTGACCGGAAAGAAGCTTATGAGGTGGGCAGCTTTGCGGTGGAGTCGGCTCTCAGAGGAGAGAGCGGATTTATGGTGGCCATTGAGGCGGATCGTAATCCCAGCTATTCCAGCAGACTGTTTTTGACGCCGCTGAAGAATGTGGCTAATGCAGAGAAGAAGTTTCCGCTTCAGTGGATTGTGGATGGAAACCAGATTGCAGACGAGTTTTTCCAGTATGCAGATCCGCTTATGGGCGAGAAGTTTCCAGAGTATGCATTTCTCAGATAAGGAGCAGTTCCCGAAGGCCGATTATGACATACGCTTTCCGGACTTGGAGGATGTGTATGGCTTTTTGGACAGGCGGAGGCTTCCAAGGAGACAGAAAGCTCAAAAGCCGGCCGGTCTTCTGCGGGAACTGTCGGAATCATTATAAAATGCAGGTGTGGACAGTAAAGAAAGGTTGTATCTATGAAACATATTTATCTGAATTTAAAGCGTTTTGATGTGCCGGTAGAATTTGGCGGTGTAAACCGTCTGGCTCCGGTGAAGAATTGGGGACGGGCAGTGGTGTCAGGTACTCAGGAGGAATTAAAAAAATATGATCCTGCAGAGGTGGAGTTTGTCCAGTTCCTTCCGGAAGCTCATTTGCTGAATGCGGTGGAGTCTCTTTCAGAGGGAAGCCCGGTGCAGATCGGAAGTCAGAGCGTGTATCGGGATAATACGGCGGTGGGAGGAAACTTTGGCGCATTTACCACCAACCGCCCTGCTTCTATCGTAAAGGCCATGGGCTGCAGGGCGGCTCTTATCGGTCATTGCGAAGAGAGAAATGACAAGAAAGGGATTTTAAAAGAAGCGGGAGCGACCGATCTGTCTGCCGTGAACCGGCTTCTCAATCAGGAAATCAAATGCGCGGTATCAGAAGGACTAAAGGTTGTGTACTGCATTGGAGAGACCAGTGAAGAGCAGGCTAAGTGGCAGCAGGTGTTGGGAGAACAGCTGGATGTGGGTCTGGAAGGTATTGACAAAGACCAGGTGGTAATTGCTTATGAGCCGGTATGGAGCATCGGCCCGGGAAAGGTTCCGGCAGATAAGGAGTATATTACAAAGATTGCCCGTTTTGTGAAGGAGCGCACTGGAGGCATGGATGTGGTGTATGGAGGCGGCTTAAAGGCAGATAATGCAGCGATGCTGGCTTCCATTGCGGAGATTGACGGCGGTCTGATTGCGCTCACCAGATTCCAGGGAGAGATCGGATTTTATCCGGAGGAGTATCTGGAGATCATCAGACTGTATTTGGGAAAATGATGAAAGAACAGTGAAAAAGAGTAAAAATCAGAAAAGGAGTGATACAGATGAAACTGGAATTTGAATATGGTCATGGCATGATGAGTGCAGAATTGCCGGATACCACAGACGTATTCATTCCCGGGGAGACGGTTCCGGATCCGGAATGTCTGCCTCAGGATTGGGACAGCCTGTACGCAGCCACCTTGCACAGTATTCGCAATCCCATAGGAATGCCTGCCCTGAATCAGATTGCCAAGGCGGGGGATAAGGTAGTGATTGTCATCCCTGATATTGTGAAAGGAGGCAATCAGCCCACTTCTCACAGAAAAGTGGCGATCAGAGCTTGTCTGGATGAGTTGTACAGCGTAGGTGTGGAGCGGAAGGATGTGCTGCTGCTGTTCTCCAACGGCCTTCATCCCAGGGCAACGGTAAAGGAGATGCGGATCATTTTGGGGGATGAGCTGTTCCAGGAGTTTTATCCCCATGGTCAGATTACCAGTCATGACAGTGAGGATTATGACCATCTGGTAGATCTTGGGTATACAGAGGCCGGGGATCACGTGATTATGAATAAGTATGTATATGATGCGGATGTGGCCATCCTCATCGGTCATACTCAGGGGAATCCTTACGGCGGCTATTCCGGCGGTTACAAGCACTGCGCTACCGGCATCAGTCATTGGAGAAGCATTGCTTCCCACCATGTGCCGGATGTGATGCATAAGCCGGATTTTGTGCCGGTTTCCACCAGCAGCGTGATGCGCCAGAAATTTGACCGTCATGGTATGTTTATGGAAGAAAAGATGGGAAAGAAGTTCTTCTGCTGTGATGCGGTGCTGGATACCAAGTCCCGTCAGATTGAGATCAATTCAGGTTATGCAAAGGAAATGCAGCCTGTGAGCTGGAAGACGGCGGACAAGAGAACCTACGTTCATTGGGCAGAGAAAAAGTATGATGTGGTTGTGTTTGGAATGCCCACCAATTTCCACTACGGAGACGGGATGGGAACCAATCCTATTCAGATGATGCAGGCTTTGTCAGCGCAGGTGATTCGCCATAAGAGAGTGCTCTCTGACCACTGTGTATTCATCGTTCCCAGCATCTGTGACGGATGGTTTCATGAGGAGAGATGGCCGTATCTGCGGGAACTCTATGAGATGTTCCAGCATGACTCCATGAATATCCTGCCGGATATGAATCGATACGGGGAGTATTTTGCAACGAATCAGGAGTATATCAGAAAGTACCGGTTTGCCAATGCATTCCATCCTTTCCATGGTTTCTCCATGATGAGCTGCGGACATCTAGCAGAGGAGCATACCAGCGCCATCTACATCGTAGGCGCCAGAGAACCAGGCATTGCAAGAGGGATGGGGCTGAAGACCAGAGCCACTGTGGAGGAAGCTTTGGAGGATGCTATGAAGAAATATGTGGGTCCCAATCCCAATATTTTGGCTTTGCCGAGGACGTTTACAACTGCAGCGGTACATCTTTGTATGAAAGATCCCGCGCAGAACAGCCATACAAGAGACGGCCACGGCCATCCCTGCTGCGGCTGATGAATCACTCCCTATTGGAGGCAGGAAAAAGGAAGGTATGAAATGGGCGATAAGAAAAAGAAAAAAGTAGTGATTAATGATAAGATTTGGCTGTTGATTTCTCTTGGCGCAGCGCTGCTTTTGTGGTATCTGCTTTCCATCGGAGGCAAGACATCCAGAAGTTTCCCCTTTGTAGACAAGGTGGTTCCTGCGGTAAAGACCATGATCGACAGAGGAGCGTTCTGGAAGGATATTGCAAGTTCTATGACCTGTGTGGCAGCGGGCTTTGGTCTTGGATTTATTACATCCCTGCCTGTGGCATTTTTGATGGCTTGGTATACCCCGGTTCAGAAGATCATTGAACCTTGGATCAACTTTATTCGGAATATTCCGGCTCTTGGATACGCGCCTCTTCTGGTAATTACCTTTGGCGTAGGTCAGAAACCGGCAATCATCCTGATTTGGATCTGTACCTTTATGACTATGAGCATTACCATTTACCAAGGCATTAAAAACATTGATGTTACTCTGATTAAGGCGGCAAAAGTGCTGGGTGCAAATGATTTTGATATTTTCGTAAAGATCATTTGTCCGGCCACAGTTCCTTTTATCATCACTGCAGTCCGGCTTGGCCTTGGAGCGGCGCTGACTACTTTGCTGGCAGCAGAGTCCACCGGAGCCCAGGCTGGTATTGGTATGAGAATCCGTTCTCTGGCAAACAATTTTGAGGCAGCTCCCATGCTGATGTACATTATTTTACTTGGTATCATTGGCCTGATCCTGGTAAAGGTTGTGGATATTATAGAAAGGAAATTAACAGGATGGCAAGAGAAGATAAATTAGTAAAATTAAAAATTGATAATGTGTACAAGGAGTACGAGGGCCGCAATGGCAAGATGGTGGCGCTAAATGGAGTAAACCTGGATATTAAGGAGAATGAATTTATCTGTGTAGTGGGGCCTTCCGGATGCGGAAAATCTACGCTGCTGAATATTATTGCAGGGCTTTTGGAGCCTACCAGCGGAGCTGTTTATCTGGACGGCAAGCAGATTGAGGGAACCGGTGTGGAGCGCGGTGTGGTATTCCAGCAGTATGCCCTGTTTCCCTGGAGAACCGTATTGAAGAACGTTATGTTTGGGCTGGAGATGAAGAAGGTTCCAAAGGATCAGGCAGAAGAGATTGCCAGAAAGTACATTAAGGCTGTTGGGCTGGAGGGCTTTGAAAATTCATACCCCAAGGAGCTTTCCGGTGGTATGAAGCAGCGTGTGGCCATTGCCAGAGCTTACGCCGCAAATCCGGAGGTGCTGCTTTTGGATGAGCCTTTTGGAGCCCTGGATGCCCAGACACGTGTACAGCTTCAGACGGAGCTTCTGAACACCTGGGAGCAGGAGAAAAAGACCTGTTTCTTCATTACCCATGATGTGGATGAGGCGATTATTCTGGCTCAGAGAGTGATCATCATGAGCGCTCGCCCCGGGCGGATCAAAAGGATCGTGGACATTGATATTCCCTACCCGAGAACTCAGGAAACGAAATCAGAGCCACGGTTCCTGGAACTGAAAGCAGAGATCTGGAATGAAGTTTATCAGGAATTTTTGGAAGTGCGAAAATAAACTTTAGAAAGAATTGAAAAGAATAACGACAAGATCCTGTATCTGACCGCAAAGCGGTTAAAATATAAAATTTAAGGAGGAAACAATTATGAAATTAAATCTGAAAAAGCTGGCAGCTCTGTCTGCAGCAGCAGCTATGACCCTGTCCCCCATGACAGTGTTTGCAGAGGAGGCAGAGACAGCGGCAGCTGATGTGGAGACTGTGAAGCTGAATATCGCTTATATGCCGAATTATGCATCCTTATGGTCTGTTCTTACGGGAATTGATCAGGGCTTCTTCGCGGAGGAGGGACTGGAGATTAAGCTTTGGGAGTTTGCAGACGGCCCATCTGAGATTGCAGCCATGGAGGGCGGCAGCATTGATTTGGCTTATATCGGACACGGCGCTCATAAGCTGTGCATCAATGGGCAGGCAAAGATTTTTGCCCCCAGTTCTGTTCACAGCACAGACAGAATGATCTTTCTTCCCAGCTCAGAGGTAACCAGCGTAGATGATATAGCTAATATAAAAGGCAAAAAGGTTGCCTACAATGCAGGTTCCTCTTCTGAGACCGCTTTAAATGGAGCTCTGGCTGCAGCAGGACTTACCATGGAGGATATTGAGGCGTACGAGATGGATGCAACGAACATGGTGGCAGCCATGGCTTCCGGATCTGTAGATGCCTGCACAGCATGGAATCCCTACAGCAACCAGATTATGGAAATGTGTGAGGATGCTCTGGAACTGGAGTTTGCGACAGATTCTGTAAACTTGTCCAGTTGGATTTGTATGCCTTCCTATGCAGAGGAGAACCGGGACATTCTTCTTCGCTTCAGCCGCGCTCTGTACAAGGCAATGGAGTATTCTTCCAAGGAAGAGAATTATGATTACGCAGTAGGCCTGTATGCAAAACAGTGTGCAAAGGACAAAGAGGCTTGTATGGTTGAGACTGCAGACGCTACCTGGTTCAGCGCTGACGCAGTGAGAACTGGAATTGAAGATGATACCATGCAGAATTATTATCAGAGACAGCAGGAGATGTTCATCGAGAGCGGAGACGTAGAGGGGGAGGTACCTCTTGAGGATTATGTAATGTTTGACCTTATGAAGGAAGCGTTGGCCGAATAGTTTCAGTAAATGGGCTGCCCCCAAATTGATCCGCGGATGAATTTGGGGGCGGTTTTGTTCTTTTATAGGGAATGCTTTCTTATCAGAGAACAATGCTTTGCAAAATTGCACAGCAGCGGATCAGAGAAAACAGAGACAGAAGGAGAAAGGCATGGGAATAGTTTATGATGAGCGGGCATCGGAGACAATTGTCTTTGCGGCAGAGGAACTGGAGCGCTATCTGGAACAGATGTTGGACGGTTTCCCAAAACAGCTGGAAATCTGTATTGAGACAGAGAACGGAAGTGAGAAGGACCTGGATGAATTTCAGATTCAGATGGAAGAAAATGGAGGAAGAATTACCGGGAATCATGACAGAAGTGTGCTGATTGGGGTGTACGATTATCTTCATACACTTGGATGCCGGTTTCTTCTGCCTGGGAAGTCTGGGGAGAGGATTCCTAAAATTTCCCCAGGCGATCTGAAAGCATCCTACACCAAAAGAGCATCTTTCCGGCATCGGGGCGTTTGTATTGAAGGAGCGGATTCGCTGGAAAATATCTTGGATTTTATTGACTGGCTTCCTAAGGTGGGATATAATAGCTTTTTTCTTCAGTTCCAGGTGCCTTACGCCTTTTTGGCCCGCTGGTATCATCATGAGGAAAATCCTTACCGAGAACCGGAGCCATTTACTCGTGAGGACGCCAAGGATTGTATGCAAAAGCTGGAGCAGGAGATCAAGCGCCGGGGATTGCTTCTGCACAAGGTAGGACATGGATGGACCGGGGAAGCCCTGGGATACCAAACCGCCTCCTGGGATTTTGCAAAAGCGGAGGTCACCCCTCAGACCAGGCGTTTTGCTGCTGTGACAGCAGGAGAGCGGAAATTGTTTAAGGGGATTCCAGCAGATACTAATCTCTGCTACCATTCCGGGGAAGCGATTGAAACCTTTGCCTCTCTGGTGACGGATTATGCAAGAAAGAATCCTAAGGTGGATTATCTGCATATTTGGCTGGCAGATGAGTACAACAATGTGTGCGAATGTCCGGACTGTCAGGCTACAACGCTGTCGGATCAGTATGTCCGTCTTTTAAATGAGATTGATCGGAGACTGACAGCAGAGCATTTAAAGACTAAGCTGGTATTTTTGCTTTATCAGGAGCTGTTATGGCCGCCGGAAAAAGAACGCCTTCGGAATCCGGAACGGTTTGTTCTGATGTTCGCGCCAATCAGCCGTACTTTTGAAGCTTCTTATTCTCTGAAGGAGATACCGGAGGAGCTTCCGGAATACGTGCGCAATCAGGTGGTGCTTCCCACCAGCCTTGGTGAGAATCTCGCATATTTAAGAGGCTGGCAGAAGATTTTCTCTGGGGACAGCTTTGTGTATGACTATCCCTTAGGAAGAGCCCACTATGGAGATTTTGGCTATGTGCATATCGCACGGCTGATCAGCGGAGATATTAAAAAACTGAATGATATGGGGCTTGACGGTTATATCAGCTGTCAGGAGCTGCGAGCCGCTCTGCCCAATGCTCTGCCTAATTATATGATGGGCTATACGCTGTTTCAGCAAGAGACAGATCCGGAGGATGTGATCCGGGAGTATTTTCAGGCAGCTTATGGAGCGTGTTGGGAGAAAATATTCAGGTATCTGGAGCAGCTGTCTGCGCTCAGCTGCTGCGATTATATGAATGGCAAGGGCAGCAGGGAAAATGAAGCTGTGGCAGGCAGGATGGAAGAGCTGGTGAAGACCTGCCGGTTATTTTCAGATGCATGCCAGGCAGAAACAGCAAACAGGGGAAGGCACAGATCCCAGGATCAGGAATGGAGGCAGCATCCGGAGGATCTTTTCTGGGAACTGCTGATCTATCATCAGGGCGCAGCCCTTCGCCTTGCCCAGTCAGTATTTTATCTTGCAAAGAATGAGAGGGAGCGGGCTTTTGAGGCCTGGGAAGACCTGCGAAGATATCTGTGTCAGGGAGAAGCAAAGTTCCAGCCGTATGTGGATGTATATCGCATTTTGGAAGTGACACAGAAATATACAGGCTTTCGGAAGCAGTTGGAGAATGAGTGCAGATTTGCCTAGAATGGCTGAGGATTGCCGCTGATCAATACTAAGTCAGCTGTCTGGCAGAGAAGGGTGCTGAAGGCGTCATACAGAGCGAAGGGATAGGAACAGGAGGAAAATGAGATGAAACATGAATATTATTATTATACAAAACAGGAATTGTTGGCAGAACCCAAAATTCCGGTGGAAGTGATGGCGGATAATGCTGCTGTGTTCCAGGCAATGGCAGAGGAGATGGCAGAGGAGATCAAGCGGAAAAACAGTCTGGGAGAACGCACGGTATTTATCTGTCCGGTAGGTCCGGTGGGCCAGTATCCCTACTTTGTAGAGCAGGTAAACCGGGAGAATATTAGCCTGAAAAATGTATGGTTTATCAATATGGATGAATATCTTACCGATGAAAAGGAGTGGATCGATTCTTCTGATAAGTTAAGTTTCCGGGGCTTTATGAACCGGGAAGTGTACAGCAAAATCAAACCGGAGCTTGTGATGCCGGAAGAGCAGAGAATTTTCCCGGATCCCAAGGATCTCACCCATATTCAGGAAACCATCCAGAAATTGGGAGGTGTGGATATCTGCTTCGGCGGTATCGGAATCAATGGCCATGTGGCTTTCAATGAGGCGCAGGACGAGCTGACACCGGAGGAGTTTCGGCAGCTTCATACCAGAACGTTGGCCATCAGCCGGGAGACTAGGACAGCGAATGCCATTGGAGATTTAAACGGCGCTGTGGATGATATGCCGCTTTATTGTGTGACCATTGGCATGAACGAGATCTATGGGGCCAGAAAGATCCGATTGGGGTGTTTCAGAGACTGGCACCGCAGCGTAGTGCGCCATGGAGCCTATGGAGAGGTATCTGCTCACTTTCCGGTAACGCTTCTTCAGAATCATCCGGATACCCTGATTCGCATCACAGAATTTGTGGCAGAACTTCCAAGATAGGAGGTTCCAAGCGGACAGAGGGGATGGTAACCCGAAAAGGAGCAAAAAAATGAAAAACTACTATATTATAAACGGGCTTGTATACCAGGAAGGCGGCTTTAAACATCTGGATCTGGAGCTTACCCATGGAAAAATCAGACTGCATAAACCAGGTGAAAAACTGGAGAAGTATGGGGATACTCAGGTGATTGATGCAGCTGGAAAACGGATTGTGCCGGGCTTTCTGGATATTCATACCCACGGAGCAGTGGGGGTGGATGTAAATGGTGCGGATCCGGAAGGATTAAAAAAGATCGGCCGGTTTTTTGCAGAAAATGGAACTACCAGCTGGCTGGCTTCTGTGCTTACAGATACAAAAGAGCAGACAGAATGGTGCATTGATCAGTACCGGAACTTGGATCAGAGAGAAGGAAATGAGGCGGAGCTTTTAGGCATCCATCTGGAAGGCCCGTTTCTGTCAGAGGAATATAAGGGAGCTATGCCTAAGCAGCTTCTTCGGCTGCCGGATTCTAAACTGGTGCGGGAATATCAGGAGAGAGCAGAGGGAGGAATTCGTTATCTCACTCTTTCACCGGAGCTTCCCGGGACGGCAGAGCTGATTCCGGAGCTGAAAAAAATGGGGATTGTTGCTGCTGTCGGTCATTCCGGGGCCACCTATGACCAGGCGATGGAGGCCATTGAGGCCGGAGCGGACTGTTCCACCCATACCTGCAATGCCATGCGGCTTCTGCACCAGCATGAGCCTGCGATTCTGGGAGCGGCTCTTGAAACAGATATTTACTGTGAAATGATCTGCGACGGCCGTCATCTTCACCCGGGAATTGTTCGGCTGCTGATGAAAGTGAAAGGAAACCGCAGGATGATTGCTGTCACAGATTCGATTATGGCAGCTGGGCTTCCGGATGGAACGTATCATCTGGGAGTGAATGAGGTGGTGGTAAAAGATGGAGATGCCACGCTCGCCGCAGATGGTACCCGGGCGGGCAGTACGCTGACACAGATACAGGCTCTTAGAAATGTCTGTTCTTTTACAGGGCTTCCGCTGGAGCAGATCCTTCCGGTGTTCACGGAGAATCCGGCGAAGCTGCTGGGGGTATTTGACCGGAAAGGATCCATTGCAGAGGGCAAAGACGGAGACCTTTTGATTATGGACGAGCAGCTGCAGATTGAGCGGGTCTTTCTGCGGGGAAATTTATTTTTTAGACAAGGGAGATAAGACAGATGGAAAAAGAGGACAGGGATGGAAGCGTGGCGAAACTTTCAAATTTTCAGATTTACTGGAAATTGTTTGTGACAACACTGGTCTTAAGCGCCAGCACCTTTGGGGGCGGCTTCGTGATCATCGGTATGATGAAGAAAAAGTTTGTGGAGCAGATGGGATGGCTTCAGGATGAAGAGATGCTGGATATGACAGCTATCGCCCAATCCTCACCAGGAGCCCTTGGTGTGAACATTGCCATTGTGGTAGGATATCGGATAAAGAAATTTTTGGGAGCAGTTGTCTGCACGCTGGGAGCAGTGATACCGCCTCTGGTGATTATTTCCATTATCTCTGTGTTTTATAACCAGTTTAAGGACAATGAAATTATTGCCATTGCCCTTCAGGTGATGCGGGCGGGCGTGGCCGCGGTGATCTGCAGCGTAGTCATCGACTTGGCAGGAAATGTGATCAAGACCAGAAGTTTTCTCTGGATTATCATGATGTGTGCGGCTTTTGCAGCTACCTGCTTCTTTGATGTCAGCGCCATTGTGATCATTCTGACGTGTGGTTTGGTAGGACTTGTGAAAGTACTGATGGATGAGCGAAAGGGGGCTTCAAGATGATTTATCTGGAATTGTTCTGGGCCTTTTTTCAGATTGGTCTTTTCAGTTTCGGAGGCGGCTATGCGGCAGTGCCTTTGATTCAGCATCAGATTGTTGAAACAAAGCAGTGGCTGGAAATGAGCCAGTTTGCAGATCTGATTACCATTGCGGAGATGACCCCGGGTCCCATTGCCGTAAACAGCGCAACCTTTGTGGGACAGCAGATCGCAGGACTTCCGGGGGCTATTATCTGTACGCTTGGCTGCATTTTTCCATCCTTTGTGATCGTGCTGTTTCTGTCCTGGCTGTATATGAAATACCGGAGTTTAAAGACGATCCAGGGGGTGCTTACAGGACTTCGCCCGGCGGTAGTGGCAATGATTGCCTCTGCAGCTCTGTCGCTGTTTTTGCTGGCGCTTTTTGATGCCTCTTTATTTACGGTACAGCTGACAGATTTTCGGGTTGTGGAGGCTGTGATCTTTGCAGTTTGCCTGCTGCTTCTGAGGAAAACTAAAGTAGGCCCCATTCCTATTATCTTTGGTTCAGGAATCGTGGGAACCATCATTTATCTGATCATTGGAAAATAAAAGCTTTTCAGAGAAAGGCTGTCGTAAGCAAGACGGATGATTCGACCAGGTGAATTTTAGTCTTGTGATGCGGCAGCTTTTTATGATTCGTGGGATCTAAAAAGGTACAAGCTGCTTTACGATAGGGAGCCTGGAAAAGGGTATGCTTCTCCAGAGAGCAGCCCGGCGGTTTCGATTTATGGGAGCTGCGCCGGGAGCTCAGAGGAAGTCCCGGTACAGGAATGGAGAAGTGCTTCTCTTTTGGCAAAGAGACTGGAATCGAAATTCGGATTTGTTTTCACCACTTCTTCTAAAAAACGTTGTTCGTTGCTGCGAAAAGTTTTGGTGCGATGAATATAGCTTTCAAAACTCAGGTCATAGTCGCTGCTGCATTCTTTCAGGGGGCCGCCGCAGATACGGCAGATGCTGGCATCTTTTTGAAAGACAAGGTCACCGCATCGTTCACAATAGTTGGCGTACGATTTTTTCTCATACTTGGCGTTCATATCAGTTTCCTTCGCATTTTAATAGTATCGAATAGTAGCATCCATGCATGAGGCGTAACGCCGTAACGCAGAAAAAACGAAAAGCGCTCTGATGTCATGTCCTCATACACAAATGATAAATTAATTATATAATGACATATTACTATATTAATTTAACTGTGTAAATAGAAAATATTATTTTTTAAGAAAACCGCTGCATCTTGACGAAAGAGGAAAAGAGATATAAGATGAAACAGAAGATGAGGTTTGAGTATAAGAATACGAAGCTTAGAATTCCAAAATGCAGTATTTACATAGAGGCAGAGGGATGTCCTCTGTATGTACACGAAAGAGAGGAAGATAAGGGGGAAAAGGATGAGACTATTATTTAAACAGCGGTTGTTTTCCTGGTTCGACAGCTATGATATTTACGATGAAGCAGGCAATCCGGTATACACGGTTAAGGGACAGCTTTCCTGGGGACATTGCCTGAAGATATTTGACCAGTGGGGAAATGAAATCGGGACAGTGAAGGAGCGTGTCCTTACCTTTCTTCCAAAGTTCGAACTGTATCTGGGGGACCGGTACGTGGGCTCTATCAGCAAAGAGTTTACGATTTTCAGGCCCAGATATCAGATTGACTGTAATGGCTGGCAGGTGGAAGGGGATTTTTGGGAGTGGGATTATGAGATTGTAAATGCGGCAGGAGAGGTTGCGGCAGCCGTATCCAAGCAGTTATTTAATCTGACAGATACCTATGTGATTGATGTGGTTCATCCACAGGACGCTCTCTGTGCTCTGATGCTGGTACTTGCTATTGATGCGGAGAAGTGTTCCAGGAATGATTAAGTGAAAGAGACAGAGCATTGCAGAAAGCAAACCCAGGGATGAGGAAAGAGACCAGGGGATGAAGAAAGCAAACCCAGGAATGAGGAAAGAGACCAGGGGATGAAGAAAGCAAACCCAGGGATGAGGGAAGAGACCAGGGGATGAAGAAAGTAAAATACAGAAATGAAGAAAGAGGTTATGGTGTGGGAAATGAGAGGAACTGAGGAAAACAGAAAGAAATTTCTGGAATATGAGAAGAATTTTCAGCGCAGGAAAAAGGAAATTCTGTCTTTGGTAAAATGGTTGGCTCTGGCAGTGCTGGTGGGCTGTGTGGTAGGCGTTGCAGGCAGCCTCTTTTCATATGCGCTCTCTACCGTAACCTGGCTGCGGGAAAAGGAACGGTGGCTTTTTTTGCTGCTGCCGTTTCTGGGACTTTGCATTGTAGGGCTGTACCAGAGATTTGGCAGACAGGATGGGGGAACGAATCAGATATTATCCACCATCCGGTCTGCGGGTGATGTGTCCTTCCGGTCTGCCCCTCTGATCTTTGTGGCAACGGCCCTGACCCACCTGGGAGGGGGATCTGCCGGGAGAGAGGGAGCAGCGCTCCAGCTGGGGGGAAGTATCAGCAATAAGATAGGAAAACTGCTCCGCATGGATGAGGCGGATCGCCATATGATGGTGATGATCGGCATGAGTGCCGCCTTTGCCGCTTTGTTCGGGACTCCCATGGCAGCCGCTTTTTTCCCAATGGAGGTGGTGAGCGTGGGCATTATGTATTATACGGCGCTGCTTCCCTGTGTGATCGCAGCCTTGATTGCCTCAGAGCTGGCCATGGGCTGGGGAATTCGTCCGGAAGTCTTTCATGTGACGGAGATTCCGGAACTGACTTTGGAGACGGGAGGAAAGCTGATACTGGTGGCCCTGGGGTGTGCTCTGGTGAGCATTCTTTTTTGCAGTACTTTAAAATGGGTGGGCCGAATCTATGGCCGACTTCTTAAAAATCCTTATGTGCGGGTGGCTGTGGCAGGCGGGATTATTATCCTGCTTACGATCCTTCTTCAGACGGATGACTATATGGGAGCGGGCACCAATCTGATCATCCAGGCTGTGGAGCAGGGAAAGGCGAACCCCTTTGCTTTTTTCTGGAAACTGCTTCTTACAGCACTCACTATGCGGGCAGGTTTCCGGGGAGGCGAAATTGTTCCGGCTTTCTGTGTGGGAGCTACTTTTGGCTGTGTGGCAGGACAGCTGATCGGTCTGTCCCCTTCGCTGTGCGCTGCAGCGGGGATGACAGCCGTGTTCTGCGGTGTGACAAACTGTCCCATTTCCTCCATACTGATCGCGTTTGAACTGTTTGGATTTAGCGGGGAACCTTTTTATCTTATTGCAGTGGCTATCAGCTATGCAGCTTCCGGAAATTACAGTCTTTACAGGGAACAGAGAATCGTGTATTCAAAATATAAGGCCAGATATGTCAATGACAGAGCAGAGTCCTAGAAGGACAGGGACGCGGTCTCTTTGCGAGAGGGGAAATCAGGATGGAAAATCCTGAGCCAGGGCGGTTTTGAGGAGGGCGATGACAAGGGCTTGTTTGCTGGGAGAAGCCTGTTTCCACAGACAGTCCAGTTCCCGGAGCTGACAGAGCTCATTTGGTTCTAATTCATCCTGAAGCAGATAGTCAGGAGAGATCTTCAGGGCATTGCAGATGTCAATGAATACAGGCAGGCTTGGCAGTTTGGAACCGCCTTCGATCTGCCGAAGATAAGTGGCGTTAATATTACAGCGGTCAGACAGCTGTTCCGCTGTGATGTGCTGATCTTTTCGCACAGAATTGATCCGTTTTCCTAAATTTTTTCTTTCCATCTCATCACCATAGTATAAGCTTTCAGCTGATTTTTATTCACTTTTAGCTTACATGATTGAGAAGGATTGCAATAGCGCCTAAAAGACTATATAATATGAGCTAATGGACTACATTTTAAAGGAGGGGAAAATATGACGATTTTGGGGAAGCTGTCTTTGCTGTCTTATTTTCTTGCGTTTGTTTTTATTGTGACAGTGTACAATAAAGCGATAGGGACGCCGTATGAGCAGGCTGCAACCTGGGTAGGCTTCATTTTGATTTTACTGGGAGCGTTTCTGGCTTTGCTGCAGAATTCAGGATTTATGGATGATAAATTGAATCCGGATCGTCTGACGAAGGAAGATTTAAAACAGCTGGAACAGGAGATTGAGAAGCGAAAAGCCCAGTTAGAGCAGGAAGAATTGGAGCGGAAAAGGCTGGAGAATGGGGGAAAACGATAGTGCCTCTGCTTTCGCTCTGTGTACGTTCAGTACGCAGAGCGAAAGCGCCTTGCAGGAAGTGAAATTCAGCCTTTTCGGACTTTCAGACCTCAGCCTTAGAAAAACCGGCAAATCTCATGGCTTGAGGCGTGCTGCCCTAGGTACACGGATGCCAGCAAAATCAGATATAAAAACAGGGGATGTTGCAAAATACTGATTCCGGTGGATTTTCGGTGTGTTTTTCTCCGTATTTTTCGGAGAAAAATCACCCGAAAGGGTACC
>CAJLNC010000050.1 GCA_905207905.1 uncultured Lachnospiraceae bacterium | reverse complement strand
AATCCGTTCCCGGTTCTCTGCTCCATTTACCAGGGAATAGATGATGTTTTCCAGAAGATTCTGGATCTGTAGCACCTCTGCCACCTTAAAATGCAGATATTCTCCCCGTTCCTCATCCTGTCTGAGCACATTCACAAGAAAATCTGCCAGCATATTATCATTGCCGGTCATGGAATAAGCCACATCAAAAAACTCCGGCAGCACCATAAAGTTAATGGCAATATCGTTCTGTCCAGCCTTCAGGATCTCATGTTTCGTAAACTGGTTGAGAAAAAGCAGCTCACCCTTATTAACGATGACTTTTTTGCCATCAATGATGTTAGTCAGAGAGCCTTCGCAGACATAGAGCACTTCCACGAAATTATGCCGGTGTGCCGGAAAATGCACAAAACGGGTATGGGTACGGACCGCGATCAGCCGGCCTTCCTCCAGCATTTTTCCGCTGTCCACGGTAAAGTCCCTGCCGGAGGTATAAAGGTCTCTGTCCACCTCTGCCTCTCCATCCAGGATCTTTCGTTCTTCTTCTGTGATCTTTCTCAGCTGATCCAGTAGCGCCTGCTGCATGCCTTCCTCTCCTTTATCCGTTTCTTCTTTCTTTGTTCCTCTTTATCCTCATTTTAGCACTGCTGTCACATCCACACAACTAAAATCCTCATATAAAAAATCTGCACAAAAGAACCTCCAACGTCTCTGCACACAGAAACAGGCGGAGTCCAAAGACCCCGCCTGCTCTGAAAGGATTTATCATATGAATATTACAGTCAATATGAGGATTGATTAGTACAGTTTAGCCATCTCCTCGATGTTGCTTGTATCGAATTTCAGAGGTGCGCCAAGAACAACTTCTGTACCACCGTCATCAGCATCTGTTACTGTGTAGTCGCCAAGGTCACCAGCTGTGAACTTGTCATCTTTAGCACCTGTGATGTCGCCGTTGATCAGAGCGATTGTTGTGTAAGCGCTGAGTTTTCCAAGGCCCTGCATATCCCACAGATAGAAGTATGGGCAGGAATGAGAATCATCATCACCTGTGTACTCCTGCATCTCAGATGGAAGTCCAAGTCCGGTCAGCTTGCAGGAAGATCCGTTATCCTGAAGATATTTAGCTGCTGCTGCGATACCAACTGTTGTAGGTGCGCAGATAACCTTCAGATCCTTGTAGTTCTGAAGAAGAGCTGCTGTCTGGTCTGTGGATTTCTGCGGCTCATCATCACCGTATACAACGTCTACAAGCTCAAGCTTGCTGTATTTGTCATCGCCTTCCATGATGGTCTTCATTGCGTCGATCCATGCATTCTGGTTAGCGGACTGAGATGTAGCGGAAAGGATAGCGAACTGTCCTTCACCACCGGAAATATCAAGAACTGCATCCATAAGTGCCTGAGCAACTTCTTTCGTACCAGCCTGGTTTACGAAAATCTCACGGCTGTCTTTGTTCGGTGCGGAGTCGAAGGAAGATACTTTGATTCCCTCATCCATAGCTTCCTCAAGCTTAGCCTGAAGAGCGTTAACATCGTTAGCGGAAATACAGATTGCATCGAAGTCCTGGGAAATCAGGTTGTCAAGAACCTTGATCTGTGCATCAGCTGTAGCTGTCTCAGGATAAACGACCTGAACCTCGCCGCCTTCAGCCTCTACTGTCTCCTGGAAAGATTTCGCTGCGATCTCGAAGAATGCGTTACCGGCTGCTTTACCAACCAGAGCGATCTTTTTGTCTTTTGCGGAATCGCCAGCTGCTGCTTCTGTCTTAGTATCATCTTTTTTGTCATCTGCTGCAAGAACCGGGCAAACTGTACCAAGAACCATTGCTCCACAAAGAAGTGCGCTGATAACTTTTTTGTTCATTTTGTTTTCCTCCCTTGGAATAATATAGTTTTTAGTTACTGAGATCAGTAACTTTTCTGCTGCATAAGCTGCAGCATTTTTATCTGGAACTGCTCTCCTCTCAGAAAAAGCAGCACCTTTCATTTTAAAAAATATCACATGATTTTACAATTATTTATTTACTTTTTACAGTTCTTCTTACCTGTCCGATAATATTCGGAAGAGCAACTGCCGCGATCAGAAGCGCTCCGATAATAAGAAGGATCACCTGCGCATGGACGTTCTGCTGTCCCAGTCCTACGCGGAGACATACGATAATAAATGCCGCAATCACGCCTCCTGCAATATTTCCTTTGCCGCCTGTGGAAGAGATTCCTCCAAACACTGCCATGGCGATGGCGTCCATCTCAAAACCGTTTCCTGTTGTGGTATTGGCTCCGAAGGATGAGGACAGAAGAAAAATAGCGCAAAGGCCGGAAACCGTTCCCATCACTGTATAAATGATCATGCGGATCTTCTGCACATGAATGCCGGAATAATATGCAGTAAGACGATTGGTTCCAATGGCGTAAACTCTTCGTCCAAAAGTACTCTTGCCAAGGATAATGGCAAAGACCACTGCAAGGATCACAACCAGAAACAGAATATAGGGAACCTGTCCCACCTTTCCTGCAATGGCAGTGAAGCCGTCCAGATTTGACATGGTAATACTTCCGCCGCTTCCCAGAATGATCTCCGCAATACCGCGGAAAATAATCTGAGTTGCCAGAGTGACGATCATCGGAGGCAGCTCTGTAAATTTTGTAAGGATCAGTCCGTTAATGGCACCGCATACAGTTCCCACAGCAAGACCGGTGTCAGAAGCGCCCTGTTCATTTACCGTTGCAATGACGCTGCCGCACTCCATTACCGGCGGGAAAATGTCATCTTTCAAACCGCATTTCCGGGTGATGGAACCATCCCAGGATCGGCTCTTTAAATCAAAGATACCGGTGGTGGAACCGTTGCTGGGTTCAATGGCTTCAACTCCCGTAAGTTTTTTGATGAGCCAGTCATTAAACATACCAATTGTGGCAGTTTTTTCATACACCTCAGGCATTTTTTCTTTTACCCACAAAAGTCTGGGCAGTGCGCCCAGCGCGTAGGTCTGACCGCTCTTTAAATAAATCTCCTTCTCCATCTGGGGGTCCATCTGAATCAGCTTGCCTACTTCATCATCGCTGCGGGCATCGACATTGGCGCAGGCCCAGATCTCATTTCCATCTTTATCGTAGAGCACAATGCCTTCCCGCATGCAGGTGGTGGAGACTGCCAGGATCTGTTCCGGTTTGATTTTTGTTTCTGCGATCACGCCCCGCACGCATTCGCTGGCTAGTTTCCAGTTGTGAACCCAGTCAAAATCCATACTTCCGGGATATCTGGGATCCTCTTTATGTTCCCATTCCCGCTGTACGCAGCCAACCTGATTCCCTTCCGGATCAAAGAGAACGGCTCTTACGCTTCCGGTACCGGCATCAATTGCCAATAAAAATTGTTCAGCCATAATATCCTCCTGTTCTATTAAAAATCTTTATGATAACAATGTGTTTCCAAATGTATTTTCTGGTTTACTCCAGGGCAAGCACCTGAGAGGCAGTGTCTTCGTCTGTGATCAGGGTGTTTAAGTAACCTCCCTTTAAGGCGGCTAGAATGGCGGTTACCTTCGTCTCGCCGGCAGCCACTCCAATGGTATTTCCCAGGGCTTTCAGTTTTTCCAAAGGCGTGCTGATCAGCCGGCCTTCAATGTCCGAGGGAACCAGATTTCCGTCTTTATCAATAAAGTGGCAGAGGATATCTCCCACAGCCCCTTTCATGGACAGAAGAAGAAAATCATTGCTGGAAAGCATACCGTTGTTTACAATTGTAGCATTTTCATCCATTCCGCCAATACCCACGACAGAAAGCTGAGCCAGGGTGGTCATATTTAGGATCTGCTTTACGCTGGGCTCCCGTTCAATAGCCTGTACCATCTCTGCACTTTTCATAAGAAGAGGAGCAGGGGTGAGATACAGCTTTGCATTAAAAATGCTGGAACGTATGTTAGGCAGATAATAGTTGACGCCTCCGGTGAGTGATACCAGATTAACCGGATATTCGGAGGAGTTGGACAGATGATTTAGAATCCGGCTGGTCGTATCTCCGTAACCGATATTAATATAGCTGTTCTGGTCAATGCGTTCACACAGGTACATGGCAGCAGCCTGCGCTACACCTTCATTCACATCCCGTCCGTCAATGGGAGAGGGGACAACGAAGGCATCCTTTAAATGAAAGCGCTGGATCAGATTCTGCTCGATCTTCATCCGGTTGCTGTCATTCTCCCGGATGGAAAAGCGGATAATTCCGTTTTTTCTGGCTTTGTCCAGCAGACGGTTTACCCGAAGTCTTGGAATACCAAGGTGTTCGCCGATCTCCTGTTGGGTAAAACCGCCGATGTAGTAGTACCAGGCAGCCTTTACCAGAAGAATCTCTTCGTAATCATAATCGTTGGCCATTTTGACACTCCTTGACAAAACAAAAGTTTTGAAATTAATCAGAAGTTCATTTCATGAAAAAAGTTTATCATGAAAAAAAGAGAATGTCAATGGGAGAAAACTAATAATAGAGAAAAAACAGCAGTAATTTATACAAAAACAAATATTAAAACTACTTTTTCTTGGAAAAATGCGACAAGAAAGGTGGTTGACAAATGCTTCAAACTATCGTATAGTAGTCTTAACATTATTTTTGAGTTGTAACATTTGTTGGAGGAGGGATGAATTTGCCAGCGAATGCGCTTTTAAACATTAAGAACATTTATAAGTCTTTCGGCATGAACGAAGTTCTTAAGGGCATCAGCCTTGATTTAAATGAGGGTGAGGTTCTGGCGCTGATTGGCGGAAACGGTGCGGGAAAGAGTACACTGATGAAGATTATCATGGGGATCTATCAGCATGACAGCGGCGAGATCTATGTAAAGGGTGAGAAAGTCACCTCGAACAAGACCAGTGCAGCGCTTGCCAGCGGTATTTACATGGTACCCCAGGAACCTTTGCTGTTTCCAAATATGAGTGTAGAAGAGAATATTGAGATCGGTTTTGATAAGAAGAAAGCCGATCTGCACAAGGAACTGGTGGAGCTGATACAAGGAATCGGCTGGAAACTGGATCTAAACAGAAAAGCCAGCAGCTTATCGATTGCAGAGCAGCAGATGGTAGAGATTCTAAGAGGACTTTTGCGTCGGGCACAGATATTGATTCTGGATGAACCGACCAGCGCCCTTACTTTCGATGAGGTTGAGAGCCTTTTCAAGAGTGTGGAAGAGCTGAAAGCCAAAGGAATTGGTATTATTTATATTACACACCGTCTGGCAGAAGTGTTTGAGATCGCCACAGATGTGGCAATCATGCGTGACGGTAAGGTGCCGGTGAGAGGCAAGGTGAGCGAATTTACCAGAGAAATGCTGGTGAAGGGTCTGCTTCCTCCGGATGCCCAGGAAAAAGAAAACAGTATGAAGGCCCATTTGAAAAAGGTGGATTATACGCACTTGAATCCGGTATTTGAGATACAAAATTTAAGCGGCTACGGATTTACGGATATTTCACTGAAAGTTTATCCGGGAGAGATCCTGGGCCTGGCCGGTGTGGTAGGTGCCGGAAGAACCGAGCTGGCTACCACTGTATTTGGAAAGGACAAGGTGCTTTCTGGAAAAGTGGTTTTGGATGGAAAAGATATTACGGGCCTGTCTACGAAAAAGGTAATCGAGGCTGGGCTGAATTACGTTCCGGAGGATCGCCATTACCATGGGCTGTTTAAAATCAGTGATATTGCGGCAAATACCTCCAGCGCCATGCTGGCAGAATCGGCCATGGGAAAATTCTTTTTAAACCGAAAAGAAGAATACCGCATGACGCAGAAGTATATCGATGATTTCCGTACCAAGGTAACCGGGCAGGAACAGCTGGTGGGAAGCCTGTCAGGAGGAAACCAGCAGAAGGTAGTGATTGGAAGATGTCTTTCCACTTCTCCCAAACTGGTAATTCTGGATGAGCCTACCCGTGGTATTGATGCTGCGGCCAGAGGCGATGTGTATTCCATTATCCATGAGCTTCGGGAACAGGGCGTGGCAGTGCTTCTGATTTCTTCTGATATGGAGGAGATTGTGGAGCTGTCTGACCGGGTTATGACAGTGTGCAGAGGACGAATCAACGGAGAATTTACAGGTGATGAGATCAACCAGGATGCTTTAATGGCTGCTTCCTTTGGTATCACGAAAAATACGGAGGTGGGAGCATGAAAAAACTATTAAAGGCCAGGGAACTCAGCAGTTTTCTGTTCCTGATTGCTCTGTTTTTAGTGGTGGGACTGATCAATCCCAGCTTTCTAAGTTCAGAGAACATTATTTCCTGTTTTAATGACAGTGTAGTGTATATCATTATTTCTGTGGGAATGGCATTTGCCATTTTTATCGGAGAGATTGATGTTTCTGTGGGTGCCAATCTGGGCTTTACGGCCACAGTAGTATCCAGTATGCTCCGGGACGGTGAGAATTGGGCATTTGCTTTTGCAGTTGGCATTCTCATCGGGGCACTGATCGGCCTGTTCAACGGTTGGGGCGTTTCTGTTATGGGAGTTCCCTCCCTGATCTTTACTTTGGGCACCAATGGAGTGATGCGGGGGATGATGTATGTGTATACCGGCGGAGCCTGGGTGGAGAACCTTCCGGCGGAGTTTAAGCAGCTTTATACAGTAAATCTGTTTGGAAATATCAGTGTGATTTTTGCTGTGACAGCTGTGATGGTAATTGTAGTACATATGCTTTTGAAACATACAAAGCGGGGACGTTACTTTATTGCAGTGGGAGATAACCCGGCAGGCGCTGCGCTGGTAGGTATTCCGGCCACCCAGACCAAGGTGGTTGCCTATGTGATCTGCGGAGTGTTTGCAGCGATCTCCGGTATTGTTTTTTCTTCCAGAATTGGTTTTGTGACAGCGACATCCGGAAACGGATATGAGATGAAGGCTGTGGCAGCCTGTGTGCTGGGGGGCATCAGCTTGTCCGGTGGTGTGGGCAGCGTGATCGGAGCTTCCATTGGCGCGGTGATTATGGCAAGTATCAGCCGGCTTCTGGTGTTTATGGAGCTGGGTTCTACCTATGATAATACAATTACCGGTGTGATGCTGATTACCATTGTTGTAGTAGATTCTCTGATGCAGAGGAGAAATGCGGAGAAGAACCGCAGACAGAGATTGGCGGCGAGAACTGCCGAGGCAGGGGAAGGAGGAAATAATTAATATGAATAAATCCTTTTCCGATAAGCTGAAACATTTTCTGAAAAGTTGGGAAATGGTGCTGATCTGTATCATGGTGGCAGAGTTTGTGATTTTTGGAATTGCCAATCCGAAATTCTTAAGACCGGCGCTGCTGTTAAACAGTATGAATGACTTTATGTCCATTTGTATTATTTCCCTGTTTGTAACCTTTGTTATGATTACTGGAGGCATTGATATCCAGGCAGGCGCCATTGTGGGTCTCACTTCCATTATTATCGGCGTGTCATGGCAGGATTTCGGATGCAATATCTGGGTATCTGTTTTGATCGCTGCAGTAGTGGCTGCTATCTGCGGCGCTCTCTCCGGATTCTTTATTGCCTACTGCGGAGTGCAGGCTATGGTGGTGACACTGGGAGGAAGTTTCCTGTATGCTGGCATTGCCCTGTTAGTTTCCAATCTGGCTTCTACTGCCAGCTACCAGGGGATCAGTGGTTTTCCGGATTCCTTCCGGGTACTGGCGAAACACAAATTCTTCGGCATTGTGCCCAGCCAGCTGATTATTTTCTTGATTCTGGTAGTGATTGCCTATATTCTGCTTCATCGCACCAAATACGGAAGACGGATCTTCCTGGTAGGAGTAAATCCTCAGGCAGCTTCTTATTCTGGCATCAACACCCGGCTGGTGATTATGAGTACCTATATTCTCTCCGCTGTCAGTGCAGCGATTGCGGGAATTGTGCTTACCTCTTATCTGGGAACTGCCAAGAGTGACCTGGGAGCCAACTTTACGCTGAATATTATTACAGCAGTCGTTTTGGGCGGTACCCTGAGTACCGGAGGCAAGGGAAGTGTGATCGGGACGGCTCTGGCATCTATGATTATCGGCATACTCCGTTTCGGATTGCCGCTGTGCTTTAAGGTCGGCACCCAATATCTGGATATTCCGGTGGGCATCTTACTGCTGGTGGTAGTAGTAGGACGTTCTATGGCAGGACATTCCGTGACTCAGAAGCTGATGATGAAATTCAAAAAATCAAAGGCTGCATAAAATTGATGTTTGGAGGATGACCTCTGACATAATAGAAACTATATAATTTAAAGGAGGAAAAGAAACTATGATGAAAAAAGTGTTAGCTGCATCTCTGGTGGCATCTATGGTGCTGGGAGCAACAGGCATTTCTGCAATGGCAGAGAGCGTGGAAGGCATGACCGTTGCCTTCATCCCCAAGGTGACAGGAAACGCATTCTTTGAGTCTGCAAATGACGGAGCTCAGGAATTTGCTGAAAAATGGGGCATCAATGTTGAGTACATGGGTAACTCCGTGGCAGGCGCAGCAGAGCAGGTGGAAGTGATCCATCAGGCAATCAACAGCGGCGTAGACGCAATCTGCATCTCCACAGTAGACGCAGCAGGCGTATCAGACGCTTTGAAAGAAGCAGCAGATATGGGTATCACTGTTTGTACCTGGGACTCTGACGCTAACGTGGAAGACCGTGCATTGATGGTATCTCAGGGAACTCCTGAGGTTCTTGGAAAGATGCTGGTGGATATGGGTGTTGACGCTCTAACCAAGAGAGGCAAAGATCCTGCAACAGATGCAATCAAATACTGCTGGCATTATTCACAGGCAACTGTTACTGACCAGAACTCCTGGCAGGTAGCTGGCGAAGCTTATATCAAAGAAAATTATCCCAACTGGGAAAATGTTGCTCCTGACAACTACTACAGTGAGCAGGATTCTGAGAAGGCCGTTAACGTAGGCGCAGCAGTTCTGGCTGACCATTCTGACGTTGACCTGATCATCTGTAATGATTCTACTGCACTTCCGGGACAGCTTCAGGCTGCTCAGAATGCAGGACTGACCAAGGATGACATTACCATCACAGGTTTTGCTTCTCCCAACTCCATCAAAGAATTCTGTAAAGCAGGCGTTCTTTACGAGTGGGGTCTTTGGGACTGCAAGATCCAGGGCGCAATGGGCTGCTACGTGGCTGCATACCTGGCTGCTGGAAACGAAGTGAAAGTTGGCGATACCATCTCCATTCCTGAAATCGGTGATGTAACTGTTGAGCCAAACGACAGCATCTCTGAAGGCGCAACTACCGGTGATGTGAACAACGGCGTTGTTCTTCTTCCGGAGCGTGCAGTATTTGATGAGACCAATATGGATGACTACAACTTCTAAAGGAATAACTTGTTATATTCCATTTTATGGAATATAATGGAAGTGTTGCCAAGCATGAAGCTGCCGTAATAGAATCTTTGGAGCGCTATTGCGGCAGTTTTTCTGCTATAGGAGAGTTCTCATTTTTCTATAGCAGAAATAACGCTTTGTGGGATCGCACAGCGGCGAAGCGGAAGCTGTCGTCAAAGTGACCTGCCCCAGGCGGAGGAGTCTGAGAACAGACTTCTTTTTAGATAATATATAGAGAGAAGAGAGGTAATAAAATGGCAGACAAAGATGGACTGAAAGTAGCAAAAGATTATCATGTGAACGTTCCTTTTGGAAATACAGAAGGATTTTATGTGAAGGGAGCAAATAATCTGGATTGGGGTATGCAGAAACACCTTTCCAATATCTTTAATCCCAAGAGCGGAAATTCTGTAATGTTTGCATTTGACCACGGTTATTTCATGGGTTCCACCGCCGGTCTGGAGAGACTGGATCTGCTTCTTCCGAAGCTGGCTCCCTACGTGGATGTGTTTATGGGTACCAGAGGCGCGATTCGTACCTGCGTTCCCCCTCAGATCACCAAGGGTATTGCTCTTCGGGTAAGCTCTGGTTCCTCTATGCTGAACGATGATCTGTCTCATGAGGTGGTGGCTGTGGATATTGAAGATGCGATCCGCATGAATGCAGACTGTATGGCAGTTCAGACCTTTATCGGAGCAGACGGGCAGCTTTCCAGCATTGACAATCTTTCCAGAACGATCAATGCAGGTATGCGTTACAGTATCCCCACTCTGGGCGTTGTGGCTGTAGGCAAGGATATGGAGCGCACAGACCGGTTCTTTAAGCTGGCTACCCGCATTGTGGCAGAGATGGGTGTACAGCTGGTTAAGACCTATAACTGCGACAACTTCGAAGAAGTAGTGGCAGCCTGCCCGGTACCCATTGTAGTGGCAGGTGGAAAGAAGCTTCCGGAGAAGGAGGCAATGACACTGGCTTACACCGTTATTTCTAAGGGTGCAAAAGGCGTGGATATGGGACGTAATATTTTCCAGAGCGAGCATCCGGTGGAGATGGCTCAGACCATTGCCAAGATTGTTCATGAAGGCTTCACAGACAAGGAAGCATATGAGTTCTATCAGGATCTGATTCATTCATAAGAAGCGGAGATAGGGCTGCTGCAAAATACGAATCCCGGTGAATTTTTGGTGTGGTTTTTCCGGAAGCGGTTTGTTTTCTGAGAAAATCCTGCCCAAAGGTACCGGCGGAGACGTTTTGCAGCAGCCTTGTTTTTATCGTGCAGGAGTCAAAAACCCGGCAGCTTTCTGCGCTGCAAGTTTGATATTACGCCGGCTTGCTGCGGGATTTTTAATCCTGTCCAGCACAAAAAGGACTCGCTTTTTGTAAAATGCCTGGTCTGAGGGAGGAAAGGAGAAAAAGGCTTTCCTTTTGCAATAGTTTGGGAGATTCGTCGTAGTAGGAGGGAAGGCCCGTCAGGAAGGAGACAAAAATGTATACAGAGGTAATAAAGATGGTGCTTCCGGTGCTGGTGATGATCGGTATCGGCTGGCTGTGTAATAAGAAACAGATTTTTAATATGGAGGGTCTTCAGGGGCTGAAATCCATAATCGGAAGCGTGATGCTTCCGGTAACGCTGTTTAACGCTTTTTTGACTGCAGAGTATAATCTTCGTGTGGTAGTGGTGTTCCTGGTGGTTTTTGCCGGATTCGGAGCAGCCATAGCAGCAGGATTTCTGCTGCGGCCTTTTGTGAAACCCTACGGAAAATTTCTTCCATTTCTTCTGGCAAGTGCAGAGGGAGGGATGCTGGGATATGCCCTGTACGGTCTGATCGTTGGCAGTCAATCCGGTTTTGCGGCTGTGGATCTGGGGCAGACTGTTTTTGCCTATACGGTGTGGCTGGGGCTTCTCACCTCAGTGGACGGTGGAAAGGTGAGCGTGAAGGGGCTGGCAAAAAATATGTTTTCCAACAAATGCTTTCTGGGAATGGCCTTGGGCATTCTTTTGGGAGCGGCTGGCGTAGGAAAGCTGCTTCTGACAACTCAGGTCGGAGGAATTATCAGTTCTGTGATTCAGATGATCACGGCTCCGGTGAGTGCGATTGTGCTTCTGATGGTGGGCTATGAACTGAATTTAAAGAGGGAACTTTTGGCCCCTGTGGCAAAAACCATACTTTTCCGTCTGGCGATCATGGGGATACTGCTGGGATTTAGCAATCTGATCATTTTCAATCTTTTTGCATTTGATAAGGAACTGGAAATTGCACTGATGGTACTGTATTCCCTTCCGGCACCCTTTATCATCCCGATTTTTTCTAATGTGGGAGAGGATGGAGAATATGTGGCCACTACCCTTTCTGTCCATACCCTTGTGACCGTTCTTCTGTTTGTGGGAATTGTAGCCTACAGTCTGGCATAAAACGGGATAAAAACCATCGCCAGAAAAGATTTGACAATATACACAATTTATGATATGATAAATAAAGTTTTGAGGGCGTCAGCTCTTGAAACGGAAAGCATCTGTAGCTCAGGGGATAGAGCAGCGGTTTCCGGTACCGCGTGTCGGGGGTTCGAATCCCTCCAGATGCGTTTTTTTGTATCATAAATCAATTGCAGACGGTTTTGCAGATTGGTTTTGGAAGGGCGGCAATGATTCAAAAATTTAAAGAAACGGGGGGAACTGCTGATGTTGGACGATTTTAGGGAGTGGCTGTCAGATAATCTGAGATATATTCTGTTAGGCCTGGCGGTAGTACTGATCGTAGTGATCGGTTTTTGTGTGGTACGGCTGGTGACCTCTTCTTCGGATGATAAAAAGCCAAAGGACAACCAGGCAGGCACAGAGCAGGTGACGGAAGCAGTTACGGAGGGCAGCCTTCAGAATGAGACAGCAGCGCCGGCGGCTGCCGATTTGGTGAAAGATGATACGGCGATTCTTACACTGATGAAGAGCTATTATGAGGCGGCAGCGGCCAAAGATACTGCTGCTCTGAAAAATATTTATGATCCGGCAGCCTGGAATGAGGCTGTGGAAAATGCCATCAAGAGCAATGTGATTGAGAGTTATCAGGATGTTTCCACCTATTCGAAAAAGGGACCGGTGGAAGGCTCCTATGTGGTGTACAATTATTATAAGGCAAAGGTTGCCAATATTGATACATTAGCACCCAGCCTTACAGGGATGTATGTGATTACAGATGCTTCCGGCAAACTGGTAATTTCCAAAAAGGATGCCACCCAGGAAGTATCCGACTATATTGATTCGGTGACAGCGGACGCAGATGTCCAGGCGCTGATGGCAGATGTGAACAGTCAGCTTCAGGAAGCGGTGGATAGCGATCCTAAACTGAAAGAGTTTTTGAACGCCAACAATGAAAGCAGCGATGGCACCGGAGAGGGAGTAGCAGACAGCGGAAGTGTTGAAGGAGAAATGGTTTCCACCACGGAGCTTCGTATCCGTCAGGAGCCCAACACCAGCTCTGCGATCATGGGAGTGGTGACTACAGGGGCAGCAGTGACAGTGCTTCAGGAAGTGGAGGACGGCTGGTGCCAGATCAGCTACAATGCAGGTTCTTATAATATTGAAGGATATGTAAAATCAGAGTATTTGACTGCCGCAGGCGCAACAAGCGGCAGCGGCGATGCAGGAACTGATACTGCGGAGACATCAGCCGGAGGAGAGAATGCAGGAGCGGCAGACACCGGGGCTGCAGGTACAACTGACGGAGGAGATGCAGGGGTATCAGACAATACGCAGATTTAAGAGAACTGCGGATCAATCAAAAAAATCAGGAGAAGGGGATGTTGCAAAATACCTCCGGTGGTACCCTTTCGGGTGATTTTTCTCCGAAAACGAACATGTTTTCCGGGAAAAACACACCGAAAATTCATCGGAATTCGTATTTTGCAGCATCCTCTTTTTATTGAACAGGAGGAATAGCCATGGAACAGGAAAAAGAAGGGGTGCGGCTTAATAAGTGGATCAGTGAAGCGGGGATCTGCTCCAGGCGGGAGGCGGATCGTCTGATTCAGGCAGGACGGGTTACGGTAGACGGCCGGAGAGCGGAGATGGGAACCCGGGTGCAGCGAGGACAGAGGGTACAGGTGGACGGTAAGGCAGCCAGCAGGGAAAAAGAGACGATCCTTCTGGCAGTGAATAAACCGGCAGGGGTGGTATGCACCACAGAAAAAAAATGGGGAGATTCTACTTTGGAGGAGCTGGTGAATTATCCCAAGAGGGTATTTTCTGTGGGCCGTTTGGACAAAGATTCCGAAGGATTGATTCTTATGACTAATCAGGGAGATCTTTTGAATAAAATCATGAAGGCGGGTAACTATCATGAAAAGGAGTATGTAGTCACTGTGGATAAGGCCATTACTCCGGCTTTTTTAAAGGGAATGGCAAAAGGAGTCCCGCTGAAGGAGTTAAACACGGTTACCAGACCCTGCAAAGTGGAAAAGGCGGGAGAAAATCGTTTCCGGATTGTGCTGACCCAGGGATTGAACCGACAGATCCGCCGGATGTGCCAGCATTTTGGGTATCGGGTGGTGCGTCTGGTTCGAGTGAGAATTATGAATATCCAGCTGGAAAAACTTCCGGTGGGACAATATCGCCATGTGAGCAGGCAGGAGCTGGCGGTGCTGCTGAAAAGTCTGGAAAGATCCCAAAATAATACAGAGCACCGCTATCAGGAGAAAGAACGATCGGGGAGAGAAGCGCAGTTTCGAAAAGAAGAGGCGAAGACCCTGGAGGATAGAAGAAAGCAGAGCGGTAAAAGCCAGAGTGAAAGAAAGCAGAATGCCAGAAGACAAAATAACAGAAAATAGGATGCAGAAAGCTGGAAAGGTAAAACAGGAGAAGGCAGGAGAATGATGGAAGCAGATAAGAAAAAAATTCAGCGGATGAAAGCGTTGGCGCAGAGATTGCGGGAAGCCGGGAAAGCCTACTATCAGGAAGATCGGGAGATCATGAGCAATCGGGAATACGATGCGCTTTATGATGAACTGGAAAAACTGGAAAGAGAGACAGGTATGGTGCTGGCAGGCAGTCCTACGGTTACGGTGGGTTATGAGGCTGTGGATGAGCTTCCAAAAGAACGTCATGAAAGTCCTATGCTTTCTTTGGATAAGACAAAGGAGGTGGAGACCCTGCGGGCCTTTGTAGGCAGCCAGCCTACGCTGATTTCCTGGAAACTGGACGGGCTGACGGTGGTACTTACGTATCAGGGAGGCAGTCTGGCAAAGGCAGTTACCAGAGGAAATGGTGAGATCGGAGAGGTGATCACCAACAATGCCAGGGTATTTCAAAATGTTCCTCTGACTATTCCCTACCAGGGGGAATTGATTCTTCGGGGGGAGGCGGTAATCTCATACCGGGATTTTGAGAAGATCAACGAGGAGATTGCAGATGCGGATGCCAGGTACAAGAACCCCAGAAACCTGTGCAGCGGTTCTGTGCGCCAGCTGAATAATGAGATTACGGCCAAGCGGAATGTGCGTTTCTTTGCCTTTGCTCTGGTGCGGGCAGAGGGCGTGGATTTTCATAATTCCAGAAAAGAGCAGTTTGCATGGCTGGAACACCAGGGGTTTGACGTGGTGGAGCATCGGATGACCACAGCGGGAGAACTAGATGAGACGATCCGGTATTTTTCGGAAAAGATTCAGCATTTTGAGATTCCCTCTGACGGGCTGGTGGCGCTTTATGATGACATTGCATACGGGCAGTCTCTGGGGCGGACGGCTAAATTTCCAAGAGATGCCTTTGCTTTTAAGTGGGAGGATGAGCTTCGGGAGACCCGGCTTTTGGAGATTGAGTGGAGCGCCTCCAGAACCGGACTGATCAATCCGGTGGCTATCTTTGAGCCGGTGGAGCTGGAGGGAACCACAGTGAGCAGGGCCAGCGTTCACAATTTAAGTATTATGAAAAATCTCAAGCTGGGTATCGGAGATAAAATTACGGTATACAAGGCCAATATGATCATTCCCCAGATCGAAGAGAATCTTACCTGCAGCGGCACCGTGGAGATCCCTGCCCACTGTCCGGTGTGTGCAGGAGAAACCATGGTGAAGAATACCAACGGAGTGGAGACATTGTACTGTACCAACCCGGACTGCCAGGCAAAGAAAATCAAAGCCTTTACTCTTTTTGTGAGTCGGGATGCTATGAATATAGAGGGACTTTCAGAGGCAACGTTGGAGAAGTTCATTGCAAAAGGCTTTATCCATACGTTTGCGGATATCTTCCATCTGGACAGCCATCGGGAGGAGATCGTGTCCATGGAGGGCTTTGGTGAGAAATCTTTCCAAAATCTTATGGACAGCATCGCGGCAGCGAGAAAAACCACCCTGCCAAGACTAATTTACAGCTTGGGGATTTCCAATATTGGAAGCGCCAATGCAAAGGTGATTTGTAAAGCGTTCGGGTATGATCTGAAGAAGATCCGCAGTGCTTCGGCGGAGGAGATGGCTCTGATTGATGGCATTGGCCCAGTGATTGCAGGAACCATTGCGGAGTATTTTCAGGAAGAAAAAAATCAGAAGGCGCTGGAGCTTTTGCTTTCAGAATTGGAGATTGAGATTCCGCAGATGCAGGAAAAGGATCAGAAATTTGCAGGAAAAGTGTTTGTGATCACTGGGAGCGTGGAGCATTTTGCTAATCGAAATGAGGTGAAAACAGTGATCGAGGAGATGGGAGGAAAAGTTACAGGCTCTGTCTCAGCTAAGACAGATTATCTGATCAACAATGACGCAGCCTCCGCTTCTTCAAAGAATAAAAAGGCAAAAGAACTGGGAATTCCCATTATCACGGAAGCAGAGTTCCTTTCAATGCTGGAAGCACAATAGAGGGAAGCAGGCAACCTATAGCAAAAAGAAATCAATCAGAATAGACAGATAGAAGGGGTATGATATGGAGATAGATTCAATTTTGGCGTATTACGACGTTCAGAGGGATAAAAAGGATCAGTCGGTGATTGTGGAGATGCTTAAAGAACTCCAGGAGGCCAACGGCTTTCTTACGGATGAGCTGAAGGAGCGGGCTGCTAAGACAGCCGGCGTTTCCCTGTCGTTTATTAACCTGCTGATCAAAACCTATCCAAGCTTGAAGGCGGCAGCGTATCATCATGTGATCACGGTGTGTTCCGGAGAACGGTGTGGCAAAAAGTGCGGAGGAGAGATTGCAGCTCTGGTACGAAAGGAGCTGCAGGTGGGAAAGGATGGAATATCCAAAGATGGAAGCTGCCTGGTGAAAACACAAAATTGTTTGAAACAGTGCCGGACTTCTCCCAATTTTATGATGGATGGTGTCCTTTATTCCAGTGTCCGGCCAGAGCAGGTGAAGGAGCTTTTAAAAAAGGTACGGAAGGGTTGAAAGAGGAGAGACTGGGGCAGGAGTTGTCGGAATAGGGCGCTTTATAAAATTCAGGAATAGACGTTTGAACGGAATAGAGAAGATTCAAATTTCGGGGCTGCCGCAACAGATGGATTAAGATGTTCCCGCCTAAGTGACAAGTTTTTATTTCACCTGTCTGCCTGGGAGGGAGCATGTTCGTATCTGCTGTGACAGCTCCGTTGATTTCAAAAAATTTAAAAAATAGTATTATTTTTTATTCTGCTCCACTTCCATCATCTTCATGGCACGAACCCGCAAGGGAAGGCCGAACAGATTGATGAATCCGGAGGCATCGTGGTGGTCATAGAGATCGCCAGTGGTGAAGGAGGCCAGGGACTCATTGTACAGGGAGTAGGGGGAAGTGGTTCCGGCTTTGATGATGTTGCCCTTGTACAGCTTGAATTTCACCTCTCCGGTAACATACTGTTGAGTTACCTCCACAAAAGCCTGGATAGCTTCCCGCAGGGGAGTGAACCATTTTCCTTCATATACGATCTGGGCAAACTGGCTGCCCAGTTTTTTCTTTGTCTCCATGGTGTCGCGATCCAGAATCAGTTCTTCCAACTGATCATGAGCTTCCATCAGGATGGTTCCTCCGGGTGTCTCATAAACGCCCCGGCTCTTCATGCCTACCACACGGTTTTCTACGATATCTACAATGCCGATGCCGTGTTTTCCTCCAAGGGCATTCAGCTCTGTGATGATCTCAGAAACCTTCATAGCCTTTCCGTTCAGAGTTTTGGGAATACCGGATTCAAAAGTCATGGTCACATATTCTCCCTCCTCAGGAGCCTGCTCCGGAGTCACACCCATTACCAGCATATGATTGTAATCCGGCTCATTGGCTGGATTTTCCAGCTCAAGACCCTCGTGGCTGATGTGCCATAAGTTTCGATCCCGGCTGTAGCTGTGGCTATGGTCAAAAGGAAGGTCGATACCGTGAGCCTTACAGAAAGCGATCTCGTCGTCACGGGACTGCATGGTCCACACATCAGTCATCCGCCAGGGGGCAATGATTTTCAAATCTGGAGCCAGAGCATGGATAGCCAGTTCAAAGCGGATCTGGTCGTTTCCTTTTCCGGTAGCGCCGTGGCAGATGGTGGTGGCACCTTCTTTTCTGGCGATCTCCACCAGGCGTTTGGCGATTACTGGGCGGGCCATGGAAGTGCCCAGCAGATATTTGTGTTCATACACAGCTCCTGCCTTTACACAGGGCATAATGAAATCATCGCAGAATTCGTCTACAATGTCCTCGATATATAATTTGGAGGCTCCGGACAATTTTGCTCTCTCATCCAGACCTTCCAGTTCATTGCCCTGTCCGCAGTCGATGCAGCAGCAGATTACATCATAGTCAAAGGTTTCCTTCAGCCATGGAATAATAGCGGTGGTATCCAGTCCACCGGAATAAGCAAGTACAACTTTCTCTTTCATAATTATAATCCTCCTCATATATGTTCCATTTTCTTTGCAATCAAATGTTATGACCTCATAAATATACAACACTTTTTTAAATAATGCAAGCATAAATTGAATTTTTATAAAAAGTATTGCATAATATTCAAATAGGCTGTATAATTACGAAATCCTGAAAAAATACTTTTCACGGAAAGACAAAATGGTTATAATGCAACAAAGTAATTTCGCGAGGCATTACTGTAATGTGATGAAATGAAA
>CAJLNC010000049.1 GCA_905207905.1 uncultured Lachnospiraceae bacterium | reverse complement strand
GAGGCCGAGCCCTTCCCAGCACCGGTGATAGGACCCGTTTTTACTTACCGATATGATTTTAAATCGCCATCTTTTTCTCTGTTTTCCTTGGGATTTCACAGACTTTACACACCTAGGGGACGAAGCTGCTCCAGCTTCTTCATATTTTCCAGAATCCCCCGGACTAACAGCAGCACATCCTCATTGTCCCGACCGCCCTTTCGGGGTTTTGCATAGGTAAAGTAAGGTCTGGAATCTACGGTGAATTTCATTCTCCCCTTATATTCCTGAAGAAAACTATCAATCTTTGCCACATCAATCATCGCTTTCTCATACAGCACAAAACGGATCTCGTCCCCTTTTTGTACTACATCTGTGAGATAGATCTGATGAGCCATTGCCTTTAGCCAGGCGATAGCCAACAGATTCTGCACAGATTTGGGCGGCTCCCCAAAGCGATCCATCAGTTCCTCCAGCATATCATCGTATTCTTCCTCGTTGGAGATCAGGGCAATGCGCTTATAAATATCCAGTTTCTGATTTTCATTGCGGATATACCGCTCAGGAATAAAGGCATCCACATCCAGGTCAATGGCTGTCTCATAGCCCTCCTTGTCCGTGGCCTCCCCCTTGATCTCCCGGACGGATTCGTTTAACAGCTTGCAGTACAAATCGTATCCCACTGCCTCCATATGGCCGTGCTGCTCACTTCCCAGGAGATTTCCGGCTCCCCGGATCTCCAGATCCCGCATAGCGATCTTAAATCCGCTGCCCAGCTCCGTAAACTCCCGAATAGCAGAGAGACGCTTCTCCGCCACTTCCTTCAGCATCTTATTTCTCCGATACATTAAGAATGCATAGGCAGTCCGGTTGGAACGTCCCACCCGGCCCCGCAGCTGGTAAAGCTGAGATAAGCCCATATTGTCCGCATCATGAATGATCATAGTGTTGGCATTGGAAATGTCCAGCCCGGTTTCAATGATGGTGGTAGTCACCAGCACATCAATCTCCCCGTTGATAAAATCGTACATGATGGTTTCCAGCTCCCGCTCCTTCATCTGGCCGTGAGCAAAGGAGACTCTTGCCTCCGGCACCAGCTTGGAGACCGTGTTGGTCATCTCCACAATGGTATTCACCCGATTATACACATAATACACCTGTCCTCCCCTGGCCAGCTCCCTGCTGATGGCCTCCCGAACCATCTCCTCATTATATTCCATCACAAAGGTCTGAATGGGAAGCCGATCCTGAGGCGCTTCCTCCAGCACGCTCATATCCCGGATCCCAATCAGGCTCATGTGCAGAGTCCGGGGAATGGGAGTGGCAGTGAGGGTCAGCACATCAATATCCTTTTTCATCTGCTTGATCTTTTCCTTATGGGTAACTCCAAACCGCTGTTCCTCATCAATCACCAGCAGTCCCAGATCTTTAAATTCCACATCCTTGGACAGCACCCGATGAGTGCCGATCAAAATATCCACCAATCCCCGCTTTAAATCTGCCACCGTCTTTTTCTGTTCTGCCGCAGAGCGGAAACGGCACATCAGATCCACCCGAACCGGAAAATCCTTCATCCGCTGGACAAAAGTATTATAATGCTGCTGAGCCAAAATGGTGGTAGGCACCAGATACACCACCTGTTTCCCCTCCTGAACTGCCTTGAAGGCTGCCCGGATGGCGATCTCCGTCTTTCCGTATCCCACGTCCCCGCACACCAGCCGGTCCATGATCTTGGTGCTCTCCATGTCCTTTTTCGTGGCTTCGATGGCCTGGAGCTGGTCATCCGTCTCCTCAAAGGGAAACATCTCCTCAAATTCCCGCTGCCACACCGTGTCAGGCCCGTAGACAAAGCCTTCCTTCTGCTGGCGCACTGCATAGAGATCCACCAGCTCCTGGGCAATAATCTTCACAGCCCCCTTGACCCTGGTCTTGGTCTTACTCCACTCCTGGGTCCCCAGCTTGTTCAGCTTCGGCTTTTTGGCATCTGCATCCGCATATTTCTGGATCACATCCATCTGGGTAGCCAGCACATACAGATTGCTGCCGTCCGCATACTCAATCTTCATGTAATCCTTCATTACATGATCCACATCCATCTTCTCAATGCCCCGGTAAATTCCAAGGCCATGGCTTTCATGAACCACATAATCTCCAGGAGAAAGCTCTGTAAAGCTGCTGATCTTCTTTCCTTCGTATGTTTTATGCTTCCTGCGCTTTTTCCGTTCCCGTCCGAAAATATCGCTCTCTGAGATCACCAGAAACTTGATCAGAGGATACTCATATCCCTTATGAGCATTTCCGTAGGTTACCAGAATCTCTCCCGGCTGTACCAGCCGATCTTCCTCCTCTGTATAGAAGGCATTCAGGCCGTTGTCCCGCAGATCCTCTGCCAGACGGTTTCCCCTGGTTCTGGATGCAGAAAGTAAAATCACCCGGCATCCCTCTTTTTTCCACCGCTGCAGATCCTTTACCAACAGCTCAAAACTGTTGTTGTAGGGATTCACGCCCCGGACGGTAATATCAAACTTTCCGCTGACTTTCCATCCCCCTCTGGCATTCTCCAGAGTACAGAGGCCAACACAATTTTTTCCGCTGATCCTGGCAATCATCTCCTGGCAGGAAAACAGAAGGCTGGTCTGCCCTGCCAAAACGTATCCCTTTTCCAGCCGATGCTGCATGCTCTCCCTAAACTCCTGCTCCGAAGCCTGGGAACTCTCTGCGATTCGGTTCGGTTCATCCAGAAAGATCAGGGTGTTGGCCGGAAACCAATCCAGAAGAGACTCTGCCTTTGGATAAAAATAATCCAGATACCCGTCCATCCCGCCGGCATCCTCAAAATCCAACAAACGGTCTCTGCAGTCTGCCGCCAGCGTCTTGACCCGGTATGCCTCCTCGGTTTTCATAGCCTTTCGGAATACCTGCTCTGCTTTTCCCGCTTCTTTTTCAATTTTTTCCAGTCCCTTTTCCAGAATTTCAGGCGTCAGTATCAGTTCCGATGCAGGATAAATGGTAACGGCGTCCAAATTCTCAATGGAGCGCTGACTTTCTAAATCAAAGCTGCGGATAGAATCGATCTCATCCCCCCACAGCTCGATCCGCACCGGATTTTCCTCTGTTAAAGGAAACACATCCAAAATACCGCCCCGAACGGCAAACTGGCCCGGCCCTTCCACCTGAGCATTCCGCTCATAGCCTAACTCCACCAGTTTCCGCTTCCACAAATCCAGATCCAGGGTATCGTCATTTCTCAGGGATACAATCTGTTCCTTCCAGACGGAAAAGGGCATGAGGTGATTCAAAAAAGCGGTCATGGTGAGGATCACCGTCACTGGCGTCCCCGCCGCCAAAGCTTTCCATACCTCAATTCTCTGCTGTTCCAGCAGATTACTGTGAATATCTGCCTGAAAGAAAATAAAATCTTTGGCCGGATACAGCAGCGCGTTCCGGTCAAAGAGCTTAAAGTTTTCATAAATTTCCTTAGCCCGCAGATCATCCGGGGCCACGATCACCTTGTTGACCCAGCCTTCGCCCAGGCAGTCAATAAAATGGGCCTTCTGAGAGTCAATGCAGCCTGTTACCTGCAAAACCCCCTTATTGTTCCGAATCCTGCTTCGGATCTCTTCAAATTCCCCCAGCTCCTGCAGGGGGGCGCGAAATGCTTTCATAGCTCCTCCAGCTTTTTGTTGTAACCATTCATTACCGTCTGAGGATCCTGGGTCACCAGAGCTGCCGCAGCCCTGGCCGCCCGGTCAAAGGCTTCCTCCATCTCCAGCCTTTCTGAGAAAGAAAAGCGGCCCAGCACATAGTCTGCCAGATCATAGCCTTCCGGCTTTGCTCCTACCCCCACCTTCACCCGTTTAAAGATCTGGGTGCCCAGATGAGTGATAATGCTCTTCATTCCATTGTGGCCTCCGGCGCTTCCTTTTTTGCGTATCCGGATCTGTCCCGGTTCCAGGCTGATGTCATCATAAATGACAATCAGCTCCTCCTCCACATCGATCTTGTAAAAATCACAAACCAGACGCAAACTCTCTCCGCTTAAATTCATAAAGGTCTGGGGCTTCACCAAAATCACCTTCTGGCCATCAATCACTCCCGTTCCCACCAGAGCTTTGAACTTTTCTGTGGTTACGTCAATCCGGTACCGATCTGCGATTATATCCAACGTATCAAATCCCACATTATGACGGGTTTTTGCGTATTTTTTGCCTGGATTTCCCAGGCCTGCAATCACATACATTTCAATTCCTTTCCAGAGCTTCCACGATCCTTGAAAACTCCATAAAATGAGAGGCCTTTACCAAAATCGTATCCCCCTGCTCCACCTCTGCATCCAGATGCTCCAAAAGCTCCTCCAGGGTATCGTAATGGCTGGTAAGAAGCCCTGGGTTTTCCCCTCTGGCTCCCTCCTCCAACTCCCGGCTTAAGCTGCCCACTGTGATCAGCTTTTCTATTCGGCAGCTTCCGGCAAAAGCACCTACCTGGCGGTGAAGCTCTTTTTCCGTCTCTCCCAGCTCCCCCATATCCCCAAGGATAGCCACTCTGCGTCCCCCGCCGTCCTGAAGCACCTCCAGGGAAGCTTTCATGGACGCTGGATTGGCATTGTAACAGTCATCGATAATGGTATATCTTTGTCCGTGAATGATATGAAATCTGCCGCTTAAAGGCTGAAGACTCTCGATTCCGGCCTTGATCTCCTCCAGCGTCAGCCCGTAGGTAAGCCCCACTGCCGTTCCTGCCAGAGCATTGTACACCATATGTTCACCGGGAATAGGAATCAGAACCTGAAAAGAACCCCTGGGCGTATGGATCCTGCTGGAAATTCCCAAAAGCCCCTGGCTCTCAATCTCATCCCCGTAAATATCCAGTCCCCCGGCCGGAAGGATCCGGTCTGCCTGTGCCCTGCTGGAAACCCTCCCGGCAGCTTCTTCTTGGCCATTCCTACCCGGCGCTTCCTGCAGACCAAAAAATACCGGCTCCACGCCAGCGGCCTGCTGCACCTGAATCAGCTTGTCATCATTTCCATTTAATATAATATGCCCCTCAGGCTTTAAAAAATCAAAAATCTCTGTCTTAGCCCGCAAAACTCCGTCCCGGTCGCCCAAAAATTCCAGATGGCACTGGCCGATGTTGGTGATTACACAGGTATCCGGTCTGGCGATCTTCGCCAGACGATGCATCTCTCCAAAATGATTGATGCCCATCTCCAGGACTGCTATCTCATCCTCCTCCCGAAGACGGAATACGGTGAGAGGAAGGCCCAGTTCATTATTAAAATTCCCCAGGGTCTTCAGCGTTCGATACTTCTGGGACAGGACTGCCGCAATCATCTCCTTGGTGCTGGTCTTTCCTACGCTTCCGGTAATACCCACCACAGGAATATCCAGCTGCCTTAAATAATACTCCGCAATGTCCTTTAAGGCCTGAAGCGTGGAAAGTACCTTGATCCAGGCCCCCTCTGTCTCCGGACCCAGCTCCTGCTCCGTGAGTACGCACAGCGCTCCCTGGGAAAACACCTGGGGAATAAACCTGTGGCCATCCACCCGCTCCCCCTTAATGGCAGCAAACAGACTGCCCTCACCGGCTTTCCGGCTGTCCGTAACCACAGACTGTATCTCTGCCTGCTCCCTGCCTTCTTTTACATGCAAAATGCCGCCGCAACACTCTGCGATTCGGCGCAACGTCATATTTTTCATGTTCTTATCCTTTTCTTATTTTCTCACAGACACCTGTATCAGTTTTTCGCAGAGCTGGCCATAATCCATCCCCAGCGCCGCCGCCTCCTGCGGAAGCAGGCTGGTGGGAGTCATACCAGGCAGAGTATTGGCCTCCAGGCAGTACATATTGTGTTCTTCATCCATCATCACATCAATCCTGCCATAGCTCTCTAAACGGAGGGCATGGTAGGCTGCCAGAGCATACTGCTGCATCTTCCGGGTAAGTTCCGGCGAAAGATCTGCCGGACAAGTCTCAACCGTGCTTCCTGCCTGATATTTGTTTTTGTAATCATAAAATCCCTGAATAGGTGCGATCTCAATCACCGGATACACCTCTCCGTCTACCACTCCCACAGAAAACTCCCGGCCTTTGATATACTGCTCTACGATCAGTACATCCTCATATCGAAAGCCCTCTTTCAGAGCTCCCTGATATTCTTCCTCCGTATGGGCAATAGAAACACCCACGCTGGAACCGCCGCAGCTGGGCTTTACCACGCAGGGGAGCCCTACCCCGTTATCGGCAGCCGGCTTTGTCTCCTGTCCCTTTCTGAGCACGATTCCTCTGGGGGTTGGTACACCCAACTCCCGGAACATCTCCTTAGACAGTTCCTTATCCATAGCCAGGGCGCTTCCAAGATATCCGCTCCCGGTATAGCAGATTCCCAGAAGATCAAAGGCAGCCTGTATCTTTCCGTTCTCTCCGTTCTCTCCATGAAGAGCCAGAAAGACCGTATCTGCTGCCCTGCAAAGCTCCAGCACTCCAGGGCCGAAAAACTCGCGGCGCCCTTTCATCTCATCCAGTTTATCGTGAAAAGAATTTATGTAGTCCACACTGTCCTGTACCTCATACGCTCCGTCAAAGGCATTCTCCGGGCTGAGCCGTTCATCTCCGCAGAATACATCCACCAGAATGGCCTGATGCCCCCGCTGCCTCAGGGCGCTGCACACACCCGTTCCGGAGGAGATGGATACTTCCCGTTCCGTACTAATTCCTCCTGCCAAAACTACGATCTTCATACTTTCTTCCTCCTCAATCTATATCTCAGGCTGTGACCGCTAGAGCTTCCGGCAAACTTTCCGCATATTTTCCGCCGAAAACCCCTCTCGTTTTCCAACAAAATCACCCAAAGGGACACTGCCGGAGGTATGCTGTCACAGGCCTTCTTCTATTTTACTGCAGCATAGGACTGTCGCAAAACAGAGGAACAGGGATATTCCAGTTCCCCGACTCATATTCTGCGACAGTCTTTTTTTATTATACACAAATAAAAATGGAAAGTATACTGTTTTCATGAAAAAATTGAGGATAAAAGCGACACAGCGCACCTATGATCTCCTGTATGCAGCTGCTATCCAATCACAATGATCTCCCCATCCGATGGAGTCTCTCCTCCCATGCTGCCGGAAGGATCCTCCTGGCTGACTTCTCCCGAAGGCCATGCGCCGTCCCCCATAGGATCCGTGATCTCCACGATTCCCCCGGTCGTATCATCCCAATCGCCGTTTCCAGTCTGGCCAGTCTGATCGTCCCAGTCTTCGTTTCCGTTCTCACCGGTCTGATCGTCCCCATCCTGCGCGCCTAAGTCGCCCTGGCTGCCCGTGCTGCCCTGTCCCAGATAAATGGAAGCGCTGTAACAGATAATGGGAGTTCCCGGCTCAATATTCTGGTAAATGATCGCCGCATTGGCAGTAGGCGTATTGATACAGCCATGGGAACCGCTGTACTGGTAGATGTCTCCTCCATAGGAACTTCTCCAGGAATCTGCATCATGGATTCCCACTCCTCCATAGAAGGGCATCCAATATTCCACCGGGGTAGCATATCCTTCCCCGCGCAGCACCTCATCCTCTGATTTTCCTACCAGACAGAAAATCCCTTCCGGGGAGGCAGTTCCATTGGCCACGCATCCGGTAACCACCGGAGTGTCCACCAGCAAAACTCCATCCTTATAAAACCACATTCTCTGATTAGTATAATCAATCTCTACATAAGTATTTCCAATATCATTGGTCCCTCTGGTGACAGCGGACTCATAATACACCGGAGAACGCTCCACGGACTCTCCTGCCAGAAGAATCTGATACAATTCCTCTGTCTCCTGCTCCTGGTTGATCTGCCATCCATAGGTTCTGGCTTCTACATACACGGTCTCTCCCAGGGAGGTGGTAAAAGGAGGCCAGGTTCCGATGGTATCGTAATCCGCCGCCAGCTGCGCCACATAATTTTGTACAGCTCCCCTATCAAACACCGGCTGCTGGTTCTCATCCAGAGTCATCCAGCTATTGATGGTTGCCGGATCCAGAACCACAACCACATCCCCTCCCATATAGTAGGTCACCTTCATGGAAGCATACTTGTTCAAGGCAGCTGCCTTGGCATTTAACGCCTGGTCATTGGAATATACTTTCGGTTTTTCGTAACAGTCCGATGCGACCAGGTCGATCTCTTTTTCCCCGGTATCCGCCGCCTGTTTCAACAGTTCAAAGACCGAATCCTTTTTCAGAAGATTTCCTTCTGTCTCAGGAGTCACCTGATAGGTGCCATCATCCATCTTAGCAAGAGCAGCATCCTTGGGAGCTGTCACCTTCTCCTTTGCAAAACAGCCCAGATTTTCCATAGACTGCTGCAGCATGGCTTCATCATAATCCGTCACTGCGGAAATCGTATAGTTTTTCGGCTCTCCAAAATACCGAAACAGCCACTGGAGAATATTCTGCTCCTTTAAAAAGGATTCCACCTCTCCCCCAGACACGTAATGATACCCCATCTGTTTTCCTGTGATGGTCTCCTTCCCTCCATTTTTTTGAAGCAGGGTGATCTGATAATCCTCCACCTCCTCTGCGATGGCCTTCTCCGCCTGAGCCGCCGTCATATCCCCCACATAGATCCCATTGATGGAGGTATTCTCAAAAAAATGGGTGGTGTAATGCATACCGATCCCCACATAAGTACCGCCCAAAATAACAAAAACTGCTGCCAGCGCAGCTGCTAAAATAATCATCCGTTTTTTCATACCCGTCCCCCCGGTCTCCTTTATTTTCCTCTGCAGCCAGATACCGTTTCCCGCTTTACTTCCAAAACGGAAACACAGAGCCTGCCCTAATTATAGAAGTTTCTCCTCCTTTTTCCATATTTGATCCATAAAAAACAGGAGAACTTTTTTCATTTTCTGTCTTTTAGCATAGCACAGAAATGAAGCCAAAGTCCTCCTGTTCTTACTTATTTAATTCTTAAGTTTTCCTGAAAAAATCTGCAGACATCCTGGCATCCATATACATAGGGCAACACGCCTCAAGCCATGAGATTTGCTAGGTTTTCTGTGTTGAACTCCATCGACGTATATCCAATGCGCTTCTATCGTCCGCCTTGAAAGTCCGGCAAATCTGTATAACTGAGGTCTTTGAGTCTGGAAAACCAAAAAGTTCGTTCTAACTTTCCCTGGCCGGCTCCAGCCCAGCCTTCTCTGCCCGCAGCACCACCGCAGAGGTGGGGGGCATATTCAAATATACTTCTCCCCGGATCACCGGATAAATCTCCTGGTCTCTGGTAAAGCCGGAGGCATCGCTTAAGAAAATCCTGGTCATAGCCGCCTCCATAGGCACCTCCGCAGGCCATACTGCCACCGTCAGTTTCCGTTCCTCCCGGTTATTATTAAACACCACCACAATCTGCTCTCTGCGGTCAAACCTGCCATAGGCCAGACAGTTGTAATCGCAGGCCAGAAATTTCAGGGAACCAAATGCAAACACCGGATGCTCCTTATGAAGCCGGATCACATCCCGGTGAAATGCAAGAAGCTCCTGATTTTCTCCTCCCCAGGGATAAGTTCTCCGGTTATCCGGATCTGTAAAACCGCAGACGCCCGCCTCATCCCCATAATAGATGGTGGGGGCTCCCGGCCAGGTCATCTGCATCACCACTGCCTCCCGCATCACCGCCGGATCTACCCCGTCGCTGGCTGCATCGTAATCAAAGTTCTGCATCCTCCCCACCTTATGATTCGTTCTGGTCAAAAATCTGGAGTGATCATGGTTGGACAATTCATTCATGGCCACCTGCAAAGAGGGCGCCATAAAACTGGCCATATGGTAGCGCATAGCGTCCCGGAAACAGTCTGCATTTCCCAGAAGATGCTCCTGATAGCTGTCGCTGTGTTTCTCCATGCCGGTAAAAAACCAAGTGAGAGGCTCCATGAACGCATCATAGTTCATTACGGTATCCCACTCATCACCTCTTAGCCAGGAGGCAGGATCCCCGTAATGCTCTGCCAGAATCAGAGCCTCCGGATTGGCTTCTTTCACTGTCTTTCTAAATTCTTTCCAGAATTTGTGGTTGTACTCCTGGCTCAGTCCCAGATCCGCCGCCACATCTAATCTCCAGCCGTCTGCGTTGTAGGGCGGAGAAACCCATTTCCTGGCGATCTCCATGATATATTCTACCAGTTTGGGAGAATTTTCATAATTTAATTTCGGCAGTGTGTCGTGTCCCCACCAGCCCACATAAAAAGGATTGTAGGGCCATTCATGCTCATTGTTAAAATGAAAAAAGGTGCGATAGGGGCTGTCCCCTGACACATACGCTCCCTTCTCATAGCCAGGCTGATGCTCATAGATCCGTTCCCGGTCCATCCACTTGTTAAAAGAACCGCAGTGGTTAAAAACACCGTCCAGAATCACCTTCATTCCCCGGCTGTGAATCTCCTCCACCAGAGTAATAAAAAGCTGATTGCTGGCATTTAAGTTTTCCTTTCTGGTAACCCGGTTGATATAGCGGCTGGCCTGTACATTTTCTTTCACCCAGTGAGGAAGGGTCTCTCCCTCATCCATCACGATTTTTCCGATATGGGGATCAATATAATCGTAATCCTGAATATCGTATTTATGATTGGAGGGGGATACAAACAGAGGATTGAAATAGATCACCTCCACGCCTAGCTCCTGAAGGTAGTCCAGTTTTTTTCTCACGCCCTCCAGATCCCCTCCGTAAAACTGCCGCACATCCATAGGCGCCGGCCGCTGTCCCCAGTCTGTCACCCGGTGGGTGCCGGTTCCAATATAAACATACTCATTCTCCAGAACGTCATTGTCCGGATCTCCATTGCAGAAACGATCCACATAAATCTGGTACATCACAGCGCCCTTGGCCCAGGCCGGAGTTGAAAAACCCGGCTGGATACAGAAAGAATGGCTGTTGCTCAGATCCTTGGTCATACCCAGCTTATTATAGAAACAATGGGCCTTTCCGCTTTTGATCTCAAAAAAGTACTGAAACGGCGCCTCGTTCACCTTAATCTTAATGGAATAATAATCAAATTCTTCTGTAGAGCGCTCCAGCTTCAGATGCTCCTTAATGGGGCCGCTGATCAAGTATACCTCATCCACATTATCCTTGGCTGTCCGAAAACGGATGGTCACCAGATCTTCCGGTTTTGGCTCCATGGGGCTTACATAATTTTCCGTTTCATCACAAAACAGAGCGTCCGCATTAAAAATCGGGCGCATCTGCAGAATATATTTTGCTGCTTTCAGAGAATGCTCATAGCTCTTATTAAAATTCATTCAAACTCTCCTTCTCTGGACACTTTTATTGCCGCGTGATCTTTGATTCTGTTTCTAACCTTGAGCCTGGATCCTTTTTCTGTCCGCAGTCCCTCCACGCCGGACCGTCCCCTCAAAACAAAGCCGCTGCATACCGGCGGCTGGCTCCTGATGTCTATCTCTATTTTATACTATGCAGAGTCTTTCCACAAGGATGATATCGAAATCTCTGACAGGTCATCCCTTGGCCGCAATGCGATCCTGCGGGGGATGTTGCACAACTAAAAAAAGACAGCCACGAACGCTGTCTTTTTTTGGAGAAGGTATTTCTCTTATGGGGTGTAGCAAAAACTATATAATGTATTGGGGGGTTTTACAGGTATTATAATAGCATAAGTTCTCAAATAAGTCTGCACAAACCTCACAAAATTTCATGTTTGTTTTTGTATATTACTACCAATAGTCTTTTGGTGGTTTTTACTAAACCGCTGTAAATAATGCTTCAAATTCCTCTCTGCTGATCTTCTCCTTTTGGATCAGCAATTCTGCACATCTGTGGAGTACCGTCTCATTGGCCTGGATCAGCTCTGTGGCTTTCTGATAGGCTTCATCGATGATTCGTTTTACCTCCTCATCAATCATACCTGCCACCTGCTCTCCGTAGGCCCTTGTATGAGCCAGATCCCTGCCGATAAAGACCTCGTCTCCATCCTGCTCGTAATTGATCAGGCCCAGTTTCTTAGACATACCGAATTTAGTCACCATAGCTCTTGCCAAACCTGTGGCCTGCTTAATATCCTGGGAAGCACCTGTGGTCACATCACCGATCTCCAGTTCCTCTGCCACCCGGCCTCCAAGGCTCACCACAATATTTTCAAACATCTGGTTTTTGGTGTTGAACATCTCATCCCGCTCCGGCAGAGGCATGGTGTAGCCTGCTGCTCCCCGGCCTGTGGGAATGATGGAAATGGTGTGTACCGGTCCAACGCTGGGCAGCAAGTGGAACAAAATGGCGTGGCCCGCCTCATGGTAAGCAGTGATACGCTTCTCCTTCTCAGAGATCACTCTGCTGTGCTTCTCTGCACCAATGCCTACTTTCACAAAGGCTTTCTCAATATCCGCCTGGGTAATGTAACCCCTCTGCTGTTTGGCTGCCATAATGGCCGCTTCGTTCATCAAATTCTCCAGATCTGCCCCGGTAAACCCTGCCGTGGTTCTGGCCGTCTCGCTTAAATTCACATCATCTCCCAGCGGCTTCCCATTGGCATGAACCTTCAGAATCTCTTCCCGTCCCTTGATGTCCGGGCGCCCCACTGCCACCTGGCGGTCAAAACGGCCGGGACGTAAAATAGCAGGATCCAGAATATCCACCCGGTTGGTGGCCGCCATAACGATAATTCCCTGGTTTACTCCAAATCCATCCATTTCCACCAGAAGCTGATTCAGCGTCTGCTCCCGCTCATCATGGCCTCCGCCCATGCCGGTGCCTCTCCGTCTGGCTACCGCATCAATCTCATCAATAAAAATAATGCAGGGCTGATGCCGTTTGGCATCTTCAAAAAGATCCCGAACCCGGGACGCCCCCACGCCCACAAACATTTCCACAAAGTCCGAACCGGAAATGCTGAAAAACGGAACGCCCGCCTCCCCTGCCACAGCCTTTGCCAGCAAAGTTTTACCGGTTCCGGGAGGGCCTACCAAAATCACACCTTTCGGGATCCTGGCTCCCACCTTCAAAAACTTATCCGGCTCCTTCAAAAATTCTACCAGCTCCTGAAGATCTTCTTTCTCCTCCTGGAGTCCTGCCACATCTTTAAACAGTACCCGCTTGGAATCCGGTGTAATCATCCGCGCCCGGCTCTTTCCGAAATTCATCATCCGGCTGTTTCCGCCCCCCTGCCGATTCATCATGGCAAAGAAAAACATCAGCAGCGCTCCCATCAGAAGGATCGGAAGGATCGTGGTAAGAAAAATACTGTCTTTCTCCACATCCCGCACCATCACAGGAACCTCATAGTTCTCCAGCATCTCCTGCGCTGCAATCACATCGGAAACAATCACCATGCTCATAGAGCCGTCCGTTTCCAAAACCTGCAAAGAGCCCGTAGGAGCCTCCTGGTTCTGAATCACCTCTACGCTGGCCACCTGGTTTTCTTCCAGCATCTTCTGAAATTCTTTGTAGGTAATGTCCGATCGGTTCATAAAGCTGTTTTTCAGGCTGAACACCAGCATTACAAACATCAGACCCGCCAAAAGATAAAAACCAAAGCCTCTTGTATTTTTGTTCAATTTTCTGTTAACTCCTTCCGTCTCGTCATTATTCCTCAAAAGACACCACGCCGATATAGGGCAGGTTCCGATACTTCTGAGCATAGTCCAGTCCATAACCCACTACAAATTCATCCGGGATCTCAAATCCGGTATAATCCACCTTCACATCTTTCACTCTTCGATCCGGCTTATCCAACAGGGTACACAGCCGCAGGCTGGCAGGCTTTCTGCTTCCCAGATTTTCCAAAAGATAGCTTAAAGTGCGGCCGGAATCAATGATATCTTCGATCACCAGCACATCTTTTCCCTCCAGCGGCTCATCCAGATCCTTCACCAGACGCACCACTCCGCTGGATTTGGTATCGTCCCCATAACTGCTCACAGACATAAAATCCATGGTCACTGGAACTGTGATTCTCTTTGCCAATTCACAGGTGAAAAACACACTGCCCTTTAAGATGCACACCAAATGAACGGAACGCCCCTTATAATCTTCACTGATCTGCTTTCCCAAAGCTGCGATCCTCGTCTCCACTTCCTGTTCTGAAATCATTACCCGGATATTCTCTTTCATGGCTCTTCCTCCACTATCTGTATTTTTACTATTTTCTCTGTGTCCTCTGTAACCCTGGCATCCCAGCTTAGGCGGTATCCCACCACCCACAAAATATGGGAACCGGAAGCCACCAGCAGAATCTGATCCCGCTGCTCCCTGGGAATCTTCTCATCAATAAAATAGTCCTTAAGCTTTTTTCTGCCTCCCTGGGCATTGATAATAAGATAGTCCCCTGTTCTTCTGGTTCTTACACATAGAATATGGCTTATTGTATCATACGCCAGCCATTTCGTATACTTTTTTTCAGGAAATCCCTGGATATTTTCCAAATGCGCTTCGTAGGAGAGGAAAATTTTCCAGTTCTTCCAGTGATAGACGCCGCTCTCAGGCAATTCCACCGTCCTCTCAGAAGCCTCCTGCTCCTCCCGCGCTTCCCTTTTGCATTTCTTTTCTTTCCGCCCAAGCACCAGCTCCTCATACTGCCTGAGCGCCAAAAGGCCGCCCGGCAGATCCAGCCTTCTTCCCGCAGGCTTTCTTGCCAGCTCCTTCAGAGCCTCAAGATGTACCGTTCCAAAATCCTTCAGCCCCCCTAAGCCCTGGGCCTTCTCAATGGCCATCTGCAGCACATACTCTTGTAAGATCTCCTCTGCAGCCAAAAATTCCGGAAGAAACAGTCTCACTTCCCTTGTTTGCAGGCTATCTGGGCTCTGGCCCACGGGCTTTTGCGGGAACTGGCCCTCACTCCCCCCCATTGCTTCCGTTCTGCAAAGACTCCCTCCAGACGCTTCTTTCTTCTTTCCGGTTCCCCGGATACAGCGCAAAAACAGATTTTCCGCCTGTTTCTGAATATATTCCTCAGTCCTTTGCAGGCACTTGGCGCTGGCTGCCATATGGGAAACAGCCTCTTTATTCACCTGGCTGGTCAGCCACGGAAAGGCCACCAGCCGAAGCCGGTTTCTGGTATACTCCAGCTCCCGGTTGGTCTGGTCTGTGCAGTATTTAATCTTCTGTTCCATAAGCCACTGCTCAATCTCTTCTCTCGAGGTATCCAGCAGGGGGCGGATGATTTGTCCCCGCACAGGCCGCATACCGCACAGGCCGCGCAGGCCGCTGCCTCTGGCCAGATTCATCAAAACCGTCTCCGCCTGATCATTCTGGTTGTGAGCCACTGCGATCTTGATCTGTTCTGCGCTAAGCCCCCTCTTTGCAGCCAGCTCCCGTCCTGTCTGTCGGAACGTTTCATATCTTAAATACCTGGCCGCCTCTTCCAGACTCTCTTTTTTCTCCCAGGCTCTGGCCTTTGCATCCACAGAACAGATTCTGCAGTCGACCTGCCATTCCCTACACAGATTTTCCACAAAAGAAGCGTCCCGCAGACTCTCCTGGCCCCGGATTCCATGTTCCACATGGACTGCCGTCAGAGAAAAATCCAGTCTGGCTCTACTCTCTGTCAGCATTGCCAGCAGGCAGACCGAATCGGCTCCTCCGGAAATCCCAGCCACCACCAGATCCCCGGGGACGATCATCTTCTGTTCGCTCATTCTGTCAATCATCTGCTCCAAAAACGGATCCTTCTTCTCCTGCATCATTCTGTATCTCCTGCACTTTTCGCAGAGGCTGTCCGCTCCATGGTTTGTGAAGCGGTTCGCAAAGCCGATTCGCTTCATGCTCCTAAAATGCTTCCAAAAACTGCCTCGCTTCGGCGCCTCTGCTTTTTTCTTTCATACGGTTACTTTTTCCAGATCTGTCCCACCAACACGGTCATATCATCCCTCACATGAAATTTCTGGCGGATCAGCACTTGCTCCAAAATCCTCCTGGCATACTCTTTTGCATTGCTGGTGCCTGTCCTTAAGATCAGCTCCCGAAGCACATCCTCCCGAACCTCGTCCTCCAAAGCATCCGCCACTCCGTCTGTCATCATAATAATGGTATCCCCGGACTCCAGCTGTCTCTCTGCCGACTCATAGTCTGCTCCCTGCATCAGCCCGGCGGGAAGAGCTCTGCAGGAAATCACCTCCAGCTCCTCTCCCCTCTTCACATATGTGGCGCAGGCTCCGGCCTTTACCATATTGCAGGTTCCACTATATAAATCTACCATGCACAAATCAATAGTGGAAAAAATTCTCATATGATCCTGAAGCACCATGGAGGAATTGATCATCCGCATGGCGGTATCCCGGGAAAATCCTGCATCCAGAAACTGTTCCAGAAGCTCGATTACCTTCTCGCTCTCCCTGCAGGCCTCCACACCCGTTCCCATACCGTCCGCAAGGCTCATGATCAGCTGTCCGCAGTCCCCCTGCCAGAAGGTAAAATTATCCCCGGATACCAATTCCCCTTCCTTAGTCATCCTGGCAATGCCGCAGAACATCTGAAAACAGGTGTCTGTCACATAATGAAAAGTATCATACTCTCCCCGCACCGTAAGGCGGCAGTCTCTGGCGGGAATCATGGCCTGTCCCATCACCTGGGTCATGATCTCACCCAGATCTCTGGCCTGAATACAATTTCCATCCCGGATACGCATGGTTACATACAGCTCCGGCCGCTCTTCCTCTCTGCAGAATACCCAGGCATTCTGACACTGGATCTTTTCGTAGCGCAGTTCTTTCTCCAGCTGATGGAACTCCTTTTCTTTCAGCCCCCGGATCTGATAGATTCGCTCTGCCATCTGCTTTAACAGCTCCGCCGTATCCTGGATCTGTTCTCCCGCAGCCGCCCGCTGCTCCAGCATCCGGTTGTTCCACATCAGGTTTACCCGTTCTTTCAAAAATACATCCTGAAGATCCTGCAGGTACTGACTCCCCCTGCAGCACACCCTGGAAAAATCCTTCAGCTCCTCGGGAACAGCAGCCTCTCCTTCTTCCATAGCCTTCAGGCCTCTGTAGGTGCGGCGGCACACTTCATAATAATTATCCCCCCAGCACTCCTCCTGACAGGAACACTGGGTGCACTGCCGATCCCGAAGCTGCTGGAAAATATGTTCCATTTCCTCATCTCCAAGCCGCTCCCTCTTTTTGGGCATCCCCTGATAACTCTCCGCCAGACGGTAAAAGGCTTCTGCATACCGCTCCACGTATTCTCTTCCAGGCCCCAGGGAAACTCCCGCCGGTTCCTGTTCCTTTCCAATCCCCCCCAGCAAAAAACGTCCCAGCTCCAAAAGCATCCAAAAACCGCTGGCAATCAATGATGCTGCTATAAACTGTACCATATCTACCCCTCCCCGGAAAATCTCACTGTCCATTATAGATTTTCCCAGGGAAAGATTCTGTCGAATGGTCAAAGAAATACCAGGAAATTTTTCGACATGGCAAACCATGAAAAAAAGGCCTGGACAGCTTAGGTTCTCAGGTATCCCCTCGACTGTTCCCGCCAAAAACAAAACTGTTTTCCACAGAAAACACACCGAAAATCCACCAGTATCCCTATGCTGCCGCAGCCTTCTCTTTTTCTATCCGTCACTGTGCAGAGCGGAAAATGATCTCATCCTCATAGACCAGTCCGAATTTTTCTCTGGCCACCATCTCTATATACTCCTTTGACTGAACGTACTCCGGAAGCTTCTCCAGCTCCTGGGCTCTGGCCTCCTCCACGTCAATCTGATCCTGCAGCTGTTGGATCTGCTCTCCGTACGCTACATTTTTGGCCTCTAATTTATGACTCTGAAACAGCAATGTGGACAGTAACACCGCCACCACCAGGGCAATACCTGCCATTCCCGCACGATTCCCATTGCTGGCACGTCTCTTATTTCGCTTTGCCATGTTTCCTTTTCCCCTTTTTAGAGCTTCTTTGACTGTTTCTTTTTAGTCTATCCTTTTTCGACAAATTATGCAACCACTTTTTGCGGATTTTGTCGATTTTTTGTCTAAAAAGTAAAAAGAAATCCACGATCAGGCCAAGCAGTTTTCCAAGCACCCATACCACCCACCTGCTCACCGTTTTCCGGTACACATACATGCCCACTCCCATTCCTGCAGCCATATACAGCCGGAGCACTCCATCCTGATAAACAAAAATGAGCAGAAAGGTCCACACTGCAGCAAAAAACCAGAACAGCACATCCTCCAGGCTCACCCAGAACGCACTGTGCCGCACTGCCAGCCGAAAGGAGACCAGTATATCACTGCACAAAAGTAGCATGGCTCCATGAAGCAAAAACACCAGAAAAACCTTTAGTTCAAAAAGTATCGCTTCGCTCATCTTATCGGAACAGCCTTTTTAAGGCAGAGCCTTGCTTTCCGGATTTCCCGCTGGAATACACAAGAGCGTCCACCGTTCCCTCCAGATCCACCTCTCCCCGCTCTAAAGTAAGACGGCTGATATGAAGCTCCCGGCCCTTTACCGTAAGCCTGCCAAGCTCCGTCTCCAGCTGAATCTCATTGACATCAAAAGCGAGAACATCCACCACTCCACTGACCGTACCTGTCTTCCTGTTATCAATGGTAAGTTTATGTCCCCGCTTTTCTCTTTTTTCTTCCATATGGTTTCTCCGGAATCTGCTCTCCTTATATTTTATGACTCATATAAGGCAGATAGAACCTGCTTCTCTTTGCACACAGTTTCTACAGATACCGGAACAGTTCCTTGGCTTCCTCTTTTTTCACGGTCTCCTGCACATCAAGAACCTCCGCTTTCACATTCCTGGTTCCCAGCTGGATCTCAATCACATCTCCTGCCTTCACATTCAAAGATGCCTTAGCACTCTTTCCGTTGACCAGAACTCTCCCTGCATCGCAGGCCTCATTGGCCACAGTTCTTCTCTTGATCAGCCGGGATACCTTTAAAAATTTATCTAAGCGCACAAAACACGCCTCCTTTTCATCACCAATATGACAGACTGCTCACAGACCTTCTCCGCCTGAGGTGGGCCGCTCCAGCCACATAAAAAAGAAGTCTGCCCGCAGACTTCTCCGCCTGCGACGGGTCGCTTCAGCCACATCTTCCCTACCCTCCGCAGTGCGATCCTGCCAAGCATTTTTGTTTCATAGGAAGGAATTTCCTATGAAATAAAAACAGGCTGCCGCAAAAATCTGCAGCAGCCAAATATCATCAGATTTGAATTAGTTCAGGCTGTCCTTTAATGCCTTACCAGCTTTAAACTTCGGAGTTCTGGAAGCTGCGATCTTCATAGTCTCGCCAGTCTGAGGATTTCTTCCCTCTCTTGCAGCTCTTGTGCTTACTTCGAAAGTTCCAAATCCAACCAGCTGAATCTTCTCGCCTTTTTTCAGTTCATCTGTTACAACATCGATAAAAGATTTCAGAACAGCTTCTACATCTTTCTTGGAAAGATTGGTGTCTTTCGCCATTGCTGCCACTAACTCTGTTTTATTCATGGTGTTTCCTCCTATAATTGATGTTCTCTTATTTTTGACTTTGCTTTATATATATACCGCTTTTGGCTTATAATGTCAAGGTTTTTCGCATATTACAGGCGGAATGTGACCATTTTATCATTTCATGGAATCAACCATTTCAAGAACAGCCTTGCCCATTGCATCGGATTTCTCGTCTGCATCTGCAAGAGATGTTCCCTTAACGCCATAATAGAATTTAACCTTAGGCTCTGTTCCGGACGGTCTTACGCAAACCCATGCATCATCGGTAAGCTCATAGTAGAGAACATTGGAATTCGGAAGTCCTGTCGGCTTCTTCTCACCTGTTGCAAGATCTGTGATCTCATCCAGCTTGTAGTCACGTACAGCAGTCACCTTATGTCCGGCAAACTCAGCAGGCGGATTCTGACGAAGTGTTGTCATGATCTCCTGGATCTTCTGAAGACCCTCGATACCCTTCATGGTAACTGCCTGAATGGCATCCTTATAGTAACCGAACTCCTCATACATATCGATCATTGCATCCCAGAGAGTCTTGCCCTGTGTCTTATAGTAAGCAGCAGCTTCGCAAAGTGCCATGGTAGCAACAATGGCATCCTTGTCTCTTGCATAGGTTCCGATCAGGCAGCCGTAGCTCTCCTCAAATCCGAAAAGATATGTACCCTTGCCACTGTTCTCAAATCCGAGGATCTGCTGTCCGATGTATTTGAATCCGGTAAGTACTTCGATAAGATTCACGTTGTATCCCTTGGCAATGGCATCTGCCAGGTTTGTTGTAACGATAGTCTTTACAAGAGCTCCGTCCTCCGGAAGGCTTCCGTTTACAGCCTTTCTCTGGCTCAGCTCATAGTTTGCAAGAAGGCATCCGGACATGTTACCGGTAAGATCATGATACTCTCCGTTTTTATCCTTTACGCGGACGCCAAGACGGTCTGCATCCGGGTCTGTGGCAAGTACGATGTCTGCATCCACTTCCTTCGCAAGCTTCAGGCCAAGCTCAAATGCCTCTGCTGCCTCCGGGTTCGGATAGCTGACTGTCGGGAAATCCCCGTTCGGAAGCTCCTGCTCCGGTACTACATATACATTCTCAAATCCAAGCTCTTTAAGGATCCTTCTGGCCGGGATATTGCCGGTTCCGTGAAGAGGTGTGTAAACGATCTTCAGGTTCCTGCCCTCTGCCTGGATCGCATCCATATGGATGATCTGTTTCTTAAGCTCTGCCATGTAAGCATCATCGACAGCCTGTCCGATCACTTCGAAAAGTCCTGCCTTTACTGCGTCTTCCTTGTCCATGGTCTTTACGGTATTCCAGTCGGAGATCGCCTTTACCTCGCCCATGATACCGGAATCATGAGGTGGTGTGATCTGCGCGCCGTCCTCCCAGTAAACCTTGTATCCGTTGTATTCCGGAGGATTGTGGCTGGCTGTTACGTTGATACCTGCCACACAGCCCAGATGACGTACTGCAAAGGAAAGCTCCGGTGTCGGACGAAGTGCCTCAAAGATATAAGCCTTGATCCCATTTGCTGCCAAACAAAGTGCTGCTTCCTGGGCAAACTCCGGTGACATATGACGGGAATCATATGCGATAGCAACTCCCTGGGATTTCTTGTCAACCTTGGCAATATAATTGGCAAGCCCCTGGGTTGCTCTTCTTACCACATAAATATTCATACGGTTGGTACCTGCGCCGATGATAC
>CAJLNC010000048.1 GCA_905207905.1 uncultured Lachnospiraceae bacterium | reverse complement strand
TCCATTTTTCGGAACACGAAAAACTCCAATGCCTTCAACAGGCTAAAGCCCATACTATGTAAAAATACCACCGGTCATTTCTGACTGGTGGTATCAATAAAACTTTAGCTTTTCTCCTATGCTCTCAAGCGACTGTCCATCAATAAATCTCATCTTCATCGCCGTTTCAATGCTCTCTGCCTCATAACTGCTATCCCCATATGAAAGATATATCTTATTGTTGTTGATCGGACAAATAGAGCCGTCTATTCCCTTGTAAGAAAACTCCAGATCTGAAATCAGATTCTCGATATGGTTTCTCAGTTCCTTAACACTCATAAGATGTCTTCATTCTCCTTTCTTTCCTCTTCCGATAGTTCCCGTATTGGTCTGTCCATCAGTTTCCCGTCATCATCATAAATATAATCATGCGCATGCTCTCCGTGCTTGCCAAATGGATGTGCTTTCGCATTACCGTGATTATTATTACATACCTGCTTTTCCTGGCGTCCATCCAAGCCGTAGTAATTCCTCTCTACGCCGCCTTGACGCCCTGTTTTCTGAGTAATGGAACCTGGTATTCCTTTTAGCTTAATCTTATCTACCTCGATTATACCCTTTCCAGCAGCATTTTTCAACGAATAAGAAACGCCTTTTCCAACAGTTCCAAGCTCATCCTGATAAACACGCTTCATCTGTTCCGGCAACTTCATCTTCTGCGAGAAATCCTTATAGTTCTGCATCTGCCCTTGATACTTGGCTTTCTGCAAGATCACATCTGCATCCGGCGCGCCACCTTCCTGCAGCAGCTTAATCTTTTGCCTGGTCGCGCGCATTGCCGTTTCCATCTTGCGCTGCTGCTGTAATGCTTCGTATGTGGTATATTCTTTACCGGCATATACCTTCGGCATATTCTCTTCCGCCATCATGCGTTCCAATTCTTCATCCGTATATGTACGGACAGAAGCGCCAGGAACAAATGCGTTATAATCATGATAACAATTCGCCCCGTGCAGACCAGTCACGGTACCTAGGCCGCAGACATCAATTAATTGCTGCTTTGTCCAGACACGTCCCTGCCAGGGCTGATGCGTTGGTCTGGCACCTATATGGTATGTCACCTCATAGCTATCCGTTCCAAGATCAGCAGCCACCTGCTCGTTTATCAACCCTTGTACCTGCCGAAAACCAGTCATAAGCGCTCGTCGGGCTGCCACATCGATGCGATTGCGATGCCCAGAGTCATAATCAACCCAGCGCAAACCGGATGCGGCCATCTGGTTGACAGTGCGTTTCAGCACTGCATTATAATCAAATGCACCAGAATGGATGTCGATAACAGCATTATCCATTGTTGACCGGTAAAAATCCATCAACGGCGAATAAGTGATCTTTCCGTCTGCTCCCCGCAGCGCAAAACCCATAGATCCTGCTAAGTTCCTATATTCCCCGCTGATCTGCTTTTTCGCAGCCTCAATCAGCTCTTGCAGCGACTCATTATCATCAAAAGGGATCTGCTGCATACCAGCAATCTTGTACGCCCTTGCATGGCCATAATACTGTTCATAAACATTGTCGGAAAATATTTGTTCAATCTCCGCATCCGATGCTTTCAGCGCCTGCTTAATCCACTGCCGGATTTCTTTTTCAGACTTTCCAAGCTGCTGCATCCGCGTAATCTGCCAGTCTGCCGATGCCGTAGAAAAAACATTCTCACGGATCCGCCGCACAATGTCTGTCATAATACGGATCTCCAGATCTGAAAAAATACCGCTGATCTTCAAAGGGATTTTTTCAAGTTCTCCCTGCGTCATTCAATCACCTCTGCGGGCTGCTGTACCGCGGCCTTCGCGGTCACCTCATCCTCGTTATACCATTTCATGCGATATTCCCATGGCTGCATTACTCCCATGGACACATCTATTCGATCTTGCTGCCGCTCTGTCTCTTCATCCGTCAGGATAGAATCGTTAAATTTACAGCTGAACTCATACCCGGATCTATACATCCCGTTAAAGAATGCAATTCCTGCCACAAAATCTTCCAGGCAAGAAGAAAGATTGTTCTGGATTGCGGTTACGCGGTTATACTTTCTAAGCTTTGATGCCTTGACCTCGGCTGCAGTCTTCTCCACCGTCTGAACGTCCGACAGATCTCCGTATGCCAGGCCAACAACAAACTCAATCTCTCGCTTATACTCTTCCAAGCCACGCTTGTATGCCTCGTCCCGCATTTCCGGCGAATACTCGCGCAACAGCTCTTTATCCTTACCGTCCTCAATATTCAATCCACGATATAGACGTTTATTCAGCTTTGCCATCCTGATCCGGCCAGATCTATCATCTTTACGCAATGCGCGATCATCTACATGAATTGCACGTTCTCCTGACTCATATTCCCAGTCAAAACGGGCTGCCTGCAAGTCTACTTTCCGGATCCTGCCCTCCGCAGTATCAAAAATCGAAACGCCGCAGGGTGATCCGTCAACATCATTCTTGATTGGGTTCCGGTAATACCCGAATGCCATTCGTGTCATGCCAGGATAGCTCACAGGTCCTGGATCAATGTTCGCCCACTCCGGTACTTCTTCCAGGCTGCAGATCAGGCCGATATCGTTTTCTGTCTGCGAATGATAACATTTGTTTTCAATAGTCAGATTGCCATTGACAAAATAGTGTCGCTCAAATCGTGTATAATAATCAGACTCTCCAACTCGTTTTACAGTTAGAAATCCGATGTCATTTGGTTTTCCATCGTCTGCAAACGATATCGGAACAAACTTATCTGCTGTTACAAACTCCGCAGTCTCACCGCAAAGCGGCTTAATAATAAAGGATCCAAGGCCAAGGCCACGCTGCATATTTTCGTTCAGGGATACAATATTTTTTTGATAAATCTTATCCAGGCGATCATTGCTCACGCTGGTCTCCATTTCAACCAGCGCAGCATCCGCAAATTCTCGACAGATCCCTTTTTCAATTCCGATAGACTCTACATTATCTGTAATCCAGTCTGCCTGCCCATTCAGCATCTGTTTCCAGCTATTGATCGCATCAATCATCGCTTCGGAAAGTGCAACATCTTTTCCAACTATGCCTTTTAGAGTGGTATTGCTAAACATCTGCATAATCCCCCTGAATATTTTTCTAACTAAATCAAACATCCTGCACCTCTTCAATCAGATACTTCATGTCTCTTTCAATCGTGTATTCAAACGCATCCAGACTATCTATGTCCGTGCTGCCATCGTCAAGACGCTCATCTCGATCTTTCACATCCTTATCCCAGACAGCATCTGATAATGCCGTTTTTAAACTATCACAGTCACCGGTAATAAAAAACCGCCCGGCCCCCATAAGCCTGACGGTGCACCTGATCCGATCATTGATCGCACACTTTTTAGCGCCTTTTACAGATATCCACGGATATCTCTTTTCAATCGCATTCCGGATAGAATTCCCCAACACGGTCTCAGCATTGTCATAAAACACCGACTCTACGTTACAATAGTCTATATAATCGCCGTGCTTGGATACTACCGCATATTCTTCTATCACTTCACCCACGAACGCACAAAAGAGCTCGTCCAGCCGATTGCTGTCTATCTCCTCATTCTCATCCTTCGCCATAACCCTCTTAGATTTCAAGACAATCACATCTCTGTAATCATCCGTGTAACCTCTGGCAACAAACGAATGCCCCGACTGGCTGCCGCCGAAGTCAAGACCGATCTCAATGGATACGATATCTTCTTTCCGGAACTGTCTGCAATCTGCTTCTTCGCCGATCTCGTCTACCACACGACACCGAAACGCGTCCGGATTATCCGCGAATCGTTTATAAATTGCTCCTTCTGCGCGCTTCCATAGTCCGAGGATCAGCCGGTCATAATAGATCGTACCCTCATACTCTTTACAAAGCTGCTGTACAAATTCTTCCGGCAGAAATGGATTGTCGAAGATCGTATAGCGCTGCAGGTAAATATCCAGATCCACATTATCCAGAAAATCTTTGAGCCAGTGCGTTGGATGTTCCGGGTTACAGGAACCATCAAAACAGGAATACGGCTTATCCAGCCGAGATTTCAGCATCTGAAATACTTCTTTGTTCCATTTCGCAATCTCATCGCCGTAACAGTATTTGATACTGGATCCCTGAATTTTCGAAACCTGGCTGACCTTTTCTGCTCCGAGACAATACACATCTTCTCCGCAGATCCGCGCTATATTCCGGTTATTGATCGTACCGATCAGCTTATCTGTGTAAATCTCGCGCATCGGCTGTAGCACATTTCGTTCTATAGACTCTTTCGACACGCCAAGGATCACGTTCAACCCTGGCAGTCCTGCTCTTTCTCTGATCCGAAATGGAATAACAAATGCAGTATCCACATAAGACTTCCCAGAGCGCACCGCGCCGGATTTAATGTTCCAGCGATGCGTAGCATTTATGATATATTCATTCTGCTTGCTGCTTAACTGCATTGTCGTAAATCCCTTTCAATATCTGATCCAGCTTCTCAATGGCTTCTGCACTCTCATTCTCGCCGGTAACAGCCTGTTTTCTGGCTTTCTTAAGCTCCGTATCAGCTTCGCGATTACGAATATTTTCATCCGGCTCAGGAGATTGACCGGAATATTTTGCGATTGCTTCATAGGCTTTCACATTACCGGATAACGCCTCACGGATCATTGCAGCATTCACAGCACTCTCCAGCGTGCTATCTAACCCAAGTGCCTCCAGGAACGGTGTCCATTCATCGCTATCTATCTTCGCTGTTAAAAGAAGATTTAAGGTGTGTCGGAAATCCGCCTTTTTACGTCTTGCCTCACCGGATGCTTTTCCTCCAATTATGGCAATCTCCCGCCGTTCTTCCGCTGTTCGTTTATCAAATCCGTGATTTTTTATGTTATCATAACCTGCCATCACCTCACCTTCCTATCTGGTAAAATCGGACGAAAAAAAGACACCCGCAAAGGGGTGCCATTTTAAAAATATTAGGAGTGTAACTGGGAAAGCGGAGCATCTGGAGTCGAACCAGAAAGCCAGGGCGCGACCCTGTGCATCTGCCATTGATGCTATACTCCGCATACGCCAGCAAGGTTCCTGCGGCGTTGCCTCGTGCCTGAGTCCGTCTTATGAGGTATCACCTTGAACCGGCAAAATCAGCATCCGGGCTGTAACACCCGGAGGCCGTTTCTTAAGGGGATAGGGGAGGAGAAGCGGCCTCTTGTGTCACTCATCCCACATACACTATAGCATAGGTACAGTATGACATAACATGACATCTTTTATATTTTTAAATGCGCCAAAGCTTTTCCGTGTAAACGCATAACATATCTCCAGCAAATGTCCATCCGCTCTGCAATATCCTCCCACTTCATCCCATTTATGTAGCGGTATCGTAACAACAATATTTCCGTCTCATTCCCGATCTCCTCAATCTTCACAACAATCTCTTTTCGCTTCCGGATACACTCTTCTCCTTGTTTTCTCAATTCCTCCAGTAGGCTATCAAGTTGAACAGCATATCCGGAAAGATCACCGCCACCAGATCCATGGGGCATACCATCTTGAACCAAACTTGGAGAGATCCGATCCAAGCGTAGCCGCCTGATCTCATCCTCAATCTGCTTCTGCTTTCGGATTGCTTTCCGGTATCCCCAGAGAAACTCTTTCTTTTCATCATTTTCTGTCATTGCATTTTCTGTCATTGCATCTCCTCCAACAATCCCAATAGTCCTGCCAACTCGCAATGGCTACAAAATTCATCCAAAATATCAATCCTGCCTCCGGCGATGCTTCTGTTTACGCAGTAGTCATCACAAATTTTGCTCTGTATTCCTGCACACTCCTCGAACCGTGCCAGGCGCTCCATAGCTTCTTTGTCTTTTGATTTATCCTTGATCACTGCTACCCCGCAGTGGCTCTCTGTGTATCGCATGTTATACCCCCCCCCTAAACAATTCCATGCCCCCACACCGCTCCTGCACAGCGTGTATGGAAAAACAACTCCGTTCCCCGCTTCGTTTTTACATACTCTACGCCTTCCGCATCTGCGGATGAGATCCTTTCTCCGCAGCCCTGGCAGAGCACCTCGCAGATCTGGCGCCTCCTTGCATCTGTTTGCCCAGTTGGCTTTCCCGATGCTCTTATGTATCTTGCCACGTCCATGTTACTTTCCCTCCTTAATCGCCTTGATCCTTGCCTTCAAACTCTCCATCACCCAATTTTGCACATCCTCTTTTCTGGACAGCGCCGCCATCACATCTTCATCTCGGGTCCCAGTGCAGATCAGATGGTGGATGATCACCTTTTGGGTCTGTCCTTGCCTGTGCAGACGCTTGTTTGCCTGGGAGTACAGCTCATAGTTCCAGGTCAAACCGAACCAGATCACATGGTTTCCACCCTGCTGCAGGTTCAGCCCATATGCAGCACTGGCGGGGTGGGCCAGAAGAACATCGATCTTTCCTGCATTCCAATCGTCCTCGTCCTGTGGCCTGCTCAGCTCCCGGACACGAAGAGTTGTCTTCCCAAGCTCCCGCAGCAGCCGGCTCTTATCGTGCTGGAAGTTGTAAAAGACCAGTGCCGGCTTACCTCCAAGTGACTCCAAAAGCTCCAGAAAGGCCTCGATCTTACAGCTATGAACCTCGTGCACCTGGCGATCCTCGTCATAGATAGCACCGTTGGCCAGCTGCAACAATTTGTTGCTCAGTGCAGCAGCGCTGGCTACGCTGATCACATCCTCATCCTCCGGAAGCTCCAAAACCATCTGCCGCTCCATTTCCTGATACGCTTTCTCTGCTTTGCCATCCAATACCACCGGAACTTCATGGACGATCAGATCCGGAAGCTCCAGGTAGTCCTCCGCCTTCATGGAAATGCAGATGTCCGAGATCTTTTGCAGGATGCTCTCTTCGCTCCCTTGCTTGGCTTTGTAATCGTACACCATCCCGTCTGCCCCTCTTCGGCCCGGTTCAAAATAGCGCTCCCTAAAATGTGTGTACCGCTTTTCCAGCCGTTCTCCGCCATCCAGCAGATAGATCTGGCTCCACAGATCATCCAGGCTGTTCGGGGATGGCGTTCCAGTAAGCTCCACCAGGCGGTTGATCTTTCCGGATACGCTGGCTAGTGCTTTGAACCGCTTTGCCGTGTGGCTCTTAAAGCTGCTGGACTCGTCGATAACCACCATGTCAAACGGCCAGTCATTCCGGTAATAATCCACCAACCAGCAGACGTTTTCCCGGTTTGTGATATAAACGTCTGCCGGTGTGTTCAGTGCCCGGATCCGCTTTGCCTGACTGCCCAGTACCTGTGATATCCGCAGGATCTTTGTGTGATCCCATTTATCCTTTTCCCTGCTCCAGGTTCCCTGGGCAACCTTCTTTGGTGCGATCACCAAAACCCTGCGCACCTCGAAGCGGTCATACTTCAGGATCCGAACAGCCGTCAGAGTCGTTACCGTCTTTCCAAGGCCCATATCCAAAAATAGCCCCAGCTTCTTCAGTTCCAGGATTTTACCTATGCAGTGCGCCTGATACGCATGTGGTACAAATCTCACAGCTCTCCTCCTACAATTCGTATTTGCAGTCCAGCGCTTTGCTGGTTTCTGTAAGTCCCAGATCCTGGAAAAATTGGCTCAGGCCATCGATCCCCTTCACAACCTTCACGCACTGCCCCAGTTTTCTCAGTCGGTCGATCTGTGCCTGCTGCAGTTTGCTCACCTGGCCTGTGTCTGTTTTCAGCTCCACGAACACTGGCGCCCGATTGGGAAATATCACGATGCGATCCGGCACCCCATCATTCCCGGGGCTGACCCATTTATAGGCTCTACCGCCCAGCTTCTTTACTTCTTCCCTCAGGATCCTTTCAATGTCTCGCTCTCTCATCTTCGCCCCTCCTACTTCTCTCACGTACACACGTGTATGTGCACCTTTAATTAGGCGTTTTAGGTATTATTTTATTATCTATTTTTTTATTTATATATAATTAATGTAGTTATGTAGTTAATAGTTAGTTTTTGTTGATTTTACAATGTTTTTTGTGGCTACGTTATGTGTAGAAGCAATGTAACCTTGTAAAAACTACAAACTACCGAGCTACGGCCTGCCTACGCAAAATCTACGTTAATTATCTGAACTTTGTAGGTTTCGGTTTTACCCGTTCAAATCCCCTTTGGGATCCAAACACCCCAAATTTTCTGGGCGTCCGCATCTTCTGCCAGCCCTGCATCCCGGACAACACTGCATTGATCTCCATGCTCTCCCGACGCCCCAGATACTTTGGATCGCTCCCAAAGCATTCTGCCCAGATCTCTGCGGCACACACCATAGTTCTCTGTGTTAATGCTACACCTTCTCCCTGCTTGGCGTTTCCCTGAAGGAACATTCTTCTTTGCATCAAATCCATAGCCTCCCAGTTTTCCGGGATCTCTCTTTCCAGGAATATCTGTATGATCCCTTCCTTACCGGAGCTCTCCCGGTGCTCCTCCTGCGCTGCCTCCGCCATCTGTTCGATCTCTTTTGACAAATACAGTCCTTCCCCCATCTGCCAGTAGGTGTACGCTTCTGCCCAGATCTGGTCTACCTCCTGCGGCAGCTGCTCCCATACTGATTTTTTTGCTTCGTAAATACCCACATCCACCGGCCAAAATCTCCGGTTCCCGGTAGAGTCTTTTAAAAATTCTGCATCATTGCTGGTTCCAAAGAATACGCATCTTCTGGGATATTTGTCTGTCCTGCGGCCGTAAGCCGCCCGGTAGATATCATCCGTCTTACTTAGAAACTGCTTGATCACCTGGGTCTCCTGCTTGGTAAATGCGGTCAGTTCTCCGACCTCGTTTAACCAGGTTCCCTGGATCAGCTCCGCCGCCTCTTTCCCTTCAAAGGTGGTTAAGGAATCAGAAAACCAGGACTTCCCCAGGATCCTCAAAAAGGTACTTTTCCCGATTCCCTGGGGACCCACAAAGATGGGCATGTAATCAAATTTCACGCCGCCGGTAATAGCCCTGGCCACTGCTGCACAAAGGGACTTACGCATAACAGCCCGGGTATAGGCGTTATCCTCTGCCCCCAGGTACTCTGATAAAAGGCCTTCTATCCTCCGGTTTCCGTCCCATTTCAGGCCCTGGAGATAATCCCGGACGTCATTGATCCGGTTCTCGCTGCTGACGATCAAAAGGGCGTTATCCAGCTTTTCTCTCCCCGTGATCCGGTAAAAGGTTTCCATGTACCGGTAAAATCCAGCATCGTCAGAGTCTTTCCAGCGTCTCCGTCCGTCCTCTCTGCTCCAGGGTACTTTCCCGATCACCATGCCGCAGCTGGCAAACTCATCTGTTACGATCTTCCCCTTCAGCAGCGGATCATTCTCCAGCACCAGAACCGCATTGTTGATTGTTTTTTCAAAATTTCCATTCCCGTCTTTCGTAAGCCTGGCAAGCCAGCTCATGTCATATTCGCCGCTCTGTTCAGCAGCCGGCTGTCCAGCGGCAGAGAATGCCTGTTTCGCCTGATTCATCCGCTCTCTGGTGATCAGGTCAGATACCTGCTCATCCCCCACTGCCAGGCGGCTCATGGCCACAAAAGAGGGCAGCTTATTAACCGGTGTCCCCTCCTTTGATTCATCGTCAAGATCCCCAAATTTATGCAGCCGGATTAGGTCAAACGCATTTACTAACTGCCCGGAGCACGGATCTGTAGCGTGGTGAGAGTAGAGAAAAAGATCGTTATCGTATATAACGGCTCCGCCTACGGTAGAGCCTCCAGTGTAGGTAAATCGACCTGGAACTGCCGTCTCTTCATATATCCCTGGGATAAAGGCGTCCATTGCCTGGGTAATGCTGTAGACCCGGCAAAATGCCCCGATTACGCCCTTTTTTGTTGTGGGATCCTCCTGCTTTGCCAGGCGTCTGCGGGCAATGGCTTCAGAACCCGGAACCTGGGGCCAGCAGGATACGTCTGTCCAGTCCCCATACATCCCCAGGATGCCGTCCACGCTGCAGAATGGCTTATCGAATACTCGGTATACGAATTCTGCATTCGCACTGCAACTGGCCCAGTACATCAGTCGGGTGTTCTCAAAAGTAGTCGGGTCACAAAATTCTATCCCGATCAAAGATGCAATCTTTCTGGCTGCCGGCTCATACTCATCCGCCGTGGCCGTCCGGTCCCCAGGTATCACCACCCGCAGCCTGGGAGTATAGCCGGAATGTTTCCTGGTGCTGTACACAACAGCAGCACAGCCCAGTCCATCCACCCGGCGCAGGATATCCTCTGTCTGTCCTGCCGGAATATTGTCCAGATCCAGGGTGAAAAGATCCCTGCCTTCTACGCAGCCGGCTTTCCGCCGATCCTGCGTAAAGGTTCCGCCTACATATCCGCCCACGTCTTTTAACTCTGCCTGCTGGGCCTTGGACATGGCCAGATACTGCTCATAAGTCTCCGTCCCCCGCACCGGGGTTTTTAGCTTCTCTACAAATTCAGACCAGAGGATGCTATTCTTCGGCCAATGGGTGGCCTTCCTGCTTCCTGCGCTGCAGATCTGCAGCTTCCGATTGTTCAACATCGCCCTATCCTCCTAGTCTTTCATGTAATAACTGCTTTCAAATCCCGCCCCTTTTAGAATCAGCCCTGGGGCCCAGGGAATGGGCTCCGCCATCAGATCACAGATCTCCTCCACGGTCGTTTCCATGGGTGCGTCAATGATCACCTCATCATGCACATGGAACACCACCTGCAGCCCCCGCTCATCAATTCGTTTTAGGGTCTCCGCCAAGCAGTCCCTGGCGATTGCCTGCACGATATTCTCTGTCATTTTTCCTCCGTAGGTGGAGTCTACCTCCCACTTATGGCTCTGCTGCCCAACGTTATAATAGTGGACCGCCAGCTTCCCAAACCGGTTCTCCTGGAGGAACGGCTTGGGGTAATATAACTTCCGCCCGGATGGCAGCTGCACCGTAAGAAAACACTGTCCGTAGACCAGATCCCCCTCCAGGGAGAACAAAAGTCCCCGGATCGCCTGGGGCATAGCTGTCTGCATCGTAGTGACCGCAGCCTGTTCCACTGCATACCACAGATCCACGATCCTGCGATTTGCGCCTCTCCACCGGCTGACAATATCCGGAAGCTCCTCTTCCGTAAGCCCCATATTTAAAGCCCCCATTGCAATCAGCGCATTGACACCGCCCTGATAGCCCAGGGCCAACGTGGCCACCTTGCCTTTTTGCCTTAAACTGTACTCCGGGTTCCCCTTTACGATCTTTTCGATGGGTACATGGAACATCTGGGATGCGGTTGCTTCGTAGATCTTTCCATGGGTAGCAAACACTTCATTTACCCACTGCTCCCCTGCCAGCCAGGCGATCACCCGGGCCTCAATAGCAGAGAAATCGGCTACCACAAACTTGCGTCCCTCCGCCGGGATGAAAGCTGTCCGGATCAGCTGGGAAAGCGTATCCGGAACATTTCCATAGATCATCTTCAGTCCGGTATAATTCTGCTTCTTTACGATCTCCCGGGCCCCATCCAGGGTGCCTAAATAGTTTCTCGGAAGGTTCTGCATCTGCACCAGTCTCCCGGACCAGCGTCCGGTCCGGTTGGCTCCGTAAAACTGGGTCAGCCCCCGGACACGTCCGTCCTCACACTTAGCCACATCCATGGCCACATATTTTTTTATGGATGTCTTTCCCAGTTGCTGCCGGATCTGCAGCATCCGCTGGACGTTCTCTGTGTGCTCCGTTTTCAGCAACTCTTCCACCGTCTCTTTACGCAGGTTGTCCGTCTCTACGCCCTCATCCCGCAGCCAATCCATAAGCTGAGCCGGGCTGTTTGGGTTATCCAACCCGGTGATCTGTCTGGCCTCCACAGTCAGCTCCTCTCTGCACGCCTGATCTACGATCAGCGCTCCCCGGATCAGTTCTTCATCCACTCGCACCCCAAAAGCATTCATCCGAATATCCATTCTCCAGAGGCGCTCTTCCTGCAGCGGAACAGGATACGCCTTCAGACGCTTATAGATCTCGTGCTCCGTCACCACATCCTGTCCGCAGTATTCTTTAAATAGCTGCCACTTTTCTGTGGCATGATGGGGCTCATTCCAGCTCCGTCCGCCGTTGCTCTTTGTAGGCTTGCAGGGAGTACAGAAATACCGGATCAGCGCCTTGCCCACTGCCATTTTCCGCTTATCCTGGGGCAGTCCGATGGCCTTTCCGGTGGCTTCCAGTCCGGCAGTATATCCGCAGTACAGTCCATGTATCATAGTACACCGCCACTGGGGAAGGCTGGTCTTGTATCCTGCCTGATTTAGGCAATACCACTCAAAGGCTGCATTGTAAGCGTGTTTGACCACGTTTGGATCATTCAGGGCCACAACCACCTCTACCGGTATCTTTTCCCCTTGCGCCAGATCAACCACCTCCACCGGATCCTCTCCAAAGCAATAGGCAAACAATAAAATCCTAAAATCCGGAGACTGTGCATAGCGGTACAGCCCTGCCTTTCCAATGTCCACGCTGCTGCGGGTCTCAATATCAATGCTTAGATGTCTCATCTTTCTATCCTCCTTCGGGAGGATCTACATCCTCCCGCTTAATATGGCAGCCCTGTGATTGGGTTTACTCCCCCCGCCGGTGCCTGATAGGCCGGCTGCTGAGGAGAATAAGCCGGCTGCGGTGCCACCTGCTGGGGCGCCCCAAAGGCCTGTGCTGCTGTCGGTGCGGATCCTCCAAGCGGCTCCCCGTCCTCCAGCTTCTGCACCGGGCCAAGGCCGCAGCCGATCCCTTTCTTTCCGCCAAAGGAATAGGGATAGAAACTTACGTTCACCCTGGCGTACATACCGCTGTATACCTCAGAATGATTAATGATGGGATTGCACTGCTTGTCCACGATTTCCGGCGGATAGTCCACCTTGGCGCTGGCAGTAAATACCCAATGTCCCCTACACTCTGCCCCGAAGGGCATCCCGTCGGAAGGACGCACGCCATCCCCATCATAGACCGGTGTGGGGACGATCGGCGGGCACTGGCCGTTCCATTTATCCGTAATGCCTTTCTGTTTTGCCGCTTCGATGGCCGCATTGATCCGGGCCATGGTGTCTGTATCTGTTTTGGGGACAAGGATCGTCACGCTGTACTTCTCCTCCTGCCCCTGCATCGCAGCGTATGGTTTGAATAAATGTGCATAGCTCAATCTTACTTTTCCTGTTGTTACCGTTGTCGCTTCATTCATACTTCTGATTCCTCCTTAAATACTTCCTGCGCAGACTGTTTATTTGTGATCGCAGGCCGTTCATCTGCTTCTTTTACCAGTGTCGGCTTTCCGGGTACTTTTATGATATAGTTTCCAGCCAGCTCCTGAAATTCCTTTTTCCCGACTGTTTTCTCCGCCTGGGCCAGGGTCAACGGACGTTCCTCGAACAAAAGAGCCCTTGGGATCCCGCCTGTCACCAGAGCCCCAAATGCTTCCTCCATGTCTGTCCACTCCCTGCTGCTGTGCCCTTCTACTGCTTTCCAGCCCGGCACCTCATTTCCTTTTAGGCACTCGGCCAAGGCCCACTCCTGAAGATCCTTTTGGTATTTCACAACGTCCTCCAGAGCCAGCAAACGTTTTCCGGCTTCTGCTGCATCGATCAGCGGTGGGAGTTCGTCTATGGAAAACGCCTGCTTCACATTGTGGTCTGATCTTGCCCGGCACTGAGCTTTCGCCTTGCAAAATCGGCAGGTGGCAGTCCCGGGGGAATATTCCCCTTCCCCCTTATATGCCAGCTCTGCCCTGCCCTTTGCCCAGGCTCCCCAATCCAACAGCTCTTTTAGGCTGCACTCCCACTCCGATGGAGCGTCACTGATCCTTGGCTGTACGATGGATAGCCGGATCCGGTTAATGGGATAGAGCAGCTTATAAAGTTCATAGGCTCCCAACGCATAAAGCGCCATCTGTGGATTACCTTCTGCGGACACTGGAACTCCCTTTCCGTATTTGAAATCGATCACCTGCAGCACATCCCCGGAGATCAGGATGCAATCCGCAAATCCAGAGCCGTCCGGCACATAGCTGCTAATATCCAGCTGCTGCTCAATGGCCACATAGGGTCTTGCTGAAAATCCTGTGGCCGCACCCCGAACATAATCCAGGTAATCATCGGTATATCGCTGCATCTCCTCCTGGTACAATTCTTCCTTTTTTAACTTTGTGATCGCTGCGGAGAGCTTCCGCTTGCCAAAGCTCTCCACAAAGAAATAGTTCCGAAGCTTCAACTCCGCCAGATCATGCGCCAGCGTCCCCTCTTTTGCTGCGGCGGAGGTTGTGTCCGGAAATTGCTCCTCCAGCTTTGCGCTTGGGGTGCAGTACAGCCACCGATGCGCCCCGGAAGGGCTAAGTAAAGAATGCTTCCGTTCTCCCATCAGATCTGAGCCCCCATCCCTCGAAGTGCGGTAGCAAACGCCCCGTACTGCTCCTTCGGCAGCATAGGAAGCGCGGCAACATTAAACTGCTGAAGAAGCTGCTGGAGTTCCCCCTGGCGCCCTACGTCCATCAGGGTCATAGCAGCCCTCGCCAGATCATCCAGACTGTAGGATGGCGCAGACGTTGGGACTGCTGCCGGTGCAGCTGCGGGAGCTACCGGAACAGAAGCTGGCGCTGTCGGAACAACTGTGTGGGCTGTCGGAGCTGGCCCCGGTGCTGTCGGAACAGCTGTAGGCATTATCGGAACGGTCTCTGGCTTGGTGGATGCACTTTCAGCCTGGTGCTTACTCTTTTCCTCTACGGGCTCTGCATTTCCTGCAATCAGCCTGCAAAACTCCAGCATCTCCTTCGTGTTCTCAAAATCTACGTTGATTTTCATAACAAAATCCTCCTCCTTTTTCATTCATCGTATTCTTTTAAAATCATGCTGATGGACGACTCTGCGCAGCCCATCTCATCTGCTATCTTCACATTGCTCCAGCCTGCATCGTGCAATGCTCTCACCTTTCCCCGGTCAATGCGCTTCCGCTTAGGGGGGGAGCAGCCTCCTTTGGCTCCTGTGCGGTATCGCAAGGTGCGCACTCTCCAAATGCTCCCTCTATGTTTTTTGCTAGGTCTTCGGAGGTGTATCCGCAGATTGTTAAGAGCATCTTCTTATCCACCTCGTAGCCTGCGAATATCATGCTCTCAATCACCCTGAGCTTTTCGCTGTCTCGGATTAATGTTTCTTTATTAATTTTCATTATTTCAAACTCTCCTTATAGATTTTTTGACATGCGTCTTTTAACAACTTGGATACATACGACTGATCAGTTCCCATAATATTTCCTATATGTCCCTGCCGGTTCTTCCCTCCGACAATCGTCAATCCATTGGCCGTTGGTTCAATTACTACAGCCTTGATGCGCTTGACATTTTCGATTTCCAATCTATTAATTTTCATCTGCTCCATTTTCAATCTCCTTTAAAATCTCCGCAGCAATATCCTGTGTTGTAAATCCTTCAAATGTACCATCTATATTTTCTCTTTCAGTGGTGTAACCGCAGATCACCATAATAGTTTTTTCCGATATCGATCTTCCAGACTGGATCAGGCTCTCGATCACTCTGAGCTTTTCGCTGTCCCGGACCAGTTCCTCATACTCTCGTTTATCAATTTTCACCGAACAGTACCTCCGTTAAGGCTTTTTTAAATTCAGCATCCAATTCTTCCTCAGAAAGAAAAGATAAGCGGATACATTCATGTATCATTTTCTTTGCCTTCTCCTCGCCATGCTTTTCTGCAAATGTTTCCCTAGTTGCTCTGATGATCACAACTAACTCCGCTTCAATCTCAGGTTGGGAACCTTTGCAGCTAAATACATTATTTTTGCACTTGATCATTGTATTTTCATCCTTTCCGCTGTATAATACAGCTGTGTTTATTTGTTTGTGCCCTGACTTTGCTTGCCGGCGGTCAGGGCGTTTTCTATGTCATCCAGCAGATCCAGCTCTGCCAGCGTCCACATAATTCCGGATCCGCGGATCCGATCTGCATAGCCGCCATTGCACATCAGGCCCTCGGCGACTTTCCTCAGCCGGGCCGCTCTCTCGGCATCCACCAGTCTAACATCCATCGGCAGCTCCTCCCGGTCCGTCATGCGCCAGCTTGTCCGCATCCGCCTTCAGCTCCCGGATCAGCTTGGCGCAGTTGTCTGCCTTATCCTCAATCCCCCCGCTGATCGCCTCAAGCGTGTCAATCACCGTCTGCTCATCCACTTCCGGATCATAAAGCATGTCCTCCACAACCTTATATTCATCTGTTAATTCATACAAACTTGACATCTTGACTTCCTCCTGTTTCCGGCCTATAATGACCTTGTAATAATTTCTGAGTCCCGGTTGCTGGGCAGAGCGCCGGGGCTATTTTCTTTATTGTCTTCATATGTCCACTGTCCCAATGCTTTCATAGTGATTTCTACCCCTCTTGCTATGCCCCGCTCATAAGGATCCTCACTGCTTCTCAGCGCATCCAGCGTATCTTTCAATGTCCTATCTTCCATATCCACCCTCCTTAAGGTCATAGATCTGAGGCTTCATATGCTTTCTGGTCTGGTTCTTTTTGGACTCTGTGGCCCAGAGCACCGCACACATGGCAGCCAGGTAGATCAATACAGCCCAGACGGCTATCTCCAACACATCCATGGTTGTCCAATTCCACAATGCTGCCATGGATGTGATCCCGGTCAGCATCCCGGTGATAATTGCTGCATAATATCTCACGGCTTGTCCTCCCTATAAAATTTTAATTTTGTCTTGCTCTTCCAGTTTCAAAAGATCAATGATGGCCCACAGCTCTCCCAAGCGCATATCCTCCGGATTATTAAAATGAGCGCTTAGAGTGCTTGCTTTTATGTTGGTTTTCTTGGACAGATCCTTTTTGGTATTGATATCCTTTCGCGCCATCCCGCCAAGGATAATCGCTCTGAGCTCTTTCCCTCTGGGATCCTCTCTCGGTTTGCACAGGTTTGTTTTTGGCATTTACCTCACCTCCTCATCTGTTGCAAAAAGGTAATCAAACTTACATCTAAACATTTTGCACATGGTTTTAATTTCGAACGTAGTGAATTTTCCACTCTTTTTTTTGTTTTCATAAGAAACTCTGGAAATGCCTAATTTTTTTGCCATGTCAGTATTGTTTAGACCAAGCCTTGCTTGCTCGGCTTCTAAATTTCTGAACAATATATCACCTCCTTTGTTTGCGTTTCGCAAACTTTAATTGTAGTATAGTTGCATTTTGTAAACTTGTCAATAGTTTTATTTGCATTTTGCAAACTTTTTTGTTGACACGTTTACATTTCTTATATATAATCAAAAATAAGTGGAGGACTTTAATATGGGCGATAAATTTAATGAAAACCTAAAAATTGCAAGAGAAAGTAAAGGAATGTCCCAAAAAGAGGTTGCGGACGGCATTGGAGTTGCAAAGTCTACATATTCGTTGTACGAAAGTGGAAATCGGGAACCTAATGTTCAAACAATTAAAAAAATTGCAGATTTGCTAAACATATCTGCGGACACATTATTGGGTATTAACGAAGAGCCTACCACCATAGCCGCTCACTTTGATGGTGACGAATACACCGAAGAGGAACTTAATAAAATCCGGGAATTCGCCGCTTTTGTAAAATCAAGCAGAAAATAATCTGCTTTTTTGTACCTTTATTCTATTAGTAGATTAATTTTAAATTATGAGGATAACATATTGAATTCGTATGAAAAGTTATTAGATACGGCGTCTGTAGACGGTTTGCGCGTGATAGAACGTTACGATTTCTCTGGTACAAGACTGAAGGGGCTGTACTGCGATAAAACCGTAGCTATCAGCCAAGACATTGAAAGTGATACCGAACGTTCTTGCATCTTGGCGGAAGAACTTGGACACTACTATACATCGCATGGTGACATTATAGATTTGGATGCTGTTGGAAATCGAAAACAGGAGCTACGGGCTCGAATATGGGCCTACAACAAAAAAGTAGGCTTATGCGGCATAATTCAAGCGTACAAACACGGCTGCCAGAATTTGCATGATACCGCAGATTTTCTAGATGTAACGGAAGAGTTTCTAATGGATGCTTTGGAGCAGTACCGCAGGCACTATGGTATTTGTGCGCCTGTTGACAATTATATAATTTTTTTTGAACCGACGCTTATTGTAATGGAAAAAATCTCAGATTAAACCGTTGCGGCGTTTTAATAAAAATCAAAAGAAAAGAGAGGTATGAGTTATGAGTAAGAAAAAACTATTAATTGGAAGTATGATGGCAACTGTTATTATGGGACAGGCACTTACTGCTTATGCTGAACCGTTGGCGCATTTAGACGGGGAAACAGGAACAGTAGATGTCGTTGGGTATGAACTCAATCCAGAAGAAAATGTTATATTTGTTTTACTGGAATATCAAAATAACTCTAGCGAATCAAATTCTCCCTGTTTTGAATTTTCCATTAATGCTTTTCAAGATGGAGTCGAACTGGAAAGTTCCTATAGTTCAAACACTCCAGATGGTTATCATGATTCTCTAACCAAAGTCCAGCCTGGATCTACATTGAAATATTACGACACCTTTGAATGTTCTGGTTCTTCTCCGATCGACGTGGAAGTTTCTCCAATTTTTAATTTTGATAGCGAATACGCAAAATGCACTTTCGATTTATCTGAAACCGGAACTTCCGAAGATGAAACAGAGCAAGATTATAAAACCATGTATGAAGAGTTGAAAACGCAATACGATGAACTTCTAAAAAAATATGAAGAATTGTCCGCTGAATAATTAATAGGATGTTGCCCCCTGCTCCGCAGGGGGGCGCACATTGACAATAATATACTTACCTGAGTACAGAAAATATGTAATATAACAATATTATCCACACAGTTGTCAACATGTTTTCCACATGCTATAGTTTTGTTATTGACAGCTTACTTTTTGCATGATATTATTATTGTACATTTAAGGGATATTCTTCTCTTAAATGCATATAATATCTGGAACGTACTCGGGTGTCCTTCGGGCCCCGGGTCTTTTTATTTGCTAGGAGAATTTATACATGGAAGAAAAAGTTTTCAAAACATACGATCAAATGCTCGATATACTAAAAGGGCGCGGAATCGATTTATCAACACGTGAATTACGCGGAATGGCAAAACGTTCACTTCAGCATGAAGGATACTATAATCTTATCAATGGGTACAAAATGCTATTTCTAGAAAAAGACAGTAATGGACGTAATATTTATCCAGATCAATATAAACCTGGTACAACAGTGGACGAAATCTATTACCTGTGCTTTTTTGATAAAAAGATACGCTCGGTATTTTTAAAAAATATTCTTCAAATAGAGACAAATATAAAAAATTTAATTGCATATTCATTTTCTGAACGTTACGGTCATGATAATTATTTGAAATACGGAAATTTTGATACTACCCAACGAGACGCTGCAAAAAATATTTCAAATCTAATTGCTGAAATCCAAAAACAAATCAGCAGCAGATCTTCTGATCCGAGTATTAGACATTACTTAACGACACATGGATATATTCCTCTTTGGGTATTAAATGGTATCCTTACGCTGGGGACAATAAGCAAATTTTATAGTCTTATGAAACAACCAGAACGGCAAGAAATTGCAAAGATTTTTGATTTACAAGAAAACGAACTAACCAGTATTCTTACTTTTCTTTCTTCTGTTCGAAACATTTGCGCTCATAGTAATCGCTTATATTGTTTTCGCACAAGAAGGCCACTGGTTGACATGAAATTACACGTGGAACTAAATATACCCAAAATAAACGGAAATGAATTTGAATACGGAAAGCGTGATTTATTTGCAATTATGATAATATTCAAGCTCATGTTATCACGCAACGAGTTTCGTATTGTTATCAAGCAATTAAATAATGAATTACGAACCTTGAGTGCTAAATTAAAAGTTCTTTCGGAGGAAGATGTGCTTTCTTGTATGGGATTTCCACAAGATTGGCGCAATAAACTATTATCTTTGAAGTAGTATATACTTTTATTAAATAGCAAAACCGCCCGGTGCTACCAACACCAGACGGTCTTACATAGATAACTATACAGCCCAAAAGGACCGGCACAATCATCCCTCAACAAGAAGATTATACCACAATCCTCCAGGGCTTGCATAGCCTATTTTTTATACCCAAAAGGAGGAATGTTTATGGCAACTGCAAAGAAACTGCCATCAGGAAGCTGGAGAATAAGGGTGTACGATTATACAGACGATGCCGGTAAGAAACATTATCGTTCCTTCACCTGTGATGATCCATCAGCAAAAGGAAAAAGGAAATGTGAAAAAGCTGCTGCAGACTGGGCCGCTGATAAGGAAAACTCCAAAAACAGTTCCATACTCTTTTCTGAAGCTCTCGATCAGTACATTGCATCCCGGGAAAATGTGCTTTCCCCTAGGACGATTATGGATTACAAGCGTATAAGAAAATCTTATGTCCAGACTTTAATGCCACTTTATATTGACCGGATCACCCCGGAGGATGTACAGGAGGCCATCAATCTGGAGTCACTGCATCTGTCACCAAAATCTATCCGCAACATACACGGACTTATATCTGCCACTTTGAAGATCTTTCGGCCAGGATTTACGCTGAACACGTCTCTGCCACAGAAGATCCGCCCTCAGATCTATGTTCCGTCAAATGATGAATTGCGCCGTTTATTGAAATATGTGGAGGGAAAAGATTTGGAGCTTCCCATTCTGCTTGCAGCCTTCGGCCCTATGCGCCGTGGCGAAATATGTGCGCTTGACTCTAGGCACATATCCGGAAACACCGTCCATGTATGCAGTAACATGGTCCGTACAGAAGATAATACCTGGATCATACGACAGCCAAAAACGTATGCTGGAGATCGTTATATCTATTATCCTGATTTTGTTGCAGCGAAATGGGAAGGGAAGCGTGGTAGAATTGTTAATATGACTCCCAACAATATTACTGATCGTTTCGGACGTGCTCTAAAGGCCGCAGGGCTTCCTCATTTCCGTTTTCACGATCTAAGGCATTACTCTGCCAGTATCATGCACGCTCTGAATATACCGGACAGTTATATCATGCAGCGCGGCGGCTGGGGAAATGACGGGGTATTAAAATCTGTTTATAGGCACACCATGGCCAGCAAAGAAGCTGAAATAAACGGAATTGCCAATGATTACTTTTCGGTGCTGTATGACACGAAGTATGACACAAAATAAAAAAAACCATTGAAAATCAAGGGTTTTTAACTGCCGCAGACCGGAATCGAACCGGTACGGGTATCACTACCCACGGGATTTTAAGT
>CAJLNC010000047.1 GCA_905207905.1 uncultured Lachnospiraceae bacterium | reverse complement strand
GGATTGGATCCCAGGACTATGGAGCCGGTGTATGTGCCAAAGAACCCTCATGAGAAGGCGCTGCAAAGAGCGCTGATCCAGTATCGGGATCCGAAAAATCGCAGTCTGGTTTTGGAGGCTCTCCATCTGGCCCATCGGGAAGATTTGATCGGCTATGGATCTAAATGTCTGATTCGTCCGGAGAAAAATACGGAGACTGGAGAAGCGAGAACTCTTTCAGACAGAAGTCCCAGAGGCAATCTTAGGGAAAATGGGCGGGATCAGAGAGGGCAGAACAAGAACAGGGGTGCGAAAGGCAGGGAAACAAAGATGCCGAAAAGAAAAACCATCCGCAATGTTCACAAAAAGAAGCATTAGCAAATCGGGTTGAAAAGGAGCGATCGGATATGAAAAAGACAGCAAAGGGAGAGCCGGGGTATGTGCAGTATGAGAAGAAAAAGCGTACCATAATCACAGTGATCATGTTTGCCATTCCCCTAACCATATTTTTTACAGGACTGGCCATTGCAGGAACCAGAAAAAATCTCTTTACGCTGGTAGCGATTCTGGGTGTTCTTCCGGCAGCCAAGGTGGCGGTAAACTGGGTGATGATTTTGATGCAGAAACCTGCAGATCCGGCGTTGGTGGAGGAGACCAGGAAAAAAGCGGGAGAGCTTACCTGTGGTTATGAGATGACTGTCACAGCCTATGAGGGGCGGATGCCTCTGGAGGCGGTGGTGATCTGCGGAAATCAGGTGGTGTGCGTCACCGCCAGAGGAGATAAAGAGAAGATCCCCTTTATGGAAAAACATATGGCAAAGATTTTAAGCGGAAATGGCTATTATTCGGTGAAAGTCAAGATTTTTACAGAGAAAAAACCTTTCCTGGAGCGTATCGAGCAGCTGGCAAAAGATCCTCAGAAGTATCGGGAAGGCATTTCCTTTACTCCGGACGAGGATTATCCGGATCTGTCCAGAGAAGAGCTGATCAAGCATGTGCTGCTGGCCATATCCTTATGATGTTTTATCCAGGAGAGAAAGAAGGCTCATTGGGAAGGTTGGGTGCATCGAAGCGCGTGCAGCTCTTTTATGCAATTTGACAGCCGAGTTTTTCTATCAGAGCTTTTGAACCCCTAATTTTATTAGGAAATAGAGGAAACGGGAGAGACGGATATGCAGGAGATTACAGTGACAGCAAGGGAAGCAGGGCAGCGGCTGGATAAGCTGCTGGGAAAGTATCTGAAGGAGGCACCCAAGAGTTTTCTGTACAAGATGCTCAGAAAGAAAAATATCACCCTGAATGGGAAAAAGGCGGATGGATCGGAAAAGCTTCAGGAGGGAGATGCGATCCGGCTCTTTTTTTCGCAGGAGACTTTGGAAAAATTTATGGGAACGCAGTTACCCGAAGCGGAGAAGTGTTCCGGGGATTTGGGAGAAACGCTTAAGATTGTATATGAAGATGAACAGGTGCTTTTTGTCAATAAGCCTGTGGGAATGCTTTCACAGAAAGCAGCACCCACGGACATTTCTCTGGTAGAATATGTGACAGAGTATCTGCTAGAAAGCGGACAGCTGACCAGAGCGGAGCTTCTGTGTTTTCGCCCGGGAATCTGCAACCGGCTGGACCGCAACACCAGCGGTCTGGTGGCGGCAGGGAAAACGGTAGCCGGTCTGCAGCAGCTGGGAAAGCTGTTCCATGACCGTACCATGCATAAATATTATCTCTGTACAGTGAGAGGGCAGATCACGGAATCCAGGTATGTGGAGGGGTATTTAAAAAAATGCGAGAGAACGAATCAGGTGGAGATCTTTCGGGAACCTGTGAAAGAGGGCCAACTGATCAGGACAGAGTATTATCCCCTTTGCCAGGGAAGGAATATGACGCTTCTGGAAGTAAAGCTGATTACCGGCCGGAGCCATCAGATCCGGGCGCATTTAGCTTCCCAGGGACACCCTCTGGCGGGAGATACAAAGTATGGGAATCTTCGGTTTAATGACTATTTTAGAAAGAAATATGGATTAAAGCATCAGCTTCTTCACGCTTACCGAATCGAATTTCCGGGGTTGGAGGGAGTCCTTGAAAACCTGTCGGGAAAAACTCTTTATGCAGAACCGCCGGAATTGTTTCAAACGATCCTGGAGAGCGAATTTCCCGATTACGCTGTGAAATGGTAAGAAACGGAAACGGCAGAGATCCGGGCAGATATAAGAGATAAAAATACAGAGACAGTGCAGAGATAGAACAAAAACAGAGACAAGCAAGAGGTAGAATTATGGCAACCTGGAATTCCAGAGGCTTAAGAGGCTCAACACTGGAAGATTTGATCAACCGAACCAATGAACAGTACCGAGAGAAGGGGCTGGCCTTGATACAGAAGGTGCCCACCCCCATTACGCCCATTAAAATAGACAAAGAGCACCGCCATATTACCCTGGCCTATTTTGATCAGAAAAGTACTGTGGACTACATCGGAGCTGTTCAGGGGATTCCTGTGTGTTTTGATGCTAAGGAGTGCAACTATGATACCTTCAGCCTCCAGAATATTCATAAGCATCAGGTGCAGTTTATGGAAGAATTTGAGAAGCAGGGAGGCGTCTCCTTTTTGGTGATTTTCTATACCCACCGAAATGAGATTTATTATCTGCCCTACCGGGATATGCGTCGGTTTTGGGACCGGGCAGCTCAGGGAGGCCGAAAAAGTTTCCGCTATGAGGAGTTGGATCGCACCTTTCTGATACGGCAGAATCACGGAGTGCTGGTTCCTTATCTGGATACTCTGCAAAAAGATCTGGATCGCAGGGATTGACAGGAAAGAGGATTTCTTTTATAATAGCAAAAAGTTTATCACTCTACCACGATAAAGCAAAAAGGCTGTGATAGAGTGAACTGCAATCGCAGAGTGAACTGTCATAATAAAAGAACGGAGGTTTCATAAGATGCAGAAACTGTTGCACACGCCGGAGGGCGTCAGAGATATCTATAATGAAGAGTGTGAGAAAAAACTGGTGCTGGAAAAGAATCTCCGGCAGGTATTAAATTCTTACGGATACCGAGACATTGAGACCCCGACCTTTGAGTTTTTTGATGTGTTTGGGAGCCAGATGGGAACCACCCCTTCCAGAGAACTGTACAAATTTTTTGACAGGGAGGGAAACACGCTGGTGCTTCGTCCGGATTTTACTCCGTCCATAGCCAGGGCGGCTTCCAAATATTTTATGGATGAAGAAAGGCCGATCCGGCTTTGCTATCTGGGAAATACCTTTGTAAATAATTCCAGCTATCAGGGACATTTAAAAGAGACGACCCAGTTAGGAGCAGAGCTGATCGGGGACGGCACGGCAGAGGCAGATGCAGAGATCATTGCTCTGGTGATTGCCACTCTTTTGCGGGCAGGGCTGCGGGAGTTTCAGATCAGTGTAGGGCATGCGGATTTTTTTCGGGCGCTGGCAGAGGAGGCAGGACTTGATGAGGAGACGGGGACACAGCTTCGGGAACTGATTGAGAATAAAAACACCTTTGGGGTAGAAAAGCTGCTGGGAGAAAAAGAGATGCCCAAGGAATGGAAACGGCTTTTTATGGAGCTGCCCGGGTTGTTTGGAGGACGGTAGGTGCTGGAACAGGCGCTTGCAATGACAAAAGGCGGTCATGCTTCTTGGGCAGTGGAACGTCTTTTGGAGGTATGGGAGCTTCTTCAGATCTATGAGATGGAACGGTACGTTTCTTTTGACCTGGGGTTAAGCGGAACGTATCGGTATTATACAGGAGTGGTCTTTCGGGGTTATACCTATGGAATTGGGGATGCGGTGGTAAAGGGCGGCCGGTACGATACTCTGTTGTCCCATTTTGGAAAGGAGACTCCTGCCATTGGGTTTGTGGCGGTGATGGATCAGCTGATGAACGCCTTGTCCAGGCAGAAGATCGACATTCTTTCTGAACAGGGGCGGTATCTGATCCTTTACCGGAAGAAAAACCGGAGAGAGGCGATCTGCAAGGCTCTGGAGTATCGAAGGCAGGGAAAATTTGCGGAGCTGTGCCTTGGCGAAGACCTGGATTTGGAGGAGAAGCGGGCCTTTGAGCTGGGACAGTATGCAGGAATCATCAGAATAGGAGAGTAAGCGTATGAGATATTTGACCTTTGCCCTGGGAAAGGGACGCCTTGCCAAAAAAACGTTGGAATTGTTTGAGAAGATTGGAATCACTTGTGAGGAGATCCATGATCCCAATTCTAGAAAGCTGATTTTTGCAAATGAGGAGCTGAAGTTAAAATTTTTCCTGTCCAAGGGACCGGACGTGCCCACCTATGTGGAGTATGGAGCTGCAGATATGGGTGTGGTGGGCAGAGATACGATCCTGGAGGAGCAAAAGAAGATCTATGAAGTGCTGGATCTGGGTTTTGGCAAATGTCGGATGTGTGTCTGCGGTCCTGAGAGCGCAAGGGAGCTTTTGCAGCATCAGGAGCAGATCCGGGTAGCTACTAAGTATCCCCATATTGCCAAGGATTATTTTTATAACAGGAAAAATCAGACGGTGGAGATTATCAAGCTTAATGGTTCCATTGAGTTGGCTCCCATTGTGGGGCTCTCTGAAGTGATCGTGGATATTGTGGAGACCGGTTCCACTTTACGGGAAAACGGCCTGGTGGTTTTGGAGGAGGTGTGTCCCCTCTCCGCCAGGGTGGTGGTGAATCCAGTGAGTATGCGGATGGAAAACCAGCGGATCACAAAGATTTTGGAAGATCTGAACCGGGTGCTGCAAAATCCGGAGGAATCATAGAGAATCCCGAAGAGGGCCTGTATCCTGGCGATATAGGAAAAGATTAACAAAAGAGTGAAAGCAAGAAACGAAAATGCGGGTCAACGGAAAGCGGTTGAAAGCAGGAAACCGAAGTGGGGGCAGAAAGCAAGAGGCCGAAGAAAAGTAAGAAGCAGAAGAAAGAGAGAGGATCAGCCATGCGGATCGTGACATTGACAGAGGAGACAAGAAAAGATATTCTTGGCAATTTACTGAAAAGGAATCCGGATAATTACCGGGAATTTGAAGGCCGGGTGGCCCAAATCATAGGTCAGGTAAAGGAAAAGAAAGATGAGGCGCTTTTTTCCTATACGGCTCAGTTTGACGGAGTAAATTTGACAAAAGAGACTGTGCAGGTGACAGAGCAGGAGATTCAGGAGGCCTATGAAAAGGTGGATCCAAAGCTTCTGGAGGTAATCCGCAAAGCCCTGGTAAATATTCGCTCCTACCATGAAAAGCAGAGGCGCTGCAGCTGGTTTGACAGTCAGCCGGAGGGCATTATTTTAGGACAAAAGATAAGCGCTTTGGAGAGGGTGGGCGTCTATGTGCCGGGAGGAAAGGCGGTGTATCCCTCCTCCGTGCTGATGAATATTGTACCTGCCAAGGTGGCCGGGGTGAAGCAGATTGTGATGACAACGCCTCCTGGAAAAGACGGAAAAGTAAATCCCGCCACGTTGGTGGCAGCCAGGGAGGCAGGGGCAGATTTAGTCTATAAGGTGGGAGGTGCCCAGGCCATAGCAGCGTTGGCTTTCGGAACAGAGAGCATTCCCCGGGTGGATAAGATCGTAGGACCGGGAAACATTTATGTGGCTCTGGCGAAAAAGGCAGTTTACGGTCATGTGAGTATTGATTCTATTGCAGGTCCCAGTGAGATATTGGTACTGGCAGATGAGAGCGCAAATCCCAGATATGTGGCAGCGGATCTCTTATCGCAGGCAGAGCACGATGAGATGGCTTCCGCTATTTTGATCACCACCTCCCGGAGACTGGCGGAACAGGTGGCTGAAGAAGTGAAAGGGTTTTTGCAGAGCCTTTCCAGACGGGAGATCATTGAGAAATCTCTGGAACAGTATGGATATCTGCTGGTGGCAGACTCCATGGAGGACGCCATTGATACGGCCAATGAGATTGCCTCTGAGCATCTGGAGCTGGTGACTAAGGATCCCTTTAGGGTAATGACAAAGATTAAAAATGCGGGAGCTATTTTTATTGGAGAGTACAGCAGCGAGCCCTTGGGAGATTACTTTGCAGGGCCGAACCATGTGCTTCCCACCAACGGAACAGCCAAATTTTTCTCCCCCCTGTCGGTGGATGATTTTATCAAAAAGTCCAGCATTGTATACTATTCCCGGGAAGCGCTGGAACCGATACACAAAGATATTATTCAGTTCGCCAAGTCAGAGAAGCTTACGGCTCATGCAAATTCCATTGCAGTGCGGTTTGAAAAGCAGCGGGCAGCAGGATTGCCGGAAGAAGGAAACGAGGCAAGCGGGGAATAAGGGACTGGGCCGGCAGCCCAGTCCGGGAAAGGATGGAAGAACGATGGAGCGGATAGGAGAGGTCTGTCGGGATACGAAGGAGACCAAAATTTATGTGAGAATCAATCTGGATGGCGTGGGAAATGCGGATATCTCTACTGGAATTGGTTTTTTTGACCATATGCTGGAGGGATTTGCCCGCCACGGACTATTTGATCTTACCGTAAAGGCGGAGGGAGATCTTAGAGTGGATGATCATCACACGGTAGAGGATACGGGAATCGTGCTGGGAACAGCCATTCGCCAGGCAGTTGGAGATAAAAAAGGCATCTGCCGGTACGGGGATAGGATTTTGCCTATGGATGAGGTGCTGGCTCTCTGTGCTCTGGATCTGGGAGGACGGCCCTATTTTTCTTATGAGGCCTCTTTCGTCCCGGGAAATATGGGGGATATGAACACGGAGATGGTGCGGGAATTTTTTTATGCAGTCTCTTACAGTGCAGCTATGAATCTGCATCTGAAGATTTTGACCTCCGGGAATCAGCATCATATGGCGGAGGCGCTGTTTAAGGCCTTTGCAAAAGCTCTGGATCAGGCGGTGGCTTATGACCAAAGGATCCAGGATGTGCTTTCTACGAAGGGAACACTGTAGAGAATAGAATTTTTGCAGGATTTGATAGGAGCAGGGAGAAGCCATGGAGAAAAAAATAGCAGCAGTCATTTATCTGAAGCAGGGTCAGGCGGTTCGGGGACTGGATGATCCCCAGCCTTATGGGGATGGGAATGCGCAGACTTTGGCAGAATATTACAGCAATCAGGGGGCGGATGCCCTTTTGATTTTTGATCTGTCTCAGAAAGAGACGGAGCATGAGGAGGCTTTAGGGATTATCAAGGAGATTTCCCGGAGTGTGGATATTCCCATGTATGGACTTGGGAATATCAAAAGAGTAGAGGATGTAAAAAAGCTGATTTACGCAGGGTGCAGGAAGGCGGTTTTGAATTTCTCTAAAATATCCAACCGGGCGATGCTGGAGGAGGTATCCCATCGCTTTGGAAAGGATAAGATCTCTCTGTGCCTGGATATGAGAAGCAGCCATGGACAGGAGAAGGGGAAAAAGAATGACGGCGGGATTCTGCGTCGGGGCTGGCAGCAGGCGCTGGGAGAGTACACGGAGGAACTGGTAGTTCTAACCGACAGGGAGGTACTCCTGAATTTGGAGACGGAAGAGACAGCAGTGGAAACTGGCGCCAGGACAGTCATCAAGCCGGAAGAGGGCGGGCAAAGGCCGGATGGACGGGAGATGCCAGGGGAGGAGGAAACTGACAGGAAAGAGATTCAGGATCCGGAGGTTTTGGTGCTGGCAGTACTGATGGGGCAGGCTCCCCTTTCCCTTAAGGAGCGGAGCGTCCTCTTAAAGCAGGCAGCAATTTCCGGGTTGGCGGAGGAAGCATACCGGGAGCCTCAGGCGGATCTGATGGGGCTGAAGAGGCAGCTGAAGGTCGCTGGGGCAGAGGTAAACACCTATGAGAGTGCCATGAGCTGGCAGGAGTTTCAGCCAGATCATAACGGTCTGCTTCCGGTGGTGGTGCAGGATTATAAGACAGAGGAAGTGTTGATGGTAGCTTATATGAATCAGGAGGCTTTTGAGTCTACCGTGGCTACCGGACGCATGACTTACTGGAGCCGCAGCAGGCAGGAGCTTTGGGTGAAAGGACTTACCTCCGGTCATTTTCAGTATGTGAAAGAGCTGCGGATTGACTGTGATAAAGATACTCTGTTGGCCAAAGTGGCTCAGGTGGGATCAGCCTGCCATACAGGAAATAAAAGTTGTTTTTACCGGACTTTGCTGAAAAAAGATTATGTGGAGAGAAATCCCATGAAAGTCTTTGAGGAGGTTTACGGGGTCATTGAGGACCGGAAGGCTCATCCAAAGGAAGGGTCTTATACCAATTACCTTTTTGACAAGGGAATCGATAAGATCCTGAAAAAGGTAGGGGAGGAGGCCACGGAAATCGTGATTGCAGCCAAGAATCCCAATCCGGAGGAGATCAAATATGAGATTTCGGATTTTCTGTACCATGTGATGGTACTGATGGCAGAAAAAGGCGTTACCTGGGAAGAGATCGCCAGAGAACTGGCAGACCGGTAAAGCTGGAAGAGAGAAAATGATAAGACGGCGCTCCGGGTGTCTGCCGCCAATAGGCAAAGACACAGGCAGTAAGGCGCGGGGGGGCTGCCGGTTGAGAGAAGATATGAAAGAAAAGTTAGAACAACAAAAGCAACAGAGGATTCAGAACGTGCACAATACACAGGAAAGACAGGCAGAAATACAGAATGTGCAGAAAAAATTGAAGGGACAGGAAGGTACCGGAAGACAGAAAGAACAGGAAAGAAAGGAGAAACGATCCGGGAATCTGACAGAGGGTCCCATCCTTCGGGTATTGGCAAGATTGGCTTTGCCGATCATGGCCACTTCTTTTCTATCCACTGCCTACAGTATTACGGACATGGCTTGGATTGGGGTACTTGGATCTCAGGCAGTGGCGGGAGTAGGAGTGGGAGGAATGTATGTCTGGCTCTCTCAGGGGCTGGCAGCGCTGGCCCGTATGGGAGGACAGGTGAATGTGGCCCAGGCGGTGGGACGTCAGCGGGAAGATCTGGCAAGAGAGTATTCCGGAGCAGCAGTACAGATGGTATTGCTGTTCGGTCTGTTATTTGGCAGTATCTGCCTGATATTCACCAATCCCCTGGTGGGATTTTTCGGGGTGGAGGATGCAGTTACGGTAACTTATGCAAAGGGATATTTGAAGATTACCTGCGGTCTGATCGTGTTTTCCTATGTAAATTATGTACTCACAGGACTTTTTACCGCCAGGGGAGATTCCGCTACGCCTCTGAAAGCGAATGTGGCCGGCCTGGTGATTAATATGATTTTTGATCCTCTGCTGATCCTGGGAGCAGGCCCTTTTCCAAGGCTTGAGGTGGTGGGAGCTGCGGTGGCAACCGTGGGAGCACAGATGGTGGTAACCGGGGTGTTGGTGGCGCATCTGCTGCGCCATGGGAAAAAGCAGATTCCCATTTTTCAGCGGGTGAAAGGTTCCCGCTACAGAGCGATTTTGCGAATCGGCGTTCCCACGGCGGTGCAGACCTCCCTGTACTGCATGATCTCCATGGTGCTTACCAGGATGGTGGCAGTGTTTGGAGCAGGCGCGGTGGCAACGCAGAGGGTGGGAGGGCAGATCGAGTCTGTCTGTTGGAATACGGCGGAAGGATTCGGAGCAGCCATGAACGCCTTTGTGGGACAAAATTATGGAGCCAGGAAGATGGAGCGGGTAAAAAAAGGTTACCGTCTGGCTTTTTTCACAGTACTTTTGGAAGGACTGGCAGTGACTGCGGCATTTGTGCTGTTTCCGGAGCCGCTCTCCCGGCTGTTTTTCCATGAGGCGGAAGTGATCCAGGTGGCTGTGGATTATCTGATCATTGTGGGTCTCAGTGAAGCCTTTATGGCAGTGGAGCTGATGGCGATCGGCGCTATTTCTGGTTTTGGAAACACCAGACTTTGCAGCATTGTCAGCGCTTCTATCACAGCGCTGCGCATTCCGCTGGCCATGATTTTAAGCCGTACGCCTCTGGGCCTGAATGGGATTTGGTGGGCCCTGACCATCACCAGCATGACAAAAGGAATCGTACTGCATATTACCTTTTGGCAGCAATGGAGAAAAAGGAACGCTCAGATGTAGCCTGGTGCATGGGAACCAGGGCAGCCCTTTTGTACAATTTGCCTGTTGTTTTTTCATCAGGGCTTTTGGAGCCCTGATCGTAGGAGGGAAAGAAAAATGTGGGTTTTTTATGCAGTGGCGTCTTCCTTTTTTGCCGGGATTACGGCTGTTCTTGCAAAATGCGGAATTCAGAAAACGGATTCAGACGTTGCAACAGCAATCAGAACGATTGTTGTGTTTGTGTTTTCGTGGCTGATGGTATTGGTTACCGGAAGCGAAAGCGGAATCTGGCAGATTCAGGGAAAAACATATTTGTTTCTGGTATTGTCCGGACTGGCTACGGGGGCATCCTGGCTTTGCTATTTTCATGCACTGCAGAAAGGCGATATCAATAAAGTAACGCCGATTGATAAATCCAGCACGGTTTTGACGATTTTACTGGCTTTGATTTTTCTCGGTGAAGGTCTGAATACAGAGAAAGTGATAGCAGTAATTCTGATTGGCGCTGGAACTATGCTGATGATTGACAGACGCGTAACCGAGCAGAAACAGAACACCCAAAAAGAATGGCTGATCTACGCAGTTTTTTCAGCGGTATTTGCCAGCCTGACTGCAATTTTGGGAAAAATCGGCATGGAAGGAATAGATTCCAATTTGGGAACAGCAATCCGTACTACGGTGGTTCTTTTCATGGCATGGATGATGGTGGGTGTTACGGGGAAGTATCATCAGATTAAAAAAATTGAGAAAAGAGAACTGGCGTTTATTTTACTGTCCGGATTGGCAACAGGAGTCTCCTGGCTCTGCTATTACAGAGCTTTGCAGGACGGGCCGGCAAGTGTGGTAGTTCCCATAGATAAATTAAGCATCTTAGTGACAATCTTATTTTCCTGGGTTGTATTTCATGAAAAATTATCAAAAAAATCGGCAGCAGGTCTGGTCTGTATTGTGGTGGGAACACTGTTAATGGCAATGGTGTAAAAATAAAAGTGAGACGGGGAAGAAAAAGTGATGACCAATATTGTTCCAATTTCAGATTTTTCTGCGCCAGAGCTGGATGTGTATGCCAGGCTGACGGAGGTGCAGCTTTTGAATCGCCAGGATCCTCAGATGGGAATCTTTATTGCAGAGAGCCCAAAAGTCATTGAACGGGCTTTGGATGCAGGCTGTCAGCCAATTTCCTTTCTGGCGGAGTGGAAACAGATAGAGGGGGAGGCCAGAGCGCTGATCGCCCGGTGCAGGGATGTTCCGGTTTATGCGGCTGAGGCGGCTGTGTTAAGGCAGCTCACTGGTTTTCCCATGACAAGGGGAGCTCTCTGCGCCATGCGCCGTCCCAGGCTTTTGGAGGCGGAAACGGTGTGCACAGAGGCGAGGCGCATCGCAGTTTTGGAGAATGTGGTGAATCCCACCAATGTGGGAGCAATCTTTCGCTCTGCGGCTGCTTTAAACATGGATGGTGTTTTGCTGACCGGAGACTGCAGCGATCCCCTTTATCGCCGGGCCATTCGCGTCAGTATGGGAACCGTGTTTCAGGTGCCCTGGACGTATCTGGAGGATGGCGAAGACAGAGCTGGTATCGGACTGCTGAGGCGGCTGGGATTCCGGACTGCGGCCATGGCGCTTCGGGAAGATACCGTGTCCATTGATGATCCGGGGCTGCAGAAGGAAGAGCGCCTGGCAATCGTATTGGGGACGGAGGGGAACGGTCTGTCGGAGGAGACCATTGCAGCCTGCGATTACACAGTGAAGATTCCCATGTCCCATGGAGTGGATTCCCTGAATGTGGCTGCCGCATCAGCAGTAGCTTTCTGGCAGTTGGGGAGATTTTCCAGATAGCAGCAAAGCCCATGGCCTGAGGCATGCTGCCCTGTGTACAGGGATGCGACAGAAAGAAAAAGTAAAATACAGAAAAATAAAATACAGAAGAATAAAATACAGAAGAATAAAATACAGGCAGGATTGCCGGAAGAAAGATGATAGAAGAAAGCGGGGCAGAGATGGAATACCAGGAAGAGAAATCCAGGAAAGAACATGACATTAGAAAAAGAAGTCCGGAAGAGGGGGCAGATACCGTCCGAATCCGCATCGCCTCTGTGGCGGATGGAAAGGAGCTGCTGGAGATCTACAGGCCCTATGTGGAAAAAACGGCCATTACATTTGAATATAAGACTCCTTCCCTGGAAGAATATCAAAAAAGGATGGAAAAGATTCTGGAAAAGTATCCGTATCTGGCTGCGGAGCGGCAGGGACAGATTGTGGGTTATGCCTACGCAGGGCCTTTTAAAGAGCGGGCTGCCTATGACTGGTCCGTGGAGACTACGGTGTATGTGAGAGAGGATCAGAAGCAGCTGGGCATCGGGAGAAAACTGTACCAGGCTTTGGAGAAGGTGCTGGGAGAGCAGAATATTTTGAATCTAAATGCCTGCATTGGCTGGCCCAGGGAGGCGGAGGATCCTTATCTTTCCCTGGACAGCGTGCGGTTTCATGAGCGTTTGGGATACCGGATGGTGGGGCAGTTTTATCAGTGCGGCTACAAATATAACCGCTGGTACGATATGGTGTGGATGGAAAAACAGATCGGCCCCCACCTGGAGCATCAGCCGGAAGTAAAGCCGTTTTCTAAGGTGCGGCAGCTGGCTGCTCAAAAGTACGGTATCGAATAAAGCCAGCAGAAGGTGGGGGTCACCTATACGCAGGCGCTTTGCCGGAAAAGAGCAAAACGAATGGCTGGAGGGATGGTGCTTTTTGCACACGGACAGGCCAGAGAGGAGAAGAGGATGGAGAGACAGGAGAAGTGGCTTGCCTGGGCGGTGGAGCTTCAGAGTCTGGCTCAGGCAGGATTGTATTATGGAAAGGATCCTTTTGACCGGCAGCGGTATCAGAGAGTCCGGGAAATTGCAGCGGAAATGGTTGCTGAGCAATCACAGATCCCTTTGGAGACTGTGCAGAATCTTTTTTGCAGCGAGAGGGGGTATCAGACCCCCAAGCTGGATTGCCGCGCAGCTATTTTTCAGGAAGATAAGATTTTACTGGTAAAGGAAAATGGCGGAACCTGGTCTTTGCCGGGAGGCTGGGTGGATGTAGATCTGTCGGTGAAAGAAAATGTTATCAAGGAGGTGCGGGAGGAGGCTGGTCTGGATGTGACGGCGGATCTGGTGATTGCCGTCCAGGACAGGGAGAAGCATAATCTTCCGGTGTATGCATATAAGGTGTGTAAAATATTTATTTTATGCACTGTAATGGGAGGCGCTTTTCAACCCAATCCTGAGACGGTGGAGAGCGGATACTTCGGGCTTGACGAACTGCCGGTTCTGGCGGAAGAGAAGGTGAATACGGAGCAGATCCGCATGTGTTTTCAGGCATACCATACAAAGAACTGGAAAACTCTGCTGGATTAGCAAAATTACAGTTTGGCAGCAGCAGATTAAAAAAAGGAGATAAAACAGCCGTTTTTTCGACTGCTTTATGGTTTCTATAGCATCCTTTTGGGATTTTTTAAATTCCTCTTGCCTTTTATGAAAAAGGTGCTATAATATACAACAATGAATGTATAAATATGCATAAAGTATGGAGGAGAAGAGTATGAAGAATATGAAAAAATTTATGGCCCTATCTTTAGCAGCAGTGATGACCGTTTCCATGACCGCAGCAGCATTTGCAGAGGAAACGGTTGCCGGAAAGGATGATCTGCCCGGAAAGAAGATCGGCGTTCAGCTGGGAACCACCGGGGATAGCTTGGCTACAGAGTATGAGGCAGCCGGAGACGGTACGGTGGTAGAACGTTATAATAAAGGAAATGACGCTATCATGGCGTTAAAGCAGGGGAAGATCGACTGCGTGATCATTGACAATCAGCCTGCACAGAAATTTGTGGAGAAGAATGATGACCTGATGATCCTGGATGAGGCTCTCTCTGAGGAGGAATATGCCATTTGTGTGTCCAAGGATAATACAGAGCTGACAGAAGCCATCAATGGCGCTTTGGCAGAGCTGAAAGAAGATGGAACTCTGGATCAGATTTTTGCCAACTACATTGGAGATGAGGCAGGTACCTGTCCCTATGTTTCCCCGGAAGATGTGGATCGTTCCAACGGAACTTTGACCATGGCTACCAATGCGACTTTTGAGCCCTATGAATTTTACGGCGATGATGGAAGCACGGTTGTGGGTATTGATCCGGATATGGCCCAGGCTATCTGTGATAAGCTGGGATATGAGCTGAAAATTGAGGATATGGAATTTGACGCCATTGTCAATGCAGTACAGTCCGGAAAAGCAGATATCGGCGTAGCAGGAATGACAGTGGATGAGACCCGTCTGAAATCCGTAGATTTTACTGACACATATACCACTGCTGCTCAGGTGATCATTGTACGCAAATAGCAGCAGAATGAGAAAGTGGTGATGTTTTGACTTTTGCAGAAGAATTTTCGTTGAATTTTTTAGAAAACAACCGTTGGAAATTTATTGTTAATGGTCTGGGAAATACGCTGATGATCACTTTTTTCGCAGTGCTCATCGGTATTTTCCTTGGCTTTTTGATTGCTATTGTCCGTTCCAGCCATGACAAATCGGGCAACTTTAAGTTCCTGAATCTGATCTGTAAGGCGTATCTGACCGTGATTCGCGGAACCCCGGTGATGGTGCAGCTTTTGATTGTATATTATGTGATATTTGCCACTTATGATCCGGGGAAAATGGTGACGGCTATCCTGGCTTTTGGCCTTAACTCCGCAGCTTACGTGGCGGAGATCGTCCGGTCCGGAATTATGTCCATCGATCAGGGACAGTTTGAGGCGGGGAGAAGTCTTGGTTTTAACTTCCGTCAGACTATGAGCTATATTATTTTGCCCCAGGCATTTAAAAATGTGTTGCCTGCTTTGGCCAATGAGTTTATTGTACTGATGAAAGAGACTTCCATCAGCGGATACATCGGGCTGATGGATCTTACCAGAGGCGGCGATATCATCCGGAGCCAGACTTATTCTGCGCTTCTGCCTCTGCTGGCAGTGGCAGCCATCTATCTGGTTCTGGTATGCTTCCTGACCGCAATGGTGGGCAGGCTGGAGAGGAGGCTAAGAAACAATGAACGCTAACGGCGAAGTGTTGATCGACGTACAGAATTTGCAGAAGACTTTCGGAAAACTGACAGTATTAAACGGTATCACCACTCAGATACGCAGCGGAGAGGTACTGGCAATCATCGGTCCTTCCGGATGCGGAAAATCCACCTTTCTCCGATCTCTGAATCTTCTGGAAACTCCCACAGGAGGAAAAATCCTTTTCGAGGGAACGGATATTACCGACAAGTCCGTGAATGTAAATCAGATGCGTCAGAAGATCGGGATGGTTTTTCAGCAGTTTAACCTGTTTCCTCATCTGACCATCAAAAAAAATATTATGCTGGCTCCGGTGAAGCTGGGGCTGATGACCAAGGAGGAGGCCTCTGCAAAAGCAGATGAGCTGCTGGTTCGGGTAGGCCTGCCGGATAAAGCAAAGGAGTATCCCAATATGCTCTCCGGAGGTCAGAAGCAGCGAATCGCCATCGCCAGGGCGCTGGCCATGAATCCGGATGTGATGCTTTTTGACGAGCCTACGTCCGCATTGGATCCTGAGATGGTGGGGGAAGTTTTGGAGCTGATGAAAGAGCTGGCTCAGGATGGCATGACAATGGTGGTGGTGACTCATGAGATGGGATTTGCCAGAGAGGTGGCCAGCCGCGTCATGTTTATTGATGAGGGGCAGATTAAGGAAGAGAACGCTCCGAAAGAGTTCTTTGCCAATCCTACGAATCAGAGATTGAAGGACTTTTTATCCAAGGTACTGTGACCGCTGACGGAATTTGGCAGGCATCGGAGGAATAAATTAAAAATTCAGGTGAATAAGGGGATGTGCAAAATACGATCCTGGTGGATTTTTGGTGGGGTTTTCGCAGAGAACAGGTTAGTTTTCGGAGAAAAATCATCAGAAAGGGTTCCGACGGAGGTGTTTTGCGACATCTCCCTTTTTGTTTTTGGCTTTGTTGAATTTTATCGTAGACGAAATTCGGGAAAGCGTATATAATACATGTGGAAATAGGAAGAATGATTCTAGTAAAGGAGTCCTCTAAGAGATGAAAAAAGATGTGGTATATGTTGCTCTTCTCGGACTGGGAACCGTAGGCACAGGAGTCTATAAGGTGATGCGGGAACAGGAGCCTGAGATGGCGAAAAAGCTGAATACGGTATTGAAGATCAAAAAGATTTTGGTGCGGAATCTGGAAAAGGCGGCCCAAAAGGTGGAGGATCCTGCTGTACTTACCAATGACTGGCAGGAGATCATAAAGGATCCCCAGATCAAAATCGTGATCGAGGTGATGGGAGGCCTGGAGCCTGCTGGAACCTACATTAAGGAAGCCCTGCTGGCAGGAAAAAATGTGGTGACGGCCAACAAAGACTTGATGGCAGTCAGGGGCGGGGAGCTTTTGGATGCGGCAGCCGGCACCAGCACAGATCTGCTGTTTGAGGCGTCTGTGGCAGGAGGCATTCCTATTATTGCCCCTTTAAAGCACAGTCTCTCTGCAAATAAGATCAGCTCTGTGATGGGTATCGTAAACGGCACCACCAATTTTATTCTCACGAAAATGACCCAGGAGGGTATGGATTTTAAAGAAGCCCTGGCGATAGCCACGGAGCTTGGCTATGCGGAAGCAGATCCCACCGCGGATGTGGAAGGATATGATGCAGGCCGCAAGGTGGCCATCATGGCCTCCATTGCTTTTAATTCCAGGGTGACTTTCCAGGATGTCTACACAGAGGGCATTACCAATATTACTTCCAAAGACATCAGCTATGCCAAGGAGCTGGGCTGGACCATCAAGCTGCTGGGTGTGGCCAAAAACACAGAGGAAGGTGTGGAGGCCAGAGTACATCCCACACTGCTTCCCATGGATCATCCCCTGGCAACGGTGGGAGGCTCCTACAATGCAGTGTTCGTGCATGGAGATGCTGTGGACGATGTGATGTTCTACGGAAGAGGCGCAGGAGAGCTGCCCACTGCCAGCGCAGTGATGGGAGATGTGTTTGAGGTGGCAAAGAACATTGTGAATGATTCCACAGGAGCTACTCACTGCGGATGCTACAAGCATCTGCCCATCAAAAAGATTGACGATATTATGAGCCGCTATTTCCTCAGAATGGAAGTGGAGGATAAGCCGGGGGCTCTGGCTACAGTGGCCAGTGTGCTGGGAAATAACAGTGTCAGCATCAAGCAGGTGGTGCAGAAGTCCAAAGTAGGAGATCATGCGGAGATTGTGGTGATCACGGATAAGGTGCGGGAGCGTCATCTCAAGGATGCGATTCTTACCTTCCGCGAGATGTCTGTCATCAAAACGGAGCCGGTGCTGATACGGGTATACAGTTAGCAGATACGGCTGATCCAGGTATACAGCCGATGTGATTTCTTGCTTTGGAGGAAATTCTTTCCGAATGAAACAAAAATATTCCACAGGATTGCGCTGCATGGCCCGCTCCAGACAAGGACGCCCGATGGGAGCTTCTTTTTTGCGAGATTCGGGAATGGTTTTGGAAAGTGATGGAAAAAGGTGCTCTGCCAATCAGGTCACAGACTAATTATAGATAAAAAACAGATAGATAAAAAAGAGAAAACAGAAGAAAAGGAGAAAAAACATGAGTAAAAGACCAACAGTATTAATGATTTTAGACGGATATGGACTGAATGAGAAGAAGCAGGCAAATGCCATTGCAGAGGCCAATACACCGGTGATGGACAAGCTGATGGCAGAATGCCCCTTTGTAAAGGGATATGCCAGCGGTATGGCAGTGGGACTTCCAGATGGACAGATGGGCAATTCTGAGGTAGGCCATCTGAATATGGGAGCCGGACGAATCGTATATCAGGAGCTGACCAGAATTACAAAAGAGATTCAGGACGGAGATTTCTTTGAAAATGAGGCGCTGCTTCATGCTATGGAAAATGTGAAGAAAAAGGACAGTGCGCTTCACATGTACGGCCTGCTGTCCGACGGTGGTGTACACAGCCATAACACCCACCTGTATGCGCTTTTGGAGATGGCAAAGCGCCACGGACTGAAGAAAGTATATGTTCACTGCTTCCTGGACGGACGTGATACTCCGCCGGAGTCCGGCAAAGAGTTTGTACAGGCTTTGCAGGATAAGATGGAGGAACTTGGTATCGGTGAGATTGCTACTGTCACAGGACGTTACTACGCTATGGATCGGGATAATCGCTGGGATCGTGTGGAGAAGGCGTACAATGCGCTGACGAAGGGCGAGGGTGTTCCTGCTTCCAGCGGTGTGGAGGCTGTGGCTCAGTCCTACGCAAAGGGAGAGACGGATGAGTTTGTTCTGCCCAGCGTAGTGATGAAGAACGGAGAGCCAACTGCAACGATTCAGGATGGTGATTCTATCATCTTCTTTAACTTCCGTCCGGATAGAGCAAGAGAGATTACCCGCACTTTCTGCTGTGATGATTTTGACGGTTTTGACAGAGGATCCCGGAAAAATGTGTGCTATGTATGCTTTACAGAGTACGATGTGACGATTCCCAATAAGGAGATTGCCTTTAAAAAGGTGTCCATCACCAATACTTTCGGAGAGTACCTGGCAGCCCACCATATGACTCAGGCCAGAATCGCTGAGACAGAGAAGTACGCTCATGTGACCTTCTTCTTTAACGGCGGTGTGGAAGCTCCCAATGAGGGCGAGGATCGTATTCTGGTGAAATCCCCCAAGGTAGCCACCTATGATTTAAAACCTGAGATGAGTGCTTTTGAAGTATGCGACAAATTTGTGGAAGCCATTAAGTCCGGCAAGTACGATGTGATCATCACAAACTTTGCAAACCCGGATATGGTAGGCCACACTGGCGTGGAGGCTGCTGCCATCAAGGCCATTGAGGCAGTGGATCAGTGCGTAGGACGTGTGGTGGATGCTTTGAAGGAAGTGGATGGCCAGATGTTTATCTGTGCAGACCATGGAAATGCAGAGCAGCTGGTGGATTATGAGACAGGAGATCCGTTCACTGCCCACACGATCAATCCAGTGCCCTTCATTCTGGTAAATTATGACTCTGCCTATACTTTAAGAGAGGGCGGGTGTCTGGCAGACATTATTCCCACTATGATTGAGATGATGGGAATGGAGCAGCCGGCAGAGATGACCGGAAAATCTCTGTTGATCAAGAAATAAATGGAACTTTGACAGGGAAAATGGAGCTTCCCATTAACTATAAGGACAAAATTTATTCCCGACGGCAATGAGCCTGGCAGCCGCGCTTGCGCGGATATTTGGCGAATGCTGCAAGCGTGATGGGGATGTTGCAAAATATCTCCGGCGGTACCCTTTTGAGTGATTTCTCTCCGAAAAATACCGTGTTTTTGGAGAAAAACACACCGAAAATCCACCGGAATTCGTATTTTGCAACATCCCCATTTGATTAAAAAATGAAGTTGGAAAGAGGAGATCTGCTGCGGGAAGAAACTTGAAATTTGTCGGGTCTGGCCATCGGCAGTGCCCCCCGGATGCAGATGCTGAATCCACACAATTTCTACAGGATTTTCACATATTGGTCACAAATATAGGATAAAGTAGGTTTCAGATCATAAAGAACAGCAGATAGATGAAAGGAGTTTATCCCTATGGCAAATAAAAAGTGGAAAGGCAAAAAAATGATTGCAGCAGGTTTGGGCGGAGGTGTTCTTCTGGCAGCAGTAGCTTTGACCCAGGATCCTGATCTGAAGAATGTTTTAGCAGCAGGTGATCCGAAAGAAACGCTCTCTCTGGCTATCGCAGGAGAGGAGGAGCAGGAGAACGAGACGGCGGCGGAAGAAAAGAATCAGACAAAGGTTGGATTGTCCCTGGCAGATCCTGGCACTGGCGATGAGGCAGTGACAGCGGCAGAGGAGACTGCCAAGGAGACACAGGAAGCTGCCGCTTCAGAGGAGGAGACTGCGGCAGAAGAAGAGACAGCAGAAGAACAGAAAGAAGAAACGGAAGAAACTCAGGAGGAGACTGCCAAGGAAGAGGAGAAAAAGGAAGCGGTTTCCTATGAGACCCTGGAGACTACCGTTACCGGAGAAGAGGGCATTGTGGCTTTGGACGTATCCGGCATTGTAGAGAATACCATGCCCTCCATTGTGTCCATTACGAACAAATCCATCCAGGAGGTGCAAAGCTATCTTTATGGCAGACAGGAGATTGAGACAGAAGGAGCAGGCTCCGGAATTATCATTGCTCAGAATGAGGACGAGCTGCTGATCGCTACGAATCAGCATGTGGTGGAGAATTCTTCTGAGATGACCGTATGCTTCAGCGTAGATGCAGAGGATCCTGATGAACTGGTGGTTCCGGCAGTGACGAAGGGAACGGACAAGACCCATGATCTGGCGGTAGTTGCAGTGAAGTTGGAGGATATCCCTTCAGATGTGCTTAGTCAGTTAAAGATTGCGACTTTGGGAAGCTCTGAGGATTTGAAGGTAGGAGAGACAGCCATTGCCATCGGCAATGCCCTGGGTATTGGTCAGACGGTTACCAGCGGTATTATCAGCGCCTTGGAGCGGGAGATCACCACAGATGCAGGGACTTTTACAGAGCTGCAGACGGACGCAGCCATCAATTTCGGATGCAGCGGCGGTGCTCTGCTCAATAAGAGGGGCGAAGTGATTGGTATTAATTCCGCAAAGGCTACGGCTGATTATGCGGAGAGTATGGGATACGCCATTCCCATTGACACAGCTATTCCCATTCTCACCGACCTGATTAACCGTGAGACCAGAGATGTGGTAGACAATCATGGCGTTATGGGCATTACAGTAGTTCCTGTATCAGATGAGGCTATGGAGATGTACAATATGCCTGCAGGAGCATTTGTATATGAAGTAACTGAGGGAGGAGCCGGCGAGGCGGCAGGCCTGAAGAAAGGAGATATTATCACCCGGTTTGACGGAATCGCCATTGATTCTTCTGATACCCTGGTGGATACTCTGAGCTACTATGCGGCAGGAGAGACGGTTACCATTGAGATTCAGCAGGCGGCAGACGGCGCTTATGTTTCCAAAGAGCTGGAAGTAACGCTGCAGGAGAATCCCAATCCAGTGTCTGAGGATGCGGATGAGGAGGATGCGGCTGCACCGGATGAAGGAGAAGGCTTGGAAGAAGTACCGGAGTTTCAGGGAGTCCCCTCTCCTGACGAGCTTTATGGATATGAGGACGGAATGAACGGCCAGGGAGATATCTATGATTTCTTCTTTGGCGGAGAAAACGGGTATTTTTAAATCAGAGACAGAGAAAGGTAAATGAAACAGAAAAAGAGGCAGACTGGAGGAGAAAATCCACAGAGGGTCTGCCTCTTTTTCTGTTTTTATCTGGTTTATAAAAGTCTGCTGGCAGATTGTCTGAAAATCCTTACGGCAGATTGTCTGGAAAGGGTTGGAACAGCTGATTTTGCCTTCGTTGCTGATTATTATTGGATTCTTTGGGCAAACTATCCGTAACCGAAGTATAACAGGAGGTAAATCATTTAAAATGTGCAATTTTATGGAAATTACGGATGTTTATGCCAGAGAGATATTAGATTCCAGAGGAAACCCCACAGTAGAGGTTGAGATTTTGACAGAGGATGGGAGCATCGGCAGAGCGGCAGTGCCTTCCGGGGCTTCTACAGGAGAACATGAGGCAGTGGAGCTGAGGGATGGAGAAAAGCGTTTTCATGGAAAAGGCGTCCAGAAAGCCTGCGACTATGTGAACACGGTTTTGGCGGATGTGATGATTGGCGAAAATGTGTACAGCCAGGAGCGAATTGATCAAATTCTGCGGAAAGAGGATGGAACAGAGAATAAGTCCAGGCTGGGCGCCAACGCAATCTTAGGCATTTCCATGGCGACAGCGGATGCGGCGGCCAAATCTTTGAATCTTCCACTGTACCGCTATCTTGGAGGCGCTGCGGCCCACATTATGCCGGTGCCCATGATGAATATTTTGAATGGGGGCTGCCATGCGGACAATACGGTGGATCTTCAGGAATTTATGAT
>CAJLNC010000046.1 GCA_905207905.1 uncultured Lachnospiraceae bacterium | reverse complement strand
TTGCACTCCGCATGGCGCTTTGCCACAATCCCCGCGATCTCGTCCAGCCATTCTAAAAGCTGGCCTCCAAACAGCCTGCCATTGGAATTCAGCGATTTGGGAAACAGCAGATGGGACTGCTCTGTCAAAGAGTCCTCTACCCGCTTCATTCTGCGCTCTTGTGTCATAAAACTTCCTCCTTCGGTATCACATCTCCGCTGAGATGCTGCAAAATATCTCCGGCGGTACTCTTTCGGGTGATTTTTCTCCGAAAAATAGCATCTTTTCGTAGAAAACACACCGAAAATCCACCAAAATTCATATTTTGCAACATTCCCCTTTCCTACAATACCCAAAATTTATATTTGTATCATACCAAAAATACCAGCTTCTGGCAATCCTTACCCTTTTTTGCTTAAATTTCTTTGCTATTTTGAAAATTTTGCCGAATTTCTTTTACCAAACCCGGAGTTATTCTGTACTTTTTTCTTTTCCTATGATATTATATTTAAATATGCTGCTTTTTACCCTTTTTCGTTCTATGCTGGAAGGTTTAAGCAGTATCTATAAAAGTATCTAAAAGAAAGAGAAAGGTTAAAACAATGTTAAAGATCATCGAAACCATCAACACCTATGTAAACAACTTCGTCTGGGGGGTTCCGGCCATGGTCTGTATTTTTGGAGTTGGGCTGTATTTAAGCATTCGCACCCACTTTATTCAGATCAATCATTTTCCCTATGCAATCAAAACTACTCTGGGAAGAATTTTTCGCAAAAAAGATGCTTCAGACGGAGCTATGACTCCCTTCCAGGCAGTCTGTACCGCTCTGGCCGCTACTGTAGGAACCGGAAATATCGCAGGAGTGGCAGGTGCCATCGCCATCGGCGGCCCGGGAGCCATTTTTTGGATGTGGATTTCCGCCCTTTTAGGTATGTGTACCAAGTTTTCTGAGGTAACTCTGGCGGTTCATTTTCGGGAAGTCAATGAGAACGGAGACTATGTGGGCGGTCCCATGTATTACATAAAGAACGGTCTCTCCAAGAACTGGCACTGGCTGGCTGTACTGTTTTCCGCCTTCGGCGTACTCACCGTGTTCGGCACCGGAAACGCCACTCAGGTGAACACCATCACCTCCGCCATTAATTCCGCCCTCACCAACTATGGACTTCTTCCGGAAGAAGCCGTCAAAACCAGCAATCTGGTCATTGGAATTATCATTGCCCTACTGGTAGGGATGATTCTCATTGGAGGTATCAAGCGCATTGGACGGGTCACTGAAAAACTGGTACCTTTTATGGCTCTGCTCTACATTGTTCTGGCACTGGGGGTTGTGATCTTAAATATCGATCGAGTACCCGCTGTATTCTCTTCCATCATCTATGGAGCCTTTCATCCTGCTGCTGTCACAGGCGGTATTGTGGGAAGTTTCTTCTTAAGTATGCAAAAGGGTGTCTCCCGGGGCATCTTCTCCAATGAGGCAGGCCTTGGTACCGGCTCTATCGCCCACGCCTGCGCAGATACTAAAAAGCCGGTAAAGCAGGGATTTTTCGGTGTATTTGAAGTATTTACTGATACCATTGTCATCTGCACCCTCACTGCCTTTGTGATTCTGTGCAGCGGAGTGGAGATTCCCTATGGCCAGGCTGCCGGGGCAGAACTGACCATCTCCGGCTTTACCTCCACCTACGGCGGCTGGGTTTCCATCTTTACTGCTGTGGCAATGTGCTGCTTCGCCTTCTCCACTATCATCGGCTGGGGACTGTACGGCGCCCGCTGTATCGAGTACCTGTTTTCCGCTAAGGTGATCAAGCCCTTTATGGTGGTGTACTCCCTGGTTGCCATTCTTGGGGCAACTATGGATCTCGGACTGATGTGGAGCATAGCGGAAACCTTCAACGGGCTTATGGCCATTCCTAACCTCATCGCTTTGTTCCTGTTATCCGGCACAGTAGTGAAACTGGTGAAGGAATTCTTTAAGACAGAAGGTATAAAATAAAATATAAAAATTTGGAAAATGAAAGGTGCCAGATAAAAGACCAATGAAAATCATCCTCTCACCTGCGAAAAAAATGGAAACGCATCTGGATCTTCTGCCTTATAAAGAATTCCCGGAATTTCTTTCTGAGACGGAAGTTCTGATGAACTGGATCAAAGCCCTGAGCTATCCGGAAGCCAAAGCACTCTGGGCCTGCAATGATAAACTTGCCGATCTGAACTTCCAAAGGTTCCGGGGCATGGATCTGCGCAAAAATCTTACTCCTGCTCTGATCTCTTACGAAGGGATCCAGTACCAGTACATGGCACCCAGGGTCTTTTCAGAAAAAGAGCTGGAATATGTGCAGGAGCATGTGCGAATTTTATCAGGATTTTATGGAATCCTGCGCCCCTTGGACGGAGTAACACCCTATCGGCTGGAAATGCAGGCCAAATGGCAGCTGCTTGAAAACAAATTAAATCCGTCTCAGGAAAAGGACCACTGCTGCAGCAGTCTCTACGATTTCTGGGGGCAAAAACTGTATCAGGCCTTATCCGACCCGGATCGGACGATTCTGAATCTGGCTTCCAAAGAATATTCAAAAGCTGTGGAAGCCTATCTGCAGCCTGAGGATCTTTTTATCACGTTTGTTTTTGGAGAATGGAAAAACGGAAAAGTAATTCAAAAAGGAACCCAGGCCAAAATGGCCCGGGGCGAAATGGTGCGCTATCTGGCTGAATGTCAGATCGAAGAACCCCAGGCAGCCAAAAATTTCAGCCGCCTGGGGTATCGATTCCAGGAGAAACTTTCCTCTCCTGAAAAATATGTGTTTTTAAAATAGATCAACCATGAAAACAGGTCAGACATCATGAAGCAATCTGTGCCAGCGAAGACTTTTTCTGTATCGGATTAGGATGTCAAAAGCCCTATGAACGAACGCCCTCTGCCAGATTGCCCAAAAGACTTGCACTCGTTCCTTATGGTCTCCTCTCCCGCAAAATCTTCTGGGCCAGTTCCTGCACTGCAGGAACATCCTGCTTGCTGGTGTAGATATAATAGAGGATGCTTCCCTTGTTCCGCTCTCCTATACGCCCTGCCAGCGTGCCGGTCATCCGGTTTTGCGAGCCGGAACTTATCGTTTCCGTTCGGTAGAGAATCTGATGCTGATCCAGCTCATGAGTCAGCAATCCGTAAACCTGCACATCACCTGTCAAAAACGCCTCCGCAGGCAATTTCTTTCCAAATACCATAAGCATCCCCCCCTATTTTTGTCTTCCAGACAACCAGCCTCCCAATAAAAATCTCTTATTTTCCTCTGTCTATCCGTCAAACTTTTTTATTATTCTGCATCAAAATTCTGTTTTTGTCAATAAAATGTCTATATTTTTTCTATTCTTGTGAATTTCAATATTTTTTTCTATTCTATCATAGCCGTTCAGACCTGCCCAAAGTCACAAAACTCTGCGTTCAAACTGGTTTGAACACAAAGAATTTTGTGTACTTTGTATATGCGTTCTCCTATAAGCCAGATTTTAGCCTCGATAGCAAAAAGAAATCTGCCCTGCCGTTCACTGGCAAACGGATCACCAGAAGCGGCAGGGCAAACTTCTATTTTTTCTTACTGTAAGGGGTATCTGTAAGTGGCAGGGATGTCTGGAACTGACCGTTCCATTTATAATAGGCTCCTGCGATAGCAGGGGCTGTTGGGATGGCTGTGATCTCGCCAACTCCAATGGCTCCGTAAGCCACATCTACTCCCGGCTTCTCCACAATGATACTCTGAATTTCCGGCGCTTTATCCGCCCGGAACAGACCCAGGGTTCCGAATTTAGCCTTGGGCACGCAGCATTCCAGAGGATACTGCTCTGTCAGCGCAAAACCGCAGGACATAAGCACTCCGCCCTCAATCTGCCCTTCCACGCTCTTGGGATTCACTGCCTTCCCCACATCATGAGCCGCCACCATCTTTTTGATGGTTCCATCCTCATTCAGGACACAGAGCTGAGTGGCATAACCATAGGCTACATGGGATACCGGGTTGGGTACATCGGCACCCATCTTGTCCGTCTTTGCCAGATATTCTGCATAATATTCTTTTCCATTTAAGAGCTTCAGTTCTTCCCTGGTGAACGTAACTGCTGCAGTCTCCTCATCTTCCACCTCAAGAACTACATTCTCCAGATACCGTTGATCATAGGAACTGGAGTGATAGGTACGCCCGGTCAGGGCAAACAGCTCTTTTCTCAGATCTTTGGCAGCTCTTCTGGCTGCCTCCCCGGTAATCAGCGTCTGACGGGAACCTGAAGTTGTTCCAGAATCCGGCGCTTCCGAGGTATTGGGATTGTGATAACAGATATTGTCCATACTGGTTCCCACACTCTCCGCTACCATCTGAGTAAGTACCGTGCCAAGACCCTGACCAATGCAGGAAGCGCCTGCATGAACATGAATCACGCCGTTCTCCACCGTTAGCCTGGCTCGCCCCATATCCGGAAGGCCCACGCCCACACCGGCATTTTTCAAAGCACAGCCGATTCCTACAATCTTATTCTGATAATACTCTTCCTTTACGGCCTCCAGCGTCTCCGCAAGGCCGGTGGCCGGGTCTGCGATCTGACCGTTAGGCAGCACCTGCCCCGGACGAATGGCGTTTCGATAGCGGATCTCCCAGGGATCAATCCCAACCATTTCTGCCAGAAGATTCAAATTCATCTCCGAAGCAAAAATCGTCTGAGTCACCCCAAAGCCCCGGAAAGCGCCTGCTGGAGGATTGTTGGTGTAAACCGCAGTCCCGTCTATGTCGATTACCTGAAAATTGTAGGGACCTGCTGCATGGGTACAGGCTCTTTGCAGAACCGGGCCTCCCAGAGAAGCATAAGCTCCTGTGTCTGCCACTACCACTGCCTTCAGCGCTGTGAGATATCCGTTTTCATCACAGGCAGTGGTAAGATCCATGCTCATGGGGTGACGCTTGGGATGAATCAGAATACTTTCTTTTCTGGTAAGCTTTACTTTCACCGGCCGCTTGGTCAGATAGGCAATGAGCGCTGCCTGATGCTGCACCGTTACATCCTCCTTGCCTCCGAATCCTCCTCCTACCAGCTTATTCTCCACGATCACCTTTTCTGGCTCCAGTCCCAGCAAAATGGAAGTCTCATGGCGGGTGTCGTAGGTTCCCTGATCGGAAGAATAGATAAACACGCCGTCTCCAAAAGGCATGGCTACCGCACACTCCGGCTCCAGAAACGCATGTTCTGTCCAGGGTGTCTCATAATGTCTGGTAACCTGATATTTGGAACTGGCAATCACCTCATCCGCATTTCCTCTCACCAGATGCTCATGACTTAAAATATTTCCTCCAGAGTGAACCAGAGGTGCCCCCTCCCTCAGCGCTTCCTCCGGACAGGTTACCGGCTCCAACTCCTCATACTCTACTTCCACCAGGGCTTTGGCCTGCTCCAGGATCTCTCTGCTCTCTGCCGCCACCAAGGCAATGGCATCCCCCAGATAATGCGTGATGCTTCCCACAGCAATCAGAGTATCCCAATCCTGTTTTAAATGCCCCACCTTGTTGTTCCCCGGAATATCCTCTGCAGTAAGCACGCACACCACACCTGGAAGAGCCTTGGCCTTCTCTGTATGAATGGCTTTGACTACTGCTCTTGGATACTTGGAGCGCACAGCGCTTCCATAGATCATTCCCGGAAGCTGCACTTCGTCCAGATCGTCCACATACTGTCCCGTTCCTAAAACTTTTTCTTCCACATCGATTCTATGAACGTGGGATCCTACCTTTGCCATCTTTTCCTGTTTCTGAAGAGGCAGGTTTTCCCGAAAGATCTTTGCTGCCAGCTCAATGGCATCAATAATCTTTCTGTACCCTGTACAGCGGCAATAATTATTCCGGATAGCAAAGGCAATCTCAGCCCGATTGGGATTGGGATTCACATCCAAAAGCCCCTTGGCGCAGATTACCATACCCGGAATACAAAAGCCGCACTGAACTGCTCCCGCCTCTCCAAAAGCATACACATACACATCCTTCTCTCTCTGTGTAAAACCTTCCACAGTGAGAATGTGCTTTCCTTCCATGCGTCCCATTTTCTGCACGCAGGCTTTCGTGGCCTTTCCGTCCACCAGCACCGTACAGGTACCGCAGGCTCCCTCACTGCAGCCATCCTTCACAGATTTTAAACGACAGTCATTGCGCAGCACATCAATTAATTTCCGATCAGCATCCGCCTCTATCTCCTGACCGTTGATCCAAACTTTGCATAAACCCATAATCTCCTCCATTTCCATGGGATCGCAGCCGCATCCCGGCCATGGCCAACCAGGGAAGATACCGCCCCAATAACCGATATCTTCCCTCATCCCAATTCTGTTTCTTTCATTCAGCCTTTCCAGCCATCTGTTCCAGCCGAATCACTGCTTTCTTTATTAATGATGACCGTTTCTGATCGCTCCAGCATTACCGTATCCGATCAATTACAGTATCAGATAACTGTAATCCCTGATCACAGTATCCATGATCTTTGCCAGTCCTTCCGGGATCTCCGGACGGGTTGTACCTGCTGTGTAATCCATCATCTTGCCTAAAAGCCGAACCTTGCAGGCGCCTGCCTTCCTGTCTGTCACTACAAAGCCCTGGTTTTTGCTGTTCTCCATATCTGCCTCATTGGCAAACAGAGTGAACTTATCCAGGTAGGGAGCGCTGGCCCAGGGACAGAAGCTCTTACAGTTTCCGCACTCATTGCACATGTAATCCACATGAATCACCTGGTGGCGATCCATTCCCGGCACTGCAATGGAAATATTTGCCCGGTTGGGACAAACCTCCACACAGTTCTCACAGATGGTATTGCAGGAGAGACAGCGTCCGCCATCCGTCTTCTCTTCCTTCTCTTCATTCAGAACGCCTCTGCGACCGTAAACGGTATCCTCCTTTGCCTCTTTAAAAAGATCCTCTGCCAGAGCTCTCCCAACAATGGCCTCTGCAGCCCTTTTGCCGTCCCGGATTCCTTCTACCACAGTGGCAGGTCCATAAAGACCGTCACCCACTGCATAGACCCCGGTCACACTGGTCTCACAGGTAGCCTGATCTGCCTGTACCCGTCCTCTGGAATCCAAGGCAATGCCGTTTGCTTCATAGAAATCTCCCGGAACCTTCTCTCCCACAGCTGCGATCACCGTATCTGCCGGTACTTCCACCACTTCCTCAGTCTCTACAACCCCTCTTCTTCCACTCTCATCCAACTCTCCAAGAACCATCTTCTTACAGAACAGGACTCCATTTTCTGCCTTTATGGGAGAAAGAAGCTCTGCAAATTCTACGCCGTCTTCAAGAGCCATCTCCAGCTCTTCTGCGTCTGCAGGCATATACCGTTTTGTCCTCCGGTATACCAGAGAAACCTTTTTCACCCCTTTATTTCTCTTAGCTGCCCGTGCAGTATCCATAGCGGTATTTCCGCCTCCGATTACCGCCACGTTTTCTCCCAATTCCACGGCTCCATTGGCAGCCTTAAACTGAGCTAAAAATTCCAGTGCATTTACGGCCTGCCCCTTCTCCAGCTTCAGCACACCCGGAGTGGATGCACCTACTGCCAGAACCACATAGTCATAATCTTTCTTCACTTCTTCCACGGAACGAATCTCCGTACTGCAGCGGATTTCCACTCCCATGGCCTCCAGAATCTTCACATCCTTGTCAATCGCCTCCTCTGAGATACGGAAACCAGGGATGATATTTCTCACAACGCCGCCCAACTTCTCAGCCTTCTCAAATACAGTAACCTTCACGCCGCCTCTTGCCAGGAAATAGGCTGCTGCCATACCTGCCGGGCCACCGCCTACTACTGCTGCCCGTTTGCCAAGGTTTGCTTCCGGAGACTTCCAGTCCGCCATTACTGCCTCAAAACCGCCCTCTGCCGCTTCCAGCTTGGTTCTGCGGATATTTACAGGAGCATCATAGAAATTTCTGGTGCATTTGCTCATACAGTTATGGGCGCAGATGGTTCCTGTAATAAAGGGAAGCGGATTCTTCTCCAGAATCACCCTCAGAGCTTCCTCACATTTTCCTTCCTCCATCAGTTTCATGTAGGTAGTAATATCCTGGTGAATGGGACATCCTTCTTCACAAGGAGCAATAAAACAATCAGCCAGGGGCACTGGACGATTGATTTTTCTGGAAGGAAGAGGCTTCACTGCCTTCACATGGTGCTTATCCTTCCTTGCACCCTCCACCAGCGCATTCACAGCCTCTGCGGAAATCCCTTTAAATACCTGCACCTCTTTCTCTGCAAAGATCTTACCGATCTGCTCTAATCTCTGATATCCGCCGGGCTTTAGCAGAGTTGTCGCCATGGTCACCGGCCAGATACCGCTGTCTACAATCTTCTCAATGTTCCGTGCATCTGCACCGCCTGAATAGGAAATTCGCAGCTTGCCGTCAAAATCTCTGGACAGCATCCTTGCTACAGACAGGGATAAGGCATACAAAGATTTGCCGGACATATACATCTCCTCGCTGGGCAGCTCATTGGCCTTTACATCCACCGGGAAGGTATTGGTGATTTTTACCCCGAACTCCAGCCCCTTCTCATCTGCCAGAGTCTGCAGCCGATGAAGCATGGGAACCGCATCGCTGTATTGAAGATCATCCTTAAAGTGGAAATCTCCGAAAGCCACATAATCATAGCCCATATCGTCCATCAGCTTTCTGGCATATTCGTAGCCAAGAAGAGTGGGATTGCACTTGATAAAGGTGTGAACCTGCTTCTCCTCCAGCAGGTATCTGGCAATCCGCTCAATCTCCTGAGGCGGACAGCCATGAAGGGTGGATAAGGTGGCGGAGTTGCACACCTTGGGGGAAATGCCTTCAATATCCTCTCTTGTCATCTTTTCAAAGCAATCTGCATGGTCTAACAGCCACTGTCTGCATTCCTGGAAAATCGGTGTCTGGGAGGCGTCTTTTAAGCCCTCGATAAATTGATCGATCTTTGGCGTCTTGATACCCTCAAGATCATATCCCACAGACATATTAAACTGGAAACCATCCATAGCCCCAAGACCAAACTCCTTGGCCAGCACCTTACAGATGAACCATGCCTTCACATATTCATCAAAGGCCTGAGTTACATAAAGCTCTGTGGACCACTCACAGTTATAGCACTCGTCATCCGCCTTAATGCAGGGCTTGCTCACCGGAAGATCCTCTCCATCCAGCTTCTGCACGGTTTTCAGCTCAAAGAAACGGCTGCCGGCCACATAGGCTGCAATAATATTCTGAGCCAGCTGGGTATGAGGGCCGGCTGCCGGCCCGAAAGGCGTCTCCAGCTTTCTGCCAAAAATCTCATACGCATGATCCGGATCTGCCACAAAAGGTCTGCGGATTCCAAAAATACTTCCTTTCTTTTTCTCCTCCAAAATCCAATTCATTAAATTCCCAAAAGGAATCGGTGTCATTCTGTCTCCCATAATCGTCTCCTCCTTATCCTCTTTTCTTTCCGTTTCTATAACATCCTGCTTCTTATATGATATTCAAATCTGCAATATTCTAATTTGAATTATGAAGATATCCTGATACCCATTCTTAAGTCATTCTCTCCGTCGAATCAGCCGTTGATGGAGCGCTCCAGCTTCACAGCCTCTGCTCTTACCTCTGAGAGTACCTTCTCCTCATCAATGCCTACCATCTCCCGATCCTTCATCAGAATCTTTCCATTACATATCGTAGTCACTACATGGCGTCCTGTCATGCCAAACACTGCGTGGCTATTAATATTGTCCTTGGTCATAGGCGTAAGAGGAATATAATCCAGAACAATCACATCCGCTGCTGCCCCTTCCTTTAAAACACCAAGGGGTTTCTTAAAATAACGGTTCGCAATCTTCGGGTTGCCCTCAAAGAGCATCTTGGGCACCTCTCCCCAAGCTGCGTTTGGATCGCAGAGATGATGCTTATGCAGCACGTTTGCCACCTTGTAAGATTCCATCATATCGTGTGTATATCCGTCTGTTCCCAAACCGGTCAGAATTCCCTTATGTACAATCGCCATGGTGGGCGGACAGCCGCAGGCATTTCCCATATTGGACTCCGGATTGTGCACTACCATGGTGTCGGTATCCTTGATCAGATCCATCTCATGCTCATTTACATAGATACAATGACCCAACAGTGTCTTGCTTCCCAGAATGTTCCAATCCATAAGGCGGTCTACGATCCGCTTGCCATAATGTTTCAGGCAGTGGTGAAGATCTTCAATGCCCTCTGCCACATGGATGTGATATCCCACTTCCTCCGGTTTGTTTGCCGCAGCCAGCTCCATTGTCTCATTGGAGATGGTAAACTGAGCGTGCATTCCCATCATGCCTGCGATCATGTCTGTGTCATCCGCCAGAGCATGTTTGATCCACCGGGCATTCTCCATCACGGCCTCCCTGGACTTATCCATGCCGTCTCTGTCAGACACCTCATAGCACAGACAGGTACGGATGCCAAACTCTTTGGCTGCATCCTCAATGGCAAAGAGACTATCCTGGATCTCTCCAAAGCTGGCATGATGGTCAAATACCGTGGTCACACCATTTTTAATAGAATCCAGATAAGTAGCTCTTGCACTCTGTCTGGTCTGTTCCAGAGTCAGATGACGGTCAATGGTCCACCACATTCCATCCAGAATCTCCAAAAATCCATTGGGATTGTAGCCCTTGATGCTTAACCCCCTTGCCATGGCGCTGTAAATGTGCTCATGAGTGTTCACAAAGGCCGGCATGATCACGCCTCCCTTTGCGTCTACAAACTCTGCGTCTGCAAACTCCTGCCGAAGCTCCTGGGTGGTTCCCACCTTTTTAATCGTATTCCCCTCCAAAACTACCGCTCCATCCTCATAAAAAGGATGCTCGGAATCTCTTGTCACCAACCGTCCATTTCCAATCATCAACATAAGCCTTCTCCTTTACTTTTATATATTTTGCCTGTTTCTATTGATTTTTAAGCCCCTCTATAGTTACATACTAACACCTATTCTTTTGTTTTGCAAGACATATTACAAAATTTTTTAGGTATACAAATTTTTTTTGTAAAAACATCTTGCATTTCATTTTTTTTGTGCTATGATAATCTTATAAACAAGTCAACTGGTTTTATCAAACTTTTTTTGTGCAACTTGACAATTTATTATTTTTATCATCAGAAAAGAGGTGTGCACCTTGGCTTTTACATCAAACATGTTATTTCAGATAGCAGAAGGGCTTGCCAAACAGTTCGGCCCGGACTGTGAAGTGGTGATTCATGATCTTCGCAAGCATGATACGGAGCATTCCATTGTCTACATTGCCAACGGCCATATCACTCACCGAAAAGTAGGAGACGGCCCTTCCCGGGTTGTACTGGAGACACTTCACAGCACGGATCCAGCTTCCTTAAAAGATCATATCGGGTATCTTACCAAATCCCCGAACGGAAGAATTCTGAAATCCAGTACCTTTTACATCCACAGTAAGGACGGCACTGCCATTGACTACATTCTTTCTATTAATTACGACATCACCAACCTGCTGGCAATCGGCCATTCTCTCCAGGGACTAATCACTACTGACCCTTCAGAGGATCAGCAAAAGCAGCCGGAACAGATCGTTACGAATGTCAATGATCTGCTGGACAGTCTCATAGAACAGTCTGTGGTTTTAGTGGGGAAACCGGTGGCGTTGATGAATAAGGATGATAAAGTGCGGGCAATTCAGTTTCTAAATGACGCAGGCGCCTTCCTTATTACACGGTCCGGAGATAAAGTTTCCAAATACTTTGGTATTTCAAAATATACCCTGTACAGCTACATTGATGTAAATAATCATAAAGAAACAGATGCCACTGCGTAACTGACACCGAATACATTCATTTAAAAGGAGGATTTTAAAATGGATCAAAAGATTCTGTGGGCAGTCAATCGGATGCCCAAAACAGAAGACAAAAATCTGCCCATCATGGGACTGGGGGAAATCAAAAAAGCCCGGACTTTCCACGAAAGCTTTCCCCAGTACAGCCAGACACCCCTGACAAAGCTGGAACATATGGCCGACTATCTGGGCGTAAAAGAAGTATATATTAAGGATGAATCCTACCGTTTCGGCTTAAACGCCTTTAAGGTTCTGGGCGGCTCTTTTGCAATGGCCCGCTATATTGCCAGCGAGACCGGAAAGGATGTATCAGAGCTTCCCTACTGTGTACTCACCTCCGATGCGCTTCGGGAAGAGTTTGGTCAGGCTACCTTCTTTACCGCCACTGACGGAAATCACGGCAGAGGAGTTGCCTGGGCTGCCAATCGTCTGGGGCAAAAGGCTGTAGTACATATGCCAAAGGGCTCCACCCAAACTCGTCTGGAAAATATTGCCAAAGAAGGGGCTGCCGTTGATATTCAGGAAATGAACTATGACGACTGCGTGCGTCTGGCTGCCAAGGAAGCCAGCGAAACCCCAAGAGGAGTGATCGTTCAGGACACTGCCTGGGATGGATATGAGGAAATCCCGGCCTGGATCATGCAGGGCTATGGAACCATGGCCATGGAAGCAGGAGAACAGTTAAAGGCTGCAGGCTGCGAACGTCCCACTCACATCTTCGTTCAGGCCGGCGTAGGTTCCCTGGCCGGAGCAGTGGTTGGCTATTTCTCCAACCTGTATGCAGACAACCCGCCTGTCTTTGTGGTGGTGGAAGCTGATGTGGCTGCCTGCCTGTACAAAGGCGCTGCAGCCGGAGACGGCGAGATTCGCATAGTCGACGGGGATATGCAGACCATCATGGCAGGACTGGCCTGCGGCGAGCCCAACACGATTTCCTGGGATATCCTGAAGAATCATGTAAAAGTATTTCTCTCTGCCCCCGACTGGGTAGCTGCCAAGGGAATGCGCATGCTGGCTGCTCCTATGAAAGGAGATGCTCCCATCACTTCCGGTGAGTCCGGAGCCGCACCTTTTGGCGCTCTGGCTGCCATAACCACCATGGAAGACTACAGGGAGCTGAAAAACATTCTTGGACTGGATGAAACTTCCAGGGTACTGCTCTTCTCCACAGAGGGAGATACGGATCCTGAACGCTATAAAAACATTGTCTGGGAAGGAAAGGAAAAATAAAATTTCCCCGGGACAAACTTGACAAAAAGTTCCAGGACAGAACCCTTCCGCTTATCAGGTTAAGACAGTCTTCCAAACTGTAAAAATCATCAAACAGATTTGAAATTTATTTTAAAGGAGAATAGAATCATGGATTTGAACAAAATCAAAGAAGCTGCTGCAGGCTACGAAAAAGACATGACCGCATTTCTGCGAGCCATCGTAAAGAATCCCGGCGAGAGCTGTGACGAGAAAGCACACATCGACACCATTGCTGCTGAAATGAAAAAGGTGGGATTTGATGAAGTAATCATCGATCCTCAGGGTAATGTCATCGGCTACATGGGAACCGGAGACAAAATCATTGCCTATGATGCTCATATTGACACTGTAGGGATCGGAAACCTGGATAACTGGACCTTTGATCCCTATGAAGGCTATGAAACCGATACAGAGATCGGCGGAAGAGGCGTATCCGACCAATGCGGAGGTATCGTCTCCTCCGTATACGGTGCAAAGATTATGAAGGATCTGGATCTGATTCCGGAAGGCTGCAAGATCATGGTAGTAGGTACCGTCCAGGAGGAGGACTGTGATGGTCTCTGCTGGCAGTACATTATCAATGAGGATAACATTCGTCCTGAATTCGTTGTGTCCACAGAACCCACAGACGGTGGTATTTACAGAGGCCAGAGAGGCCGTATGGAAATCCGTGTAGATGTAAAGGGTGTTTCCTGCCACGGTTCCGCACCGGAGCGTGGCGACAACGCGATCTACAAAATGGCAGATATCCTTCAGGATGTCCGCGCCCTGAACGAAAACGATGACGCTGATGAGACTGAAATCAAAGGTCTTGTAAAAATGTTAAATCCCAAATACAATCCTGACTGGGAAGAGGCACGGTTCTTAGGACGAGGTACAATTACCTGCTCTCAGATCTTCTACACCTCTCCCAGCCGCTGTGCAGTAGCTGACTCCTGCGCAGTATCCTTAGACCGCCGCATGACTTTCGGCGAGACCTGGGAAAGCTGTCTGGAAGAAATCCGCAACCTGCCCAGCGTAAAAAAATATGGAGATGATGTAGTGGTTTCCATGTACAACTACGACCGTCCCTCCTACACCGGATGCGTGTATGAAATCGAGTGCTACTTCCCCACCTGGGCCATCCCCAAGGATCACAAGGTAACCAAGGCTCTGGAGGAAGCCTACACCAGCCTGTACGGTGAGAAGAGAATCGGCGCTGCTGAAACTCTGGAAATGCGGCAGGCCCGTCCTCTTACTGACAAGTGGACCTTCTCTACCAACGGCGTATCCATCATGGGCCGCAACGGTATCCCCTGCATTGGCTTCGGCCCCGGAGCAGAGGCTCAGGCTCACGCTCCCAATGAAAAAACCTGGAAACAGGATCTGGTGACCTGCGCTGCCGTTTATGCAGCACTGCCCGCCGCTTACTGTAAATAATTTACTTTTATTCGATATTACCATTTTTTCAACCGGGATGGAAATTGTCAAAAAAGTCTGCTGCCAGACAGAATTTGTAACCATTCAGCTATAACAGCTTAAATTGCTGTTACAAAAAGTTCCTGTCTCTGCAGTTTATGACAATTTCCTCCCAACTGCCATAGAATAACTCAACATGGCAGCTTCAAAATACGATTACGAACGTGTAAGCCACCCGGGCAGATGATCCCTGCGGTGTCCTTATAGAACAACTACAGGATATTTTTTAATGGAGGATATTTAAAATGGATGCAAAATTACAAAGTTACATCGACAAACTGAACAAACTGAACTTTAAAGAAATGTATGAAAATGATTTCTTCCTCACCTGGGAGAAAACAGATGATGAGTTGGAAGCTGTCTTTACCGTAGCTGATGCGCTCCGCTATATGAGAGAAAACAACATTTCCACCAAGGTATTTGAAAGCGGTCTTGGTATTTCCTTATTCCGCGACAACTCTACCCGTACCCGTTTCTCCTTCGCTTCTGCCTGCAACCTGTTAGGTCTGGAAGTACAGGATCTGGATGAGGGCAAATCCCAGGTGGCTCACGGCGAAACAGTTCGCGAGACTGCCAACATGATCTCCTTTATGGCTGATGTCATCGGTATCCGTGATGATATGTACATTGGAAAAGGAAATGCCTATATGCATGAAGTGGTGGACGCTGTGACCCAGGGGCACAAGGACGGCATCCTGGAGCAGAAACCGACTCTGGTGAACTTACAGTGCGATATCGACCATCCCACTCAGGCCATGGCCGACATGCTTCACATTATCCATGAATTCGGCGGTGTGGAAAATCTGAAAGGCAAAAAACTGGCTATGACCTGGGCCTACTCTCCTTCCTACGGCAAACCCCTCTCCGTTCCCCAGGGTGTCATTGGACTGATGACCCGTTTCGGTATGGATGTGGTTCTGGCTCATCCGGAAGGCTATGAGGTATTCCCGGAAGTGGAAGCTGTGGCAGCAGAAAATGCGAAGAAATCCGGCGGTTCTTTCACAAAGACCAACAGCATGGCTGAGGCTTTCAAGGATGCCGATATCGTATATCCCAAGAGCTGGGCACCTTTCGCAGCTATGGAAAAACGTACCGAGCTGTACGGCAACGGTGACACAGAGGGCATCAAAGCTCTGGAGAAAGAGCTGCTGGCTCAGAATGCAGAGCACAAAGACTGGTGCTGCACTGAAGAACTAATGAAAACTACCAAGGACGGCAAAGCTTTATATCTCCACTGCCTGCCCGCTGACATCAACGATGTAAGCTGCAAAGACGGAGAGGTGGAAGCTTCCGTATTTGACCGTTACAGAGATCCCCTCTACAAAGAAGCAAGCTACAAACCCTATATCATTGCAGCTATGATCCTTTTGGCTAAATTTGCTGATCCTGCTGATCTTTTGAAAAAACTGGACGAAAAAGGAACTCCAAGAGTATTTAAATAAAAGAGAGGTTGCAAAATACGAATCCCGGCGGATTTTGGGTGAAAAATCACCCGAAAGGATACCGCCGGAGGTATTTTGTAACATCCCTTCCGCCTGCGGCGGATCGCTTCATCGATCTCTTTCCTGTCCGCCGCAGTGCAATCCTGCGGAGCATGATTGTTTTATAGGAGGGAATTTTCTATGAAATAATCATGGTTTTATAAAATGGGGGTTTTATAAAACCGGGTTCTTTTAAAACAGGAGCTTTTTAACACGGACAATTCTTTTTGGAGAAATTTTTTCATTTACTGTGGGGTTAAACAAATTATGGAAAACAAAAAAAAGAAACGTATTGTCATTGCCCTTGGGGGCAATGCGCTGGGCAGCACTCTGCCAGAACAGATGCAGGCTGTAAAAATCACAGCCAGAGCCATTGTGGATCTCATCGAGGAGGGCTGCGAGGTTATTGTGGCCCATGGAAATGGTCCCCAGGTGGGAATGATCAACAATGCTATGGCTGCTTTAAGCCGGGAAGATGCCAATCAGCCCAATACTCCCCTCTCCGTCTGCGTTGCCATGAGCCAGGCCTACATTGGATATGATCTACAGAACGCACTGCGGGAGGAACTGTACAACAGAAATATTTTCAATATCCCTGTGACCACTATGATCACCCAAGTACGGGTGGAGCAGGATGATCCTGCCTTTGCAACTCCTTCCAAGCCGATCGGTCATTTTATGACCCGGGAAGAGGCAAAAATTGCTGAGGAAAAATACGGCTACATTACAAAAGAAGATGCCGGCCGTGGATACCGGCGGGTAGTTGCCTCCCCGAAACCGGCTGAGATCGTAGAAATCGACGCTATCCGCAGCCTGGTAGATTCCGGACAGCTGGTGATTGCCTGCGGTGGCGGCGGAATTCCGGTCACCCGCCAGGGCAATCATTTGAAGGGGGCCAGTGCTGTGATTGACAAAGATTTTGCCAGTGAACTGCTGGCCGAAAATCTGGAGGCAGACTTCCTGATCATCCTCACTGCTGTAGAAAAAGTCGCTATCAACTTTGGAAAGCCGGAGGAAAAATGGCTGGATGATTTGAACACAGAAGAAGCAAAGCAGTATATGGCGGAAGGACATTTTGCGCCCGGATCCATGCTTCCCAAGGTTCAGGCCGCTGTAAAATTTGCCGAATCAAAATCAGGGCGCACATCTCTCATTACGTTGTTGGAGAAAGCAAAAGACGGTATCCAGGGCAAAACCGGTACGCACATCCATTTAGCGTAAAGGAGGAGTTAAATTATGAAACCGGAAAAACAGCACGCCTCACTTTTTGAAATGGATGGTGTTCCCAAACTAAGCCAGGCATTTCCCCTTGCTTTGCAGCACGTAGTTGCCATGATCGTAGGCTGCGTCACTCCTGCTATCATCGTATCCGGTGCAGCCGGATTAGAAACTCCGGATCGGGTTCTCTTAATCCAGGCTTCACTTGTGGTGTCCGCCCTTGCCACACTGCTGCAGCTCTTCCCGCTTGGGAAAAAGGGAAGTTTTCGTCTGGGTGCGGGACTGCCGGTTATTTTAGGTGTCAGCTTTGCCTATGTACCCAGTATGCAGGCCATTGCAGAACAGTATGGAATCGCTGCCATCTTCGGTGCTCAGATCATCGGAGGGCTCTGCGCCATTGCCGTGGGACTTGCCATCAAAAAGATTCGCCGCTTCTTCCCTCCTCTGATCACAGGAACCGTGGTCTTCACCATAGGTCTTTCTTTATACCCCACTGCCATCAACTACATGGCCGGGGGTGCAGGACAGCCGACCTATGGCGAATGGCAAAACTGGGTGGTTGCTATCTTTACGCTCATTGTGGTTACCGTTTTAAATCACTTTGGGAAAGGATTCTTCAAGCTGGCTTCCATCCTCCTCGGTATGATTGCCGGATACCTTTTTTCCATTCCTTTTGGAATGGTAAACTTTGACAGCGTGGCGCAGGCAGGAGTCCTTCAGCTTCCGCAGCTCATGCACTTTGGCATTGAATTTGAAGTTTCTTCCTGTGTGGCTCTGGGAATTTTATTTGTGGTAAACGCCATTCAGGCCATCGGTGACTTCTCTGCCACCACTTCCGGAGGCTTAAATCGGGAACCCTCCACCAGCGAATTGCAGGGGGCTATCTCCGGCTACGGTATTTCCAACATTGTCGGAGCGTTCCTTGGTTGTCTTCCCACAGCTACCTTCAGCCAGAATGTGGGAATCGTAGTCACCACAAAAGTAGTGAACCGCATCACGCTGGGAATGTCCGCAGTGATCATCCTGTTCGCCGGACTCCTTCCCAAGTTTTCCGCCATCTTGACCACCATTCCCTATGCAGTGCTGGGCGGAGCTACCGTTTCCGTATTCGCCTCCATTGCCATGACCGGCATCAAGCTGGTAATGTCTGAAGAAATGAATTATCGGAATACTTCCATTGTAGGGCTCGCCGCTGCCCTGGGTATGGGTGTCTCACAGGCATCCTCCTCTCTGGCAGCTTTTCCCGACTGGGTGACTACCATCTTCGGGAAATCTCCTGTGGTCATTGCAGTGATCGTAGCTATTCTGCTGAACATCACCCTACCCAAGGAGCATCACTGAGGACTGTTTAATTTTATATTTTCATTTGCAAAAGGAGATGTTGCAAAATACCTCCAGCAGCATCCTTCCGAGTGATTTTTCTCCGAAAACGAACCTGTTTTCCGGGAAAAACATACCGAAAGGCCGCTGGGATTGGCATTCTGCAACATCTCCATTTTCTTTGCTGAAAAACTATTCCAAATCATCCTGCAAAATGTCCGTTCTGCATCCCATCCTCCGGATTACGGCTTGCGTTTCGCATCATTTCATTGGCTCTTTGTTTTTCCTTTTCTGCAATCCATATCTTCTTCTGTCACTCGCCGCTCTCCAAAAAGGAATGGCTCATAATATAGAATTCCTCCTGGCTTGGCAAATATTTCTTTTCCATGGGCTCCAGACTATCATCATATCGCTGTGCTTCTTCTTCCCGGATTGCCATAACCGGACTATCCTGATAAACCCATTCATGTCCGGCAAGCACGCCTGGAATCAGTTCCTTTACCATCATTGCCGCAGGATATTTCTTATTGCCAATACATACATTATATTTCTTACAGCTTTTGAAGCCACTGCTGACATAATTGGCCGGACTGCCAAAGATCACAACCGTATCATACCCCAATGGAACCGCCTCAGAAAATGAATGCTCTATGAGTATTTTCCCATATCCCTTTCGCTGATAGGAAGGAAGAATACTAATCGGCCCAAACGTCAAAATATGCTTTTCCTTTCCAGATTCATCTGTAAGCTTTGCTTTTGTATACATGATATTGCCAATCACATCTCCATTTAATTCCAGAACAAAATCCAACTCTGGAATAAAATCCTCATGTTTTCGCATCTTGCGGACTAAATAGTGTTCCACACAACCTGGAATATACTGATTATAAAACGCTTGCCTCGTAATCTTTTCAACGATTGCCCAATCATCCTGTCTCTCATTTCTTATCACAATTTTCTGTTCCATAATATTCTGCCCTTCATCCTTTCTGCCTTGATCCTGCTGCAAAAAATATTTTTTCAAAAAAGCTTGACTTTTCATAAACCGATAAACGACGATTTCCTTTTTTGAGTATAGTAAACAGTCGTTTATCTGACAAGAGTAAATTAAGCGTTCGATACAAAACAGGATTCTATTCGACAACATCCTGGCATGCGCCATTCCGCTTTAATCCTCTACTGCTTCTCCAAGTCCCATAAATTGAGGAAATGGAATCTTTTGCATAAGGCCAATGATCTGGCCTGATAAAATAACAGTTAAAAGCGAATATCCAATCCTGCTTATTGGAATATAGGTCAGAGAAATCAGTAATACGGTCAAATCACTGATCAAATAAATCCACTGAATATCCAGCGAAAGTATTTTGTTCAAACTCATTGCAAGCGCATCATCTCCCGTCGGCGCCCCGCCCACCCGGACGCATAGCCCGACGCTCACACCTACAAACAATGCTCCCGCAACTGCCGCCAGAAGTGGATTTTCACCAATGTTAGGAAATAATGGTTCAAACTGTTCAAAGATTCTATAAAAAAAAGAAAATCCAATAGAAGAAATAAAAGAATATACAAGAAAAAGTTTCCCCAGCAATTTCCAACCCAAAAGATAACATACTGCTGTCAGTACAAAACCGGAAACAGATGGCGAAATACCAAACCAATATTCCAGAAGAAGGGTTAATCCCAGGATGCCGCCCTCTGTAACATCGGACACAGAATGAATATTGTAAAGTCCAAAAGCTAATATTGCGCTTCCCAACAACAAAAGTAATATGGATGATACTTTAAGTTCCTTGAAAACTGAACGCATTTAAAAAATCCTTTCTAAAATTTATTTTTCAAACCGCTATGAAGCAATTATAAACTCTGGTATAATACTAGAGTCAAGGAGAGAAATATAAAATATGAAAAAGTTTTTTAAAATTGGTGAAATTTCTAAATTATATGGTATCGGAGTAGATTCCATACGTTACTACGAAGAGATTGGAATTATCAAACCACAGCGCTCTGCCTCCGGATATCGGCAATACAGTATCCACGATATATGGCGATTAAATGTCATCCGGGATCTGCGTTCCATTGGATTTACGATGGAACAAATCCACGAATACTTAAAACATCACACCGTTTCGTCTTCCCTTTCTATGCTGGAGGATGAAAAAGAAGCCATTGCAAAACAAATGGAGTATCTGCAAAAGCTGCAAAAAAACGTAGCACACCGATTAGACAACATTCATTCCGCCTTATCTCTTCCTTTGGGTGAAATCCGCTTAATGAACATTCCTCCCCGCCATTGCCACTATCTACCTGAAGGATATGAAAATGAAGAAGAAATGGATTTTCTGATCAAACGACTGATCAATTTAAATCAAAATCGTTTATACATTATTGGAAGTAATCAAATTGGAACCGTAATTTCTCTGTCAATGCTATTAGAGAAAAAAAAACTGTCCTACCAATCTGTTTTTCTGATAGACGAAGAGGGCTCTGATGTCATTGATGGCGGGAATTACCTGTGCGTCACTTATCGCGGGAATTATAGGCAAAGCGCCTACTGGGGACAGCAGCTTACGCAATACGCTCACGCCCACAATTTCACCGTTCTAGGCAACTTATTAGAAATTCTTTGGATTGATATCCACACAACTTCCGATGAAACCGAATACATTACACAATTACAGCTTCCCATTGAACAAAAAACGCCTCGGAAACGAGATCCTGAAAAGTTGTAAAAATCTTTATGAAATTTCCCGTCATCCTGCTGGAAAATGATGACGAGAGACCGCTCAAATGCTATAATATGTGCATATAACCAGGACAATTTGTCCATATTGAACTCTTTATGCAAACAGATGATTGGAGATATGCTATTATGAGAAATCCATGGCCAATTTTCGGCATTGCGGCCCTCACCGGCGCAGCATGCCTGATTTATGATCACTTTTTTTCTTATGAGACCATGTGGATTGCAGTTGTGGCGATTCTTTCGCTGCTGGCTCTTGTTTTTTGGGTATCTTGTAAATATGAACGCTGGCTGGCAAAAAAACTGAACCCTTATGTAGTAACTTATCAAAACGACCACGACCTAAAAAAATTGAAACAGGGATTGAATCACTGGCGTCCCTGGGCATTCAGCAAACATTCCAAAAATATTATAACAGCCAACTGGTTCTCCGCTCTGCTGGAACAAAAGTGCTGGGAAGAAGCTGAAGAAACCTTAGAACAATTTTTGCGTCAAGCCAAAAATACGCAGGATAAAATGGGATATCACCTGCTTCGGTCAGACTACGCAAGAGCAATCGGAGACACCGAATTAGAGGAACAGGAGCAGTTTCTAAGTGAACAGTTAAAAAAACAGCTTGGAAGCAAAAAGGAAGAAGCAAGAGTCCCCGCAAATGCCAAAGAAAGCAAACTCGCTTTCTTTTGTTGGCTCTCTTTTAGTTTCTGTCTCGCGCTGTTCGGAATCATCAGCAATATCGCAGCCGGTGAGTCCCTGTTCGGATCATTTGGAGCCGGACTGCTTATTTTGAGCTTGTTTTCCTTTCCCGTCAGCTTACTCTGGCTGATTCTCTGGCTGATCCGGCGCAGCAAGAATTTACGTTTATAAAAGCAGTACAGGAGATTGTCTTTCACTTTGCAGAAGAAGCTATTGACCGCCTGGCCTGCAGAGCATTTTTATTTCATAGGAAATTCCTTCCTATGAAATAAAAAACTCCCCAGAACC
>CAJLNC010000045.1 GCA_905207905.1 uncultured Lachnospiraceae bacterium | reverse complement strand
GAGAGTTGCTGGTAACACAGCTACTGATTTCGAGAACATTGATAAAGCTCCGGAAGAGAGAGAGCGTGGTATCACTATTTCTACTTCTCACGTTGAGTATGAGACTGAACGCAGACATTACGCTCACGTTGACTGCCCCGGCCATGCTGACTACGTTAAGAACATGATCACCGGTGCTGCTCAGATGGATGGCGCTATCCTGGTAGTTGCTGCTACTGATGGTGTTATGGCTCAGACGAAAGAGCATATCCTTCTGTCCCGTCAGGTAGGTGTTCCTTACATCGTTGTATTCATGAACAAATGCGATATGGTTGACGATGAGGAGCTGTTAGAGCTGGTTGAGATGGAGATCACTGAGCAGCTGGAAGAGTACGGCTTCAATGACTGCCCCATCATCAAAGGTTCTGCACTGAAGGCTCTGGAAGATCCCAACGGCGAGTGGGGCGACAAGATCATGGAGCTGATGAGCACTGTTGACGAGTACATTCCGGATCCGCAGCGTGCAACTGATCAGCCGTTCCTGATGCCTGTAGAGGACGTATTCACCATCACTGGTCGTGGTACTGTTGCTACCGGTCGTGTTGAGCGTGGTACTCTGCATGTAAATGAGGAAGTTGAGATCGTTGGTATCAAAGAGGATATCAAGAAGACTACCGTTACTGGTATCGAGATGTTCCGTAAGCTTCTGGACGAGGCTCAGGCTGGTGATAACATCGGTGCTCTGCTTCGTGGTATCAAGAGAGAAGAGATCCAGCGTGGACAGGTTCTCTGCAAACCCGGCAGCATCAAGTGCCACACCAAATTTACCGCTCAGGTATACGTTCTGACTAAGGACGAGGGTGGCCGTCATACTCCGTTCTTCAACAACTATCGTCCTCAGTTCTACTTCAGAACTACTGACGTTACTGGTCTGATCCAGTTGCCCGAAGGCACCGAGATGTGCATGCCTGGTGATAACGTAGAGATGACCATCGAGCTGATCCACCCCATCGCTATGGAGCAGGGTCTTACCTTCGCTATTCGTGAAGGCGGACGTACTGTAGGATCAGGCCGTGTTGCTACCATCATCGAGTAATTTGCATGATTAGCAGGGAGCAGTACAAGACCGAGGAAAGGATCTGGTAGGAGTTTACTCACAGAAGGATATTTGACGAAGGTCTGTTAGGACGAATGTCTGTGACCGAGATGGAGCGCAGCGAAGTCGAGGTATGTACTGCGAATAGAATAAATTATATAATAGAAAGGTATCGTAAGATACCGTGAGTCCAAGCGTAAGATTGCCCCGGAGCCGTAAGGCTTCCGGGGTTTTTCTGTTATTGGAGAACAAACGGGATTTATTTTGAATAGGGGCGGAATAGCCCCTATCTTTTTTTGTTTTTGGCACGTTATAATAGATAGAAGCGCTTCAAAACCGGGAGAAAGGAGGCGGGGAAATTGGAGAAGAGGGAATCATCCGATTTTTGGCTTATAGAGAAGATGCGCATGGGAGATGAGCAGGCCCTTGAGGATTTTGTGAAAAAATATTATTCCCAGATTCTTACATACTGCCGGCTTCATACCCAGGATATCAGTTATGGGGAAGATTTGACCCAGGAAACTTTTATTCGTTTTTTTCATGCCCTGCCTTCCTATCATCATCGGGGAAAGGCAAGAAACTTTCTTTACACAATTGCCGGAAATCTTTGCAGGGATTATCACAGGAAGAGAAAAGAGCTTTTACTGGAGAGTTTGACGGAGCAGGTGGATAGCTATGGAATAGGTCGGACCGGGAAGGTGGATTCTTTGTATTTCTTACAGCAGTCCTTGGGAGAGGCAGGAAAGGAACAGGAGGATTGGGATACTAGGATCACGGTAAAGATGGCTCTTGCTCAACTGCCGGAAGAGATTCGGGAGACTGCTATTCTCTTTTTTGTACAGGAACAGAAGCAAAAGGATATTGCCAGAATCCTGGGTATCAAACTGTCTCTGGTAAAATACAGAATACGGCGGGCTAGGGAGCTTTTGTCTGTTTATCTTCAAGAGGAGCCTTGAAAGGAAGCACTGAGAACCTGGCAGGCAGAACCGGAGAATTTGTAGAAAAAACAGATGATGAAGCAGAACCGGAGCGTTTGCGGAAAAAACAGATGATAGAGCAGAATTGTGGAGGAAGAAGATTCAGAACGCTATTTAAAACTGAAAAAAGTTTTGGCTCGCTGGTCTAAAGCCGGGAAGGAGGAAGTATGAAACTGTTGGATAAAGAGATTAAAAGAAGGCTTTCAGAGAGGGGGGGAAGCAATCGGACGCCGGAGGAGGAGCAAAGATATCAGGAGGGGTTGGCGAGGACGCTCAAAGCCTCCGCAAGAGCACTGTATGAGGCAGAACAGGGAAGCGTTTTGTCCAGAGCAGAATTTTTGTATCAGCAGAGCCGGTATATCCAGAAGAGGTGGTGGCTGCTTCAGGGAGCAGCGCTCCTTATGCTGTGGTGGTTACTTCAGAGTACTGGAAGTCCCAGGTATATTTCACGGTATTTAGGAGTGCTGGCATCGGTGTTTGGAATTTTGATTTTGCCGGAGCTTTGGAAAAATAGGAGCGCTCAGTCTGTGGAAGTGGAATGTGCAGCCTATTATTCACTGCAGCAGATCTATGGAGCAAAGATATTTGTATTTGCACTGGTAGATGCGCTGCTGCTGGCCGTATTTTTTGCGGCTAGCGCTTTTGAAGGGAATTATCCGCTGGAGGAGCTGATTATACAGTTTTTCATGCCTTATTTTGTAACCTGCGGCCTATGTTTTCAAAGTCTGTATGGGAAACGGTTTTCAGGAATAGGGCAGGCGGTTGCCCTGTGCGGCGGTTGGTGTGTACTTTGGACGGAGATTGTATTGAATGAGGCAGTCTATCAGGCGATTGCGCAGCCTCTTTGGTGGCTGATGCTGGGGATTTCTGCAGGATACCTGTTTTATGTGATCCAGCGAGGACAGAGACATTACAAGGAAATTTTGGAGGGAAGTCTGCTATGGAATTGAGAATTACTGATTTAAAAAAGGAATTTCACCAGGTCATGGCAGTGAATGGCATTTCCTATACCATGACTCCCGGGGTGTACGGACTGCTGGGGGTTAACGGAGCTGGAAAGACCACGCTTATGCGGATGCTGTGTACGCTGCTTTCTCCTACGGAGGGAAGAATCACCTGGGATGGGGAGGATATTTTTCAGATGGGGGAGAGATACCGGAAACTTTTGGGCTATCTGCCTCAGGAGTTTGGCTTTTATCCGGATTTTACGGTGCAGCAGTATTTGGAATATATTGCATCTATCAAGGGTTTGCGTCCGGTCACAGCCCGTCAGCGAATCCGGGAACTGCTGAAACAAGTGGGAATGGAGCAGATGAAAAGCAGAAAGATGAAAAAACTTTCCGGAGGGATGAAGCGTCGGGTTGGAATTGCCCAAGCTCTTTTAAACGATCCTGCCATTTTGATCCTGGATGAGCCGACTGCTGGTTTGGATCCGGGGGAGAGAATCCGGTTTCGGAATTTGATTAGTGAGATGGCCAGAGATCGGCTGGTACTTTTGTCCACCCACATTGTGTCGGATGTGGAGTATATTGCCAAGGAGATTCTCTTGATGAGGAATGGACGCCTGGAGTCTTCCGGAACCGGAGAGGAATTGCTTTCTGGGATGGAAAACCGGGTGTGGAGTCTTCTGATTTCTCAAGGCCAGGCGGAATGGTATTTAAGAGAGTACCAGGTGGCTAATCTGAAAACAGTATCCGGTGGTGTGGAACTTCGTGTACTGGCCAAAAACTGTCCGGCTCCGGGGGCAGTTTTGGAACAGCCTACCCTGGAGGATTTGTTTTTGGATTGTTTTGGAGAGAGGATCGGTGACGGCCATGACGGCATTTGAGTGGAAAAAAGTATTTTTACGAACCGGAGGCAGAATCGCAGTATTGCTTCTTTTGGCAGTGCTGGGGCTTACCTGCTATTTTGCCACAAATGTCTCCAGGGTGAATGAAAATGGAGATGCAGAGAAAGGGCCAGGGGCAGTAGCAGCTTTACGGGCAGAAAAGAAGGGATGGAGCGGTCCGTTGGATGAAGAGAAGCTGAGTCTTGTAATTCGGGAAAATCAGAGAATTATGGCAACCCCGGAGTATCAGTCGGAAGATTTTAATCAGAATGACATTGCCTACAGTTGGAGGCAAGGCTTTTCTGATATCCGAGAGTTGATGAACCGGGCCTTTGCCAGAGATTTTCAGGAGTATGACTATCGAAGGGCAGACGGAGTGACAGAGGAGGAGGCAGGGGATTTTTACAGAAACCGGGTTCGTCTTTTGAAGGAATGGCTGGAGGGAGATGCCAAGGATCAGTTTTCCAGGAAGGAAAAGGACTGGCTGATAAGCAGGTATGAACAGCTTGCGGTTCCTCTGTTTTACGATTATCATACCGGCTGGTCCCAGCTGTTTGAATATTTTCCTACCATAGCAATGCTGGCGGTGCTGGTGCTGGGTTACCTGGTTTCTGGAATTTTTTCTAACGAGTTTGCCTGGAAGGCAGAGGAGGTCTATTTTGCCAGCGCCTGCGGACGGAATCGCGGTGTGAGGGCAAAGATCAAGGCTGGGCTGGGCATTGTCACTGGAGTCTATTTTGTTTTGGTCTTTCTGTACACGGCAGTGGTGTTGGGCTATCTGGGATCAGATGGCTGGCAGTGTCAGATACAGGTGGATCAGGGCTTTTGGAAATCTTTTTATAATTTTACAGTATGGCAGACCTATGTCCTGATGGTACTGGGCGGTTATATAGGGTGTCTGTTTTTCTCTCTTTTGGCCATGTGGGTATCAGCAAAAACAAAGTCCAACGTACTGGCGGGAATGGTTCCGGTGCTGCTGATTTTTGTGCCCTCTTTTTTGTCTAATCTTCCAGGTTCCATAGTGACAAAGGTGATTGCGCTGCTGCCAGATCAGCTTTTGCAGATTGGCCTTGCCATGCGTTATTTCAATCTTTATTCCCTGGGTGGAAGAATCTTTGGGGCGGTGCCGCTTCTTTTTGCGCTGTATACCGTGTTCAGTCTGGCTTTGATACCGGCCCTGTACCAGGGGTTTGCCTGCCGAATCGGGAAAGGGAAAAAACACAAAAGGTATTGGGAACAGAAAAGAGAGCCAGAGAAAGGATTGGATGAGAAAAGCAGGTGGAAAAAGTATGGATGAGGCGGCAAAGAAGGAAACGCCCGTTAGAAAAATCATTGGCACTCCTGGGAAACAGTGGTATAATTTGAACAAATAAAAATTGTAACAGTTCAGCCATAATAGCTCGAATTGGCTGTTTCACAGCCGTTTTCGCTTATGGCAGAACGCTATATACAAAGTACACAAAAATTTTCGTTTTCAAACCAATTTGAACTTAAATTTTGTGACATTATGTATGGCTGAACTGTTACTAAAAATCAGAGGGAGCGCAGGATACAGACAGGATGAAGCGGGAAGAGAATATTTTCAATGAAAATAGGAGATGGTGTTTGAGAGGGTTAAGGGATGGAATTCCCATTGCCCTTGGATATTTTGCAGTAGCTTTTACCATGGGAATCACAGCGAAGAATATAGGAATGTCCCCTCTGCAGGCTGCGGTGATGTCCGCAGCGATGCACGCATCTGCGGGACAGTTTGCGGCTATGACGGTGATGGCCTCCGGATCCGGGTACTTGGAGATGGTGATTACCACAGTGATCGTAAATCTTCGATATCTTCTTATGTCCTGTTCCCTGTCCCAAAAAATTTCTCCATCCACAAAGATGAGACATCGCCTGGTGATGTCCTACTATGTGACGGATGAAATCTTCGGGGCAGCCTCCGGCGTGGAGGGGCGGTTAAATCCCTGGTATCAATATGGGATGGCAATGGTGGCGGGACCCGGCTGGACAGCAGGCACTTTTTTGGGAGCCGCTCTTGGCGCGGTGCTTCCTGTGCGGATGGCCAATGCCATGAATATTGCCCTGTATGGAATGTTTTTGGCGGTGATTATTCCACCGGCAAAGAAGGATAAGGTGATCGCAGCGGTGGTGGTAATCTCTATGGCGGCCAGCTATGTGTTTTCGGTACTTCCCATGCTGCGGGACATCTCCTCCGGCTTTCGTATTATGATACTTACGTTTTTGATTGCAGGGGCAGCGGCGCTTATCAAGCCTGTTCCTGTGGAAAAGGAGGGGCAGAATGGCAACTAGGTACTATCTTTATATTTTGATTGCAGGGTTGACTTTATATGCAGTGCGGGCGCTGCCTATGACGCTGATCCGCAGGGATATTAAAAGTCCTTTTATCCGGTCTTTTCTTTGCTATGTGCCCTATGTAACCCTGGCGGTGATGACCTTTCCGGCCATTTTATCAGCCGCAGGCAGCCTGATCTCTGCGGCAGCAGGATTTTTGGCAGCAGTTCTGATTGCCTACTTTGACGGCAATCTCTTTCGGGTGGCTTTGGGAGCCTGCCTGGCAGTGTATTTGACGGAATTTTTTCTGGTGTAGGAATGTTTTTGCTTTTCAGCGGCAGTTGATTTATATTCCCTATAAATGATATCGAATAGCGTAGAGAGAGGGCTTTTTCCCTCTGTCAGATGAAAATATGGAAGAATCTGGCGGAGGGGGAAGGTTTTTTTCATTTTATATTAGGAAAGAATTTCCTATAAAACGAAAATGCTCCGCAGGATTTCACTGGAGCGAACAGGAACGATGCTGCTGAGGCGCTCAGGCCCAGGAAGGCGGGTTTGCGAGTAGATTTCTTTTCGGGATATGATTTTAGATGAGTGAGAGATAATGGTGTTTTTGTTGAAAAGGGAGAAAAAATTCAGGAAAAAATAAAAAATAGGAAAAATATTAAAATTCCACTTGTATTTAATGCTTTAATGTAGTATCATGTAAAACAAGCGAATAAATTCGCAAATTTTTGATAAATATTTTCTAAATTTGCGAATATAATCCCAATCTATGGAACAGGGGATAAAAAAATGCCAAAAAAAACATTTAAACGGCTGCCGGAAGAGCGGCAGAATGAGCTGCTGGAGCGAGCAGGGGATTGCATTATGAATATGGATTATGACAAACTCCGGGTGGAGGATTTGACTAAGGCCATGGGAATTCCGGTGGGATCTTTCTATCGGTACTTTGAAGACCGGGATGATGTGACAGCGGCTTTTTTTGTCTATGCGGACAGAGCGTACTCGGAGGATCCTAAGCTGAGTGCAGTGTTTGAGCCTCAGGAGCCGGATGATGAACTGTTTGCTGCCATAGAGCACAGACAGCGAGTCTTTGACCAGATGTCCAATGGGGTATATGAGCGAGTATTTTTGGAAGAAAATTTTGATCGGATCTTTCAGATGTATAAGCAGTTTTTGACAGAACTGAAGTATGAAGGAAAGCTGCGGGCTGATGTGGATTCGGAACTGATTGCTTTTATGTATGCTACTAATTTGTATAATCTCCAGCTCTATTTCAAAAAGTTTGGAATAGACGATATGAAGCTTCGCTGGAGAATTAAAAAGTATTTCTATTATACATTTTTTAAATACGGCATTATGGGAGAACCCTCTGATCAGGAGGAAGGCAAAAGAGAAAGGAGAGACAATTATGCTGATTAAAAATGGGAATCTTCACGATGGCTGTGGTTCCGTAAAGAAAGGGGATCTGCGCATTGTGGATGGAAAGATCGCACAAATAGGAGAGAAGCTTGAGGCGGCAGGGACAGAAGCGGTATTTGACGCTTCTGGAATGGAGGTGCTTCCTGGTTTTGTACAGGCCATCTCCCTTTGGGGAGTGAACGGTTCCATGCAGGAAATCCGTCCTTCTTCCAATGACAATGATGAGAGGAGCAATCCCATTACGCCGGAGCTGGATGCTTTTTATGCCTTTAATGGACGTGCGGCCAGTGTGCAGCAGCTGGGAGCCTATGGGGTTACTTCCTGTGGCGTGGCTCCTTCCGATAACAATCTGTTTGGAGGAACCATTGCAGCTTTTGCAGTGGAAGGAGTAAATCCCTATAAAATGTGTTTGAAACGGAACATTGGCATGATGGCTTCTGTGACGCCAAATCTAAAAAAGACTTATGGAACAAGGCCTGCGGCGCCCATGACCAGAATGTGGATCTTTACCAATTTTGCAGAACAGCTCCGCAAGGCTTTCGAATATAAAGAGACGCAGGACAAGCCGGCTGATGATAAGCTGGCAGCACTCCAGAAAGTGGTGAAAGGGGAACTGCCCCTGTTTGTTTCCTGCGATTCTCTTACTGCAGTTGAGCGGGTTCGGGAGATTACAGACCAGTATCCGGATCTGAAACTGATTTTGGTCAATGGTTTTGGACTGACGGGTGAGGAGGAATGGATCGCCCAGCGGAAGATCCCGCTGATAGTCCGCACAGCTTCCAATCCCATGGAAGAGGACGCCATGACCCTGGATTTAAAGGCCATCGCGGCGCTGGCAAAAAAGGGAGTTCCGGTAGCGCTTAGCGGAACCTATACCAACAGTCTGCCAATTCGGGAAGATCTTCTTTGGAACGGTGCAGAGATGATGCGTGTGCTTCATGATCCGGAACAGGTGCTTTCTATGATTACCAGCACTCCGGCTAAGATTCTTGGAATGGAGGATCAGGTAGGCGCTCTGAAAGAAGGACTACGGGCAGATATCGTGATCTGGAGCGGCCATCCTATGAAAACCTATCAGGCAAAGGTGGTGCGCACTTACCAGGCGGGAAGGGTTATTTATAAGGAAGGAGACGAGAAAACATGTATGTGATCAAAAATGGAACCTTATATACTATGGGCCATCCGGGAGTAATACAGGCGGATCTTCTTGTTGAGAATGGTAAAATTAAAAAAATAGGAAAGAATCTTCCGGAAGAAGGAGCGAAAGTAATCGATGCCTCTGGAAAATGTGTGACTCCCGGATTTGTGGATGCCCACAGCCATATTGGAGGGATTGGTCCCGGCACAGAGGAGGATCTGAATGAGATTACCAATCCTCTGACACCGGAGCTGGATGCTTATTATGGAATTAATCCAGATGATAAAAATTTTGAGATTGCTCTTAAACAGGGGATTACGACCTCTTGTCTGGCTCCCGGTTCTGCCAATGTGGTCTGCGGCTGGGTGATGGCTTACAAGTCAGCGGGAAGCGATCGGGTGGTAAAACGTCCGGTGGCAATGAAAGGCGCAATGGGTATCAATCCCAAAGGCTGTTATTCCAAGACCAATCAGGCACCGATGACCCGTATGGCCATTGCCAATATTATGCGGACTTATCTGAAAAATGTAAAAGATTATATGAAAAAGAAGGAGGACGCAGCGGGAGATCCGGAAAAGATGCCTCCCTTTGATCTGGGGCTGGAACATGGAATCCCGGTTCTTGAGAAAAAAATTCCCATGAAAGTCCACAGCTATATGCATGATATGATGACTGTGCTGGAAATCGCCAAGGAATTTGATATCTATATTACCCTGGATCATGCCCAGGGAGCCAGCGATTTTTATGAGGAGCTGCAGGATCCCCATGTGCAGGGGGTGATTTTTGGGCCCACTGCTGAGAGCCTGTTTCCGGGAGAGGGCGGTAAGCTGGATCCGGAATGCTGTAAAGGGCTGGACGATCGGGGAGTACCCATTGCAGTGATGACAGACGGCCCGGTGACGGTAGTGAATATGCTTCTGTTTGAGATGGGAGAGGCTGTCCGCAATGGTATGGATCCGGTGAGAGCCTTGGCCATGGTAACCAGCACTGCGGCGAAAATCATCGGCGTGGAGGATCGGGTTGGTTCCCTGGAAGAAGGCAAGGATGCGGATATCCTGATCTGGAGCGATCTTCCTTCCTGTGCCACAGATGCAGTTCTGGAGCAGGTGTTTGTTGACGGAGAATGTGTATATAAGAGCTGACAGGGAGGTGCTGGAAGAAGATGAAATATCAGTATCCGGAATGTAAAACGGTAGATAAAACAGAAAACTGGTTCGGGCATGAGCTGCCGGATCCCTATGCATGGCTGAGGGACAGAAATGATCCTGAGGTGCTGGATTTTGTAGCCAGAGAGAATGCATGGACAGACGCATATTTTGAACAGCAGGGAGATAAGCTGGCAGGAAAGATCGCGCAGCTGAAAGCAGAAAAGCTGCCGGAGCTGCCAAGAGAACTCACGCCATGGAAGGACAGTTATTTAGCCTCCATGGTGATAGAGGGAGATTATCAGCTGGCAGTTTTGGATCGGAAGTTTCAGAGAACGGGAACACTGCCGGAGTTTGAAACACTAAAAGATTGTTCTGTATTTGGGGCAGAGCCTTGTCCCAGAGACGCGGCAATTTTGGCCATGAGGGTTTTAAAGCCGGGAGCTGCAAGGCCCACAATTGCAGTGTGTGATGTGGAGAACAGAAAAGTATTAAAGGAGATCGACGGAGTGTTCAGCAGCTGCTGGTCTTCCGGAGACGGCTGCCTTTACTATTCTTCTACAGAGGCGGATGCTGTGACCCAGGAAAGCCGTTCCGTATTTTTCCGTTACGATCCCTTGGCGGATCAGGAGACTCTGGTATATCAGGACGAGGGATATTCCGTATTTGGTCAGGTGGAAGTTTCCGCGGATGGTTCCTATGTGATGGCTACGGTGTGCAGAGACTATGCCCTGGCAGTGTGGATCGCCATTGAGACTGCTACAGGGAAAACATTGCTGCTGAATCGGGAGCCGGTGGAGTGGAAATACATAGATACCAAGAAGGGCGCTCACTATTTTGTAACGGTGTCAGAGGCAGCCAACGGAGCAGTGATCCGCGTTTTGGCGCCGGATCAGGTGGAGGTGGTTCTGCCGGAGAGCAAGGACATTCTGGATCATGGATTTTCCAGCGGCGGAAAGCTTTTTGTTCTGGGATGCAGGGATGTGAGTAGCTGTTTGATCTGTGTGGATACGGGAGAAGAGGTAGCACTTCCGGAATCCTACGCTTCTTTGGAACTGGCAGGAAGAGAGGGAGACAGCGTCTTTTTAAAGCTGGAATCTTTTGTAACAGCGCCCAAGATTCTGCGGTTTGACGGAACAACTATGGAGACGGTGCGGAGCTCCTCAGAGGAGGAGCATCCGGAGCTTGTAGTGGAGCAGAAATTTGCTCCCTCTACCGGAGATGGAGAATTGATCCCTTACTATCTGGTGCGAAGAAAGGATGCCGTGCCTGGAACCTGCGGCCCTGTTTTGATGTATGGTTACGGCGGATACAATATCAGTATGCCACCGGGATATGTGGAGGCAGTCAGCCAGATGCAGATCCCAAGATGGGTGGAAAATGGCGGAATTTATGTGAACTGCAATCTGCGGGGCGGAAACGAGTACGGCCCCCGGTGGCATGAGGCAGGCATGGGAAAGAATAAACGCCATTGCTATGAGGATTTTATCGGAATCGCAGAAGCCCTGATTAAGGACGGATGGGCAGAAAAGGGAAAGATTGGAATTGTAGGCTGCTCCAACGGAGGGCTTCTGATGTCTGCGCTGGTAACTATGCGGCCTGATTTGTGGGGATGTGTCATTGATTCGGTTCCCCATACGGATATGATTCATTTTGCAGAGGATGACAGAGGGCCTATGTATATCACAGAGTATGGGAACCCCAGGGAGAGCAAAGAGATGTTTGAGTATCTGCTGAGCTATTCCCCCTATCACAATGTGAGAAAGACCGAATATCCGCCGGTGTACATTCAGACCGGAGAGCTGGATAATAACGTGCCGCCCTATCATGGAAAGAAATTTGCTGCCAGGATGCAGGCGGAAAATCAAAGTGATGCGCCTATCCTTCTTCGTGTGCTGGCAAAGGGAAGTCATGACAGAGGACAGGGCGAAGTGTTCTGGAAAACTATCGGCGAGATGCATCTGTTTTTGGAAGAGCATTTGAAGGGAGAGTAAACTATGCTTAAATTTTCCATAAAGAGAATTTTGTTTATGATTCCCTCTGTGGTGATCATTACATTCATGACCTTTGCCATTATGTCCCTGTCAGCCGGAAGCCCGGGAAGCGTAGCGTTGGGCATCAACGCCTCCAAGGAGGATATCGCGGCTTATAACCATGAGATTGGGTATGACCGTCCCATGATGGTGCGGTATGCGGAATATATGAAGGGGATCCTGCACGGGGATCTGGGCAACAGCTATAAATCTCAGCTTCCGGTATCCGCGCTGCTGATGCCTAAATTTCCCACCACTTTTCGTCTGGCGCTGCTGGCAGTGTGTTTTTCCGCGCTGATTGGCATTCCGTTAGGAGTGCTGGCAGCAGTGAAAAAAGGGAGTGTCCTGGATACGGGAACCACAGTGATCTCGCTGATTCTGGCATCCATTCCCGGGTTCTGGCTGGCGCTTTTAATGATGCTTTTGTTCTCCCTGAAGCTTGGCTGGCTGCCTACCTTTGGGATTGGCACATGGAAACATTATGTAATGCCGGTGGCAACACTGGCTCTGCCTTCTGCGGCTTTTCTGGCCCGTATGGTGAGGATCACCATGCTGGAAGCATTGAACTCTGACTATGTGCGGACAGCAAAGGCAAAAGGGGCAGGCCCGGGGAGGATTATTTTTGTTCATGTGCTGAGAAACGCACTTTTGCCGGTGATTACTTCTCTTGGTATGAGTTTTGCAGGCCTTCTGGGCGGCGCAGTGATTGCGGAGCAGGTGTTCGGTCTGCCAGGTTTTGGACAGGCAATTTTGACGGCAATTAATGAGAAAGATACCCCGGTTGTGCTGGGCGCTACAGTAATACTGTCCCTGTTGTATATGTTAATTATGCTGCTGATGGATTTGATCAATGCCATGTTGAATCCGAAGATCAGGGATAATTTAGGATAGAGGAGAGACCGGAATGACAAAACGTAGAAAACAGCGTCAGGATGCGCTGGCGCAGATGGCAGGAAAAACAAATCCGGTTTTGCAGGTATGGAAAAACTTCCGGAAAAATCCGGTTGCCTTGACCGCATTGCTGATACTGCTTGCCATGATGGTGGTGGCAGTAGCCTCCGGCTTTTTGTTTGACTATGATACTCAGGTGGTAGGTTTAAATCCGGCGGAGCGCCTTCAAAGTCCAAGCGCTGCCCACTGGTTTGGAACAGATGCTTTTGGAAGAGATGTGTTTATCCGGGTTATTTACGGAGCTCGATATTCCCTTTTTATAGGGATTGTGACCTCTGCGGTATCCATGACTCTGGGGATTATTATCGGAGCTTCCTGCGCTTATTTTGGAGGAATCTATGATATTGTGATGATGAGGGTGATGGATTCGATTGTGTGTATTCCCTCCATGCTGTTGATGCTGGCGCTGGTTGCCGTGTTGGGGAAAGGAATGAACGGTATTATTATTGCGCTGATTGCCACCTCTGTTCCTGGATTTTCCCGGATTGTCCGCTCGATTGTCTTAAACGTGGTACATCAGGAATATGTGGAGGCTGCGGTGGCTTGCGGAACCAGCCATGGGGAAATCATTGTCCGCCATATCCTTCCCAACTGTTTTGGCCCTATTCTTGTGGATGTGCTTATGAGTGTGGCTGGCTGTATTATGGCAGCTTCCAGCCTTAGCTATCTGGGAATGGGCATCCAGGTTCCGGCGCCGGAGTGGGGAGCCATGCTCAGTGATGCAACACCGCTTCTTCGGGCTTATCCGTATCTGGCCATCTTTCCGGGCATTGCCATTGTGCTGACCTCACTTTGTTTTAATCTGATCGGTGACGGGCTCACAGATGCCCTGGATCCCAAAAATCGATGAGGAGGAGATGGCAGTATGAGTGAAGAAATATTAATGAAGGCGACCGGTCTTAAGGTAGTGCTTCCGGGAAAAGAAGGCGGGGACACGGTCATTGTAGACGGAGTGGATTTAGACATTCCCAAGGGAAAAACGGTGGGGCTGGTGGGAGAGTCCGGCTGCGGAAAATCCATGACAGCCCGCTCTTTGATGCGGCTGCTGGACACCCCTATTTCCATTAAAGAAGGAAGTATTGAATTTGAAAAAACAAATTTGACGGCGCTGACCGAGAAGGAGATGCGAAAGATCCGGGGGCAGAAGATTTCTATGATTTTCCAGGAGCCCATGACTGCGCTGAATCCTTCTATTACCGTGGGAAAGCAGGTTCGGGAGGCGATTCTCCTTCATCAGAAGATTTCCAAAAAAGAGGCCAAGGAACGGGTGATCAAGATGTTCCGGGATGTGGGAATTCCGGATCCGGAGCTTCGCTATAAAGCATATCCCCATCAGCTTTCCGGCGGATTGCGGCAGAGAATCTGCATTGCTATGGCAATGGTGCTGGAGCCGGAGCTGTTGATTGCAGATGAGCCGACAACAGCGCTGGATGTGACGGTGGAAGCTCAGATTCTGGCATTGATGAAACAGCTGCAGAGCAGTCATGCCATGTCCATTCTCATGATCACCCACAATCTGGGTGTGGTGGCAGATATCTGTGATGAGGTAAATGTCATGTATGCAGGAGAGATTGTGGAGCACGCCCAGAAAGCGGAACTGTTCCATAATCCAAGACATCCCTATACGCTGGGGCTGATGAAGGCAATTCCAAGAGTGAGGGGAAAAATGGACGAAGAACTCTATACCATTCAGGGAACGGTACCCTCATTTTCTGATATGCCTAAGGGCTGCCGGTTCTGTGAACGTTGTTCTCTTGCAACAGAGCGGTGCAGAACGGAGCATCCGCCTCTTGTGGATATTGGAAACGGTCATCTGGTTCGCTGTTTCAGGGAGGTGAGTGAATAATGGAACCATTGATACAGGTGGAACACCTGGTGAAGCATTTTAAGAGCAGAGCAGGATGGGTAAAGGCAGTGGACGATGTTTCGCTGGAGATCTATCCGGGAGAGACCCTGGCTCTGGTAGGAGAATCCGGCTGCGGAAAGTCTACCCTGGGGCGGCTGATTCTTCGGCTGATGGATCCCACTTCCGGGAGCATCCGTATGAATGGGGAAGAGCTGAGCGCTCTGAAGGGAAAAGAACTTCGGAAATGCCGGTCTCAGATGCAGATGGTATTTCAGGATCCTTTTTCTTCTCTGGATCCTCACTTTACGGTGGGTGAGGTAATCGCAGAGCCGCTGCGGAATCTGGGGCTTTCCAAGGAGGAGCAGCGAAAGCAGGTATTGGAACTGCTGGAGCGTGTGGGGCTTCAGCCGGAACATTATTACCGGTATCCTCATCAGTTTTCAGGAGGACAGCGCCAGAGAGTGGGAATTGCCAGAGCCCTGGCCCCCAATCCCCAACTGATCGTCTGCGATGAGGCAGTGTCTGCACTGGATGTTTCGATTCAGGCGCAGATCTTAAATCTTCTGCGGAAGCTGCAAAGGGAATCGAACCTTACCTTTTTATTTATCTCCCATGACTTGGCTGTGGTGCGCTATGTGGCCAGCCGTGTCTGCGTTATGTTTTTGGGGCAGCTTTGTGAGATCTGCCCGGTTGAGGATGCTTACAAACATCCCTTACACCCGTATACCAGGATGCTGATCGATTCAGCGCCAGAACCGGATCCGGATTTTTCAAGAGAGAATCGGATGCTTTTGGAAGGAGAACTTCCTTCTCCGGTCAATCCTCCGGAAGGGTGCCGTTTCTGTACCAGATGTCCCTTTGCCACCAAGGAGTGCAAGGAGACGAAGCCGGAAATGAAGGATTATGGAAATGGCCGGTTCTGCGCCTGCCATCATCCGCTGAAACAATAAAAGTAACTGCTGGGAGCCGGTCCGGTTTTTGGCAGATACAAATAAAGAAAAGGAGAAAAAATATGAAGAAATTAGTAGCACTTGCAACCGCCCTGGCCTTAGCCCTGGGCACAGTAACCACATCTTTGGCAGCGGAAGCTACCGCAGACCCCACTTTGCGCGCCGTTTGTATGGTATCTGCCGAGAATTTCGATCCGCTGGTATCCACTATGACGGACAAGCTGGTAAACCATGCGCTGTTTGACTGTCTGTTCAAATTTGAAAGCGACGGAACCGTGGTTCCCATGCTGGTGGACACTTATGAGCAGGATGGTTTGGAGGTTACCCTTCATCTACGCAAGGATGCGGTATTTTCCAGCGGCAATCCGGTAACAGCAAAGGATGTTGTATTTTCTTATAATCAGGTTCTTAAGGATCCAACCCTGCGCTACAATATGACCGGTATTTCCAGCGGCATGGAAGTGGTGGATGATTATACAGTTGCCCTTCACCTGAATAATGATTATGATAAATGGCAGAATTACCTGGCAGAGCTTCTTTACATTGTGGAAGAGGCCAGCTATGAAGAAGGAAAAGAATACCTCACCGAGGCGCCGGTAGGATCCGGACCCTACACTCTGGTGGGAATTGATGAGGCAAAGACCGTTACTCTGAAAGCCAATGACAACTATTGGGGAGGGGCTCCAGAGTTTAAGACAGTAGAGGTTTGTGCAGCAGTAGACAATGCTACCGGACTGGTGGCTTTGCAGACCGGAGAAGTAGATCTGCTGGCTCAGGTAGGAAGAGATGCCTACAATCAGGCGGCAGCAGATCCGAATCTGAAAGCCATCGCATTTGACGGCTGGCAGATTATGGGTATTATGAACTTTGTTGGAGACGAGGCTTTCCGTCAGGCTGTATTCCATGGCATTAACCGGGAGACGATTCTTGCAATCTGCAATGATGGCAACGGAACTCCGGCTGCCAATATGTACAGTGCAAAGACTATGGATCGCTATCTGGACAAAGCTCCCTTTACCGGATATGATCCGGAGCTGGCAGCAGAGTGTATTGCCAAGTCAGAGACGGATCTTTCCCATACCTTTACCCTGTCTGTGATGGATGCGGACTCTGCAGCAGTTGCCCAGTGCGTGAAGGCAGACCTGGCAGCGCTTGGAATCAATGTAGATATCAGCCAGACGGATGCAAATACTTTCTTTGCAAATCTGCAGTCTGGAAATATGGAAATGGGACTGCTGGCTATGGGAACCGATATGGTTTCTGTTGAGGGTATGTTCTCTATGTTCAGCCCGGAGCAGGGATATCCCTTTAAGAATATCACAGATGATCTGGTGAATAAAGTAGAGACCGTACCCCTGATTGAGGATAAAGAAGAGCATGAGGCAGCTGTGATCGATACCTTAAATCAGCTGGCAGTAGAGTGCCCCTGGGTTCCTCTGTATGACAATCCCATGTACGCAGTGCACAGCAACCGGGTAGGCAATGTAAACGAGTGCGGCGCTGCTACTTATGTATACTATTTTGGCGATATGACAGTAGAGGAGTAAAGTTTTCTTTTCTGTTTCTGTTGCTTCATAATGATTGGCTATAATAAAATACCACCCTTTGACGCGAAAAGATCGGTAATTTTCGGTTGTCTCAGAGTGGTATTTTTTATTTTACAGGATCATACTGCGTTGAAGTGAAGCTGTTTAAAATAAAAGTTGCGGGACAGATTTTTTAAAAAATTAATAACTATAAAATCAAAGATATGATAAAATAGGGTATATTTACTTCAATGAAATGAAACATGATTTTATCCATAGGGAACAAGTCTCTTATGGATAAGAAACAGGAAAGGAGCAGCAGGTGACAAAGATCACTTATATCGGTCACAGCGGTTTCCTGGCAGAGACGGAAAAGCATTTGCTTTTGTTTGACTACTATAAGGGAAGTCTGCCGGATTTGCCGGAGGAGAAACCGCTGTACGTATTTGTAAGCCATCGCCATGAAGATCATTTCAATCCGGAGATTTTTAAGCTAGCCGGGAAGGGGCGGAAGGTGACATATGTATTGTCCTTTGATATTCGGCTCACAGAAAAAAATCTAAGCCGTTGGGGGCTTAAGGCAGAGACGGCTGAAATTTCGGGTTCTGGCGCATTTTCTGATGCCGCAGTACCTTCGGATGATGGCAACTGGCTGCAGCAGGCTGGGGAAAAAACGCAAAGAGGGGAGTACGGGAGACTGATTTCCCTTAGGGCCAATGAAGTCTTTGAAATGGAGGATATGAAAGTAGAGACCTTTCGATCCACAGATGAAGGAGTGGCGTTCTTGGTGACTGTGGACGGAGTTACGCTTTACCATGCCGGAGATCTTAACTGGTGGATGTGGAGAGGAGAAGACAAGGGCTGGCTTGGCACCATGACTGCCAACTTTAAGAGAGAGGTGGAGAAAATGGCCGGCCGCAAAGTGGATATCGCCTTTCTTCCGTTGGATGACAGGCAGGAGGCGTATTTTTTCTGGGGAATGGATTGGTATCTGCGGAAACTGCAGGTTCACTATGCTTTTCCTATGCATTTCTGGGCAGATGATACGGTGGTGGAGCGGTTCCGTCAGATGGAGTGCCGGAAGGATTATTCGACCGTGATCTGTGACACTGCCCATGAGCGGGTCTGGGAGCTGCCAGAACCTTGAACGGTCAGTTCTTCTTTTGGAAGCAGAACAAGGCGGCAGGTCTTTTATGTATAAAGGGCGGCAAATAAAAATCAAAAGCTGATACCAAGAAAAAGCAGCCATCAGTTAACAGAAGCAAAATAAAAAATACAGAGCATTGCAGGAGGGAGGAAATCTATGGCGAAAATGTTTCATTGGAAGGGAAAAAAGAAGGAACCCTACGAGACGTACGAACCTGGAGAGCAGGGGAGAATAAGGGAAAAGAACAACAAAAAAAAGATCGCCTGGGGCGTTGGCATTGGGGTGGCTGCGGTGGCTGCCATGATGTTCTTTTCCGACTGTTGGTATTCCATTGAGGAGGAGCAGCAGGCGGTGGTGTGCACTTTTGGGAAACCGGTTGCAGTGACAGAGCCGGGGCTGCATTTTAAGATCCCGCTGATCCAGACCGTCCAGAAGGTAAATACTACGATTCAGGGATTTGCGATTGGATGGGAATCAGACCGATATGCAGACGGGACGGGAGATTTGTCTGAGATTCAGCCGGGAGAAGAATCTTTGATGATTACTTCAGATTACAATTTCATTAACATTGATTTTTATGTGGAGTACCGTTTCTCTGATCCGGTGAAAGCGGTGTATGCATCCAGAAATCCGGAGGGGATTTTGAACAACGTAGCCCAGAACTGTATCCGTACCGTGATCGGTTCCTATCCGGTGGACGCAGTGCTTACTACCGGAAAGAATGAGATACAGGCCAACATTAAAGAAATGCTGATGCAGAAGCTGGAGGAGATTGACATCGGTATTCAGCTGATCAATATTACCATCCAGGACGCGGAGCCGCCAACCAATGAAGTGATGACTGCTTTTAAGGAAGTGGAGACTGCTAAGCAGGGAAAGGATACTGCGGTAAATAATGCCAACAAATACCGGAACGAGCAGATCCCGGCAGCCCAGGCCAAGGCAGACCAGATTCTGCAGGACGCTCAGGCTCAGAAAGAGGAGCGGATCAATGAGGCGGAAGGACAGGTGGCCAGGTTTAATTCCATGTATGAGGAGTATGTAAAGTATCCGGCCATCACAAAGCAGCGGATGTTTTACGAGGCCATGGAGGATATTCTTCCGGATCTGAAGGTGGTCATCACAGACGGCGATCAGTCATCAGTACAGCCGCTTCTGCCGCTGGACAGTTTCAGTCAGGGAGATGAGGAGCAGCAGGAGAAAACAGAAGAGAATGAGGGCGCAAAGAAATCGGATGAGCAGGAAGATCCTGTTACGAATTACGACCGTTTGTTAGAGGATACAGAGGGGGTGTGGTAGAATGAATAAAATCGTAAAGCGTGTTCTTATAGGAGCTGGTGTGGTGGCAGCCTGCGGATTATTTTTATCTTCACTGATTGTTACCTATGATAATGAGTACAAGCTGATCCGGCAGTTTGGTAAGGTTCAGAGAACCATCGATGAGTCCGGTATCAGCTTTAAGGTTCCGGTGATTCAGACGGTGAATACGATTCCAAAGGATATTCAGCTCTACGATCTGGCACCTTCTGATGTGATTACCTCAGATAAGAAGACCATGGTGCTGGACAGCTATGTGCTGTGGCGGGTGACAGATCCGCTGCGCTTTGCCCAGACGCTGAGCTTTTCCACAGTAAACGCAGAGAATCGGATTGACACTATTGTGTACAATGCTACCAAAAATGCGATTTCCAATATGACCCAGGAGGAAGTGATCCGAAGCCGGGACGGTGAGTTTACCGTAGAGGCTCAGGTGGAGGAGAGCGGCGGAAACGACCTGGTTGTGGATGACGACGGGACTGTGACAGAGGGGAAGGCCAAGACTGTAAAGATCAAATCTCTGACGGAGGAGATCATGGAGAATATTGACGATGTCTATGACCAGTACGGCATCGAGATCGTTACCGTGGAGGTAAAGAAGCTGGATCTGCCGGATGACAACAAAGAGGCAGTGTATACCCGGATGATTTCTGAGCGGCAGAACATTGCGGCTCAGTATACGGCGGAGGGGGAAGCGGCGGCCCAGGTGATTCGCAATACCACGGACAAAGATGTGGCCATCAGCATTTCTCAGGCGGAAGCAGAGGCGGAGAAAATTATTGCAGAGGGGGAAGCGGAGTATATGCGGATTCTCTCGGATGCCTACAATGATCCGGAACGCAGCGCTTTCTACAGTTTTGTCCGTTCTTTGGATGCGGCAAGAGCCAGTCTTTCCGGAGGAAACAAGACATTGATTTTAGATTCCGATTCTCCTATTGCAAAAATTTTTTCAGGGGAAGAATAATATCGTAGACGCGGAAGTGGGTTAATGGTATAATAAGGGCACGAAAGTAAAGGAGGTTATTCCCATGTATTGTTACAGAAAAGTAAAGGAAGATCTGTACTGGGTAGGAGCCAACGACAGACGCCTGGCTATGTTTGAGGGTGTCTACTCCGTACCGGATGGAGTTTCCTACAATTCTTATTTATTAATGGATGAAAAGACCGTGTTGTTTGACACGGTGGATAAGGCGGTTTCTGATACATTTTTTGAAAATGTGGAAGCTGTTTTGGGAGACCGGAGTCTGGATTATGTGATTATCCATCATATGGAGCCGGATCACTCTGCGACTCTGGACGGCTTGGTGCGCCGTTATCCGGATATGAAGATCATTTGCAATGAAAAAACGGTTGCCATGATGAAGCAGTTCTTTGAGTTTGATGTGGATTCCAGAGCGGTCTTAATGAAAGAAGGCAGCAGCTTTAATACCGGTAAGCACAACCTGGTATTTGTGATGGCGCCCATGGTTCACTGGCCGGAGGTTATGGTTTCCTATGATACTACAGACAAGATTCTGTTTTCCGCAGATGCTTTCGGATGCTTCGGCGCATTAAACGGCGCTTTGTTTGCAGACGAAGTGGACTTTATGCGCGACTATCTGGATGAGGCAAGAAGATACTACACCAATATTGTTGGTAAGTATGGCACACAGGTACAGGCTATCCTGAAAAAGGCGTCTGCCCTGGAGATCGATATGATCTGTCCGCTGCACGGGTTTGTATGGAGAAAAGGTCACGGCGATTTTATCAGCAAATATATGCATTGGAGTACCTATACACCGGAAGAGAATGCGGTGATGATTGCCTATGCTTCTGTATACGGACATACAGAGAATGCAGCAGAGGTTTTAGCATGCAAGCTTCGTGAGGTCGGTATTAAGACCGTGATGTTTGACGTGTCTGTGACACCGGCATCTGACATTATCTCTGCCTGCTTCCGCTACAGCCATTTGGTATTCGCTTCCACTACCTACAATGCAGGTATTTTTGTAAATATGGAAGCGCTGCTTCATGATCTGGCTGCTCATAATATCCAGAACCGTACGGTAGCTCTGATTGAGAATGGATCCTGGGCGCCTACCAGCGGCAAGCTGATGAGAGAGATCCTGTCCGGATGCAAGAATATCACCTTCATTGACACAGAGCTGTCTGTGAAATCTTCTGTAAAGGCAGATCAGATGGCAGTGATCGATCAGATGGTGAAAGAGATTGCAGCTACCATGCCTAAAAAGACAGAAGTAAGTCAGGTTCCAGCAGGTGAGGTAGATGCCAATGCCATGTTCAAGCTTTCTTACGGACTGTTTGTGCTCACTGCAAAGGAAGGGGATAAGGATAATGGCTGCATTATCAATACAACTGTACAGCTTACAGATACCCCGAAGCGCATTACCATTGCAGTGAATAAGGCAAATGCTACTCATGATATGATTAAGAATACCGGTGTATTCAATGTTTCTGTTCTTTCCACAGATGCTCCCTTCCAGATGTTCCAGCATTTTGGCTTCCAGAGCGGAAGAGATGTGGACAAGTTTGCAGGCTATGAGAATGCACAGCGCTCTGCCAACGGATTGTACTACCTTACTTCCGGCAGCAATGCTGTGATTTCCGGACAGGTGATTGAGGCAAGGGATTACGGTACGCATACCCTGTTTGTGGCAGATGTGACAGAGGCGAGAATCATCTCAGATGTTCCCAGTGTGACCTATCAGTATTACTTCGATCATATTAAACCAAAGCCCCAGCCTACAGATGAGAAGAAGGTGGGATGGATCTGTAAGATCTGCGGATTCGTATATGAAGGTGAAGAGCTTCCGGCAGATTATATCTGCCCGCTGTGTAAGCATGGCGCTGAGGACTTTGAGAAGATCCAGTAAGGGCATGGTTCAAGCCCTTG
>CAJLNC010000044.1 GCA_905207905.1 uncultured Lachnospiraceae bacterium | reverse complement strand
TGGCTTTCTTCATCATCAAAAACCTTTTCGCTGATCCCGTAGGTCACAAAGTCATTGCCGCTCTCCATCGCCAAATAAGCGGACAGAGAATCATCTCCGTTGACAATCACCTTCATTTTAGGAGCCATCTTCATAGCCTGATCTAAAAGCTTCATGGTAATGTCAATCTCACCATATCGATCCAGTTGATCCCGAAACAGATTGGTCAGCACCATATAATCTGGCTGAAAATGGGGAAATACCCGAACTGTGGAAGCCTCATCTACCTCAATACAGGCATAATCTGCATCCAGCTTTCCATTCCATTTCGCCGCCAGTACAAAGGCTGCCGCCACTCCCATGAGCATATTGGAGCCGGTGTGATTGCACACAAGCTTTTTTCCCTCCGCCTCAAGGGCAGAGCACAGAAGATTGTTGGTCGTAGTCTTTCCATTGGTGCCGCAGACCACAAAAATCTTCTCTCTCACCTGTCCGGCCAGATCTTTTAAAATATCCGGATCCATCTTCAACGCCAGCTTTCCCGCCATGGTAACGCCCTGTTTTCCGGCCAGCTTACATCCAAAGCTTAAAGCCTTTGCTGTCAGTATTGCAGCAGTCCTGCGTAACTTCATTCTTTTCTCCCTTTTCACAATTATTCTTCATTATAACTCATCTGCTCTATTTTTTCAACGTTTAGAATGTCACTTTGTAAAGGATTGTATTTTCTCTTGCACATGTTGCATAATTAAAAAAAAGGAATATAATAGAGAAGGCTCAAAATTTGCAGTACCTTCCCCCTATTCCAGAAAGACCGTTTCCATTCTTTACCTACCAGAAAGAATACGATCTTACAAAATGAAAAGCAGGATAGGGGATGATAGAATCTGTCATAAAATATAACTGAAACAATAGGAGATTGTTAGATATGAAAAAATCAAAGAATCTGGGGATTTTGTTTATTATCTGTTCCGCTTTTTGTTTTTCCTGCATGAATCTTTTTGTGCGCCTGTCCGGCGACCTGCCTTCCATACAGAAAAGTTTTTTCCGGAATTTTATTGCTATGCTCTTTGCACTGATCATCATTGTGAAAAACAAAGTTCCCTTTACTGTTACGAGACGTTCCATCGGCCCCCTTCTTGTCCGCTCCATCATGGGAACCCTTGGAATCCTCTGCAATTTCTACGCAGTGGATCATCTTGCTATTGCAGATGCTTCCATGCTGAATAAACTATCCCCATTTTTTGTGGTGATCTTCTCCTATCTGATCTTAAAAGAAAAAGTGAACTTTTATCAGACTGCCTGCATCACCGTTGCCTTTTTCGGCAGTCTTTTTGTAATCAAACCCACTGCCTCCATTTTCCAGCATCCAGCCTCTCTCATCGGTATGCTTGGAGGCCTGGGAGCCGGCGTGGCCTATACCTTTGTCCGGGTAGCCAGCAAGCGTGGCGTAAAGGGACCTGTCATTGTAGCTTTTTTTTCCGGTTTTTCCTGCCTGGTCACTCTGATTCCTCTGCTTCTGGACTATCATCCCATGACAGGCTCCCAGCTTTTCTTCCTCCTGTTAGCAGGATTAGCTGCAGCCGGCGGACAGTTTTCCATTACAGCCGCCTACTCCTATGCTCCGGCAAGAGAGATTTCTGTCTATGATTATACCCAGATCATCTTCTCCACACTCCTGGGACTGATCTTTTTACAGGAATTGCCGGATATTTACAGCTTTATTGGTTACACGATCATCATCGGAGCTTCCGTTGTCATGTTCCTGCTGAATAACCGGAAAGAAAAGCAGGAGACCCTTTTTTGATCTCCTGCTTAGTATCATTGCTATTATTTTAATTTGTAATAATCATTTATACAACCTGGAAGCTGTCTGGACAGAGTCGTAAGAAGTGCTGCCATCTCCGGTTTTGAAAGGACTTTCAGAAGAAGCTCCTGATCAAGACCGGTTCTTGTCTCTGTGCAGGTAAAGGCGGTGCTATTTTCTGCTGCTGAATTCATATGCTTCCTGAAGCCATCCCAAGAGTTCTTCATCAACATCAGAAACACTGCCGATGACAACATGATGCGTCCACCGATTTCGCGCTGCTTCTGTACAAACCGCAATTCTTTCAGAATCCTTTGCATAATTCAGACCAAATGTTACAACCAAATAATGAGGAGGAAGTTCCGCCTTCTTCTTCACACGAGCAAAAGATACGCAGGCAAACATATATCGATTAGATAAAGAAATCTGCGTCTTTTGTACCCTGATACTGTACTCATATCCAAATCTTGATAATCTGTCCAAAATCGTTTCATACATTTCAAGCTCATTCGGACGATTATCGAAAAAAGCGAGTTCTTCTATGCTCATAACTCCATCTCTCTTTCAATAAGCTCGACCGCTATTTCAAATGCTGCGATCCGACACCTGGCAAGCGTAATTTGAGATTTATTATTTGTGTTTTTTGTTTTTCTTTGGTCGGTTATCCATGTACTCATGAGCCAGGATATCCTTCAGAACCAGCATGGCATCCTGTTCTTCTTCAGTTGTATTTCGAATGATCTCTTCTATCTGCTTCATTATATTTCTCCTCATGCATGGTTTCCGGTTTCGCAGCACCACAGGGCAATTCTTTTTATCAACTTATTTGCCTCTCATTCTGTGAATATCATACTCCGCTGCTGTAAAACCAACAACATCCATATTTTCCGTAATGAAACGCAGCATTTTCGATAGTTTCTCTATTGTCATCTCCCCGCTTCCGGCTCCATCACCGACTAATCCAACGGTTAAACAGTTCCTAATACTCAGATCATCAGGCAAACAAATAGGACTGTCCCTTTATATATGCCATACTAATTTTCTTTTTTCTCACCGTTTCTCCACTCTGGAATATGTTCCCAAACATAGGAAGAAATATGCTGTATCACCTCAATAGCCTCACTGTTTCTTCCTTCCAGATCATTGGAACACACAGTAAGTATATAATCTCCCTCCTCTGAAAATACGATAGCCATATCATTCTCAATACATCCAAGCCCATAGCCTTCCGGCATCTCCCCGGTTTTATTGGCTGAAACGGTACCGGAAGGCAGCCCTGCGGGAATCTTTGTCTTTACGGTCTGTCCCTTTAAAATTTCCAGCATTTTTTCAGAGGCAATCTCATTGACACAGGTTTCATGATAAATATCAGACAGAATCTTTCTTCCATCTGCCGCGCTGGTATAGTTGTCTCCTTTTGGATTCTCCTCCAGAAAAGCTCTTCCAATGGAGGTGGAAGAATAACCATTTTCTTCACAAAACTCATTTATCACCTGGGCTCCCTTTTCAAACTCTCCCTCCCCCAGTCTGGTGATCAGCTCATTGGCAGCCCCATTATCGCTGACAGTGATCATCTGCGTCAGAAGATCCAGAAGCTCTCCATCATAGGATTCTCCGGCAGGAATCAGTTTTTTCGGTGAGGAAGGATAGCACATCCGATCATACACCGCAGCCATGATGAAGACTTTGATCACGCTGGCAGACTGCATTTTTTTACTGGCCTGATATTCATAAACCGCATCCTTTTCCAGATCCTCTATACTAAAAGACCAGATTTCTCCCATTTTTTCCCGGTCAGATAAAAAGGCTTCACAGAGTTCCTCCTGGGGGCCGGATAATTCCTGGATCAGACCTTCCTGATCTCCATCCTCTGTCTCTTCCCTCTTTTGATCTTTCTCCACTGCGCTCATCTCATACTTTAAAGCATCCTCATACTCCAAAAGCAGCGCTTTACTGTCGATCTCAAAGTAATGGTCAATGCCATCTGCAATTCCCTGAACCATTTTCTCCTGCATGGACGGATCCTGCATGGCATAGTCTTCTGTCTCATTGGTCATAAATCCCATCTCCAGAATCATCACAGGAATGCTGCTCCAGTTGATTCCTGACATATTGTCATAGTACTGCACATCCAGATTCTGAAATCCTGTAGCTTCACAATAGCTGGTCAAAATCTCCTCTCCCAGCCGGAAGCTGTCCTCTGCCAGATTCGCTACGTAAGGATTCTCCGGGGAGGGCACCATAGCCAGCGCCCCGTTTACAGAAGGGTCATCACTTCCATTGGCATGGATTCTCACATAGACATCACTGCCCTCAGAGGCAGCCAGCTTGGCTCTCTCTGAGTTGCTGATTGCTGTATCGTGATCTTCCCTTGTCATCACTACCCTGTACCCTCTGTTTTCCAGTTCTTCTCTCAGGGAAAGGGAAATATCCAGATTCAGCTCATACTCCGGAACCTGGGTAAATCTTCCGGTTGTCCCTGCAGTGGACTTTGCTTTATAATTCTCTGAGCCCGGCCCATCCGGTTCCTTATCACTCATATCCACCCAGGCTCCCTGATGTCCCGGATCAATGGCCACTGTAAACCCGTTCTGAAAAACAAATTCTGTTTCTTCCGTTTCCAGATTTTCTGTTTCTTTTTTCTCTTCTTCCTCTTCTGTGGAAGTTTCTTTTTTCTCAGTACTCTGCTTAGCTGTTTCTTCTATCTTTTCTCCCTCTGACTCCGGATTGAGCTTTGCTTCCGTTCCGGAGACTCCCACCAGAAGCTCCTCATTGGATTTGTTTTTCCGGCTGTCTTTTTCTGTCTTTTTTTCTGAAGGAACTCCAAGTGCGATTGCTCCGCAGAGTATCGCTAACAGGAATACCGCAGTAAAAACTATCCATCCTGTTTTTTTGCCTCTTTTCATCCTATTCTCCCTTCTCATTAAAAATTTTCAATTTTCCTGTTTCTTCCTCTCATAACTTCCATATACCAAATACTGTAAACAACAAAAATATGATATACAGGGTGATTATTTAACACAAATTATATCCACCTGATTATTCACCGTCAATTATGAAAACCTTAAGATTCCAGGAATTTTCTTACTCTTTTTTGTAGGAAAAGCAGCATCCATGCACATGGAATCCTATCGTCAGAAAAGGCTGTTCAAAATACCTGATTTAGTACCTTTTCCGAGGATTTTCTAAGAAAATCACACCGAAATACGCTACCAAAATCCGTATTCTAAACAGCCTTTTCTTTAATTTTTCTTCAACTCTTCTTCTGTCTCAGAAATTTTCAGTTCTTCTTCCGTTTCAAAAGTTTCTTCCAGGCCCTCAGTTTCCGCCTTTTCTTCACTCTTATTCATGCTCTCCCGGACTCTGGCAATGCTGGCTACGGTATCCTTCTCTCCCAGGTTCATCAGCTTCACCCCGGAGGTGACTCTGTCAAGAACAGAGATGTCAGAACACATCATGCGGATAATGATGCCCTCTGTATTGATCATCATTACCTCATTGTCCAAATTTACCGACTTGGCGCCCACTACATTTCCTGTTCTCTCCATGATTTTGTAGCACTTTACGCCCTTGCCGCCCCGGTTCTGAGGCGAAAATTTCTCGATAGAGGTGAGTTTGCCCATTCCCTTTTCAGAGACAATCAGAAGATACTCTCCCTGGGTGTCTAACTGCATTCCCACCACCTGGTCTCCGGGGGCCAGATTAATACCGATGACGCCCATGGACACTCTGCCGGTGCTTCTCACATCTGTCTCATGGAATCTGATGCACTGGCCATACCTGGTCACCAGGAAAATATCCTTCGCATCGTCTGTGGCTTTCACCTCGATCAGCTCGTCATCCTCCCGCAGGCTGATGGCTGCCAGCCCGGTTTTCCGCACATTGGCATAATCCATCATGGGAGTTTTCTTTACAATTCCGTTCTTGGTAGCCATAAACAGATATTTGTTCTCTTCAAACTTCTGCATGGGAATCAGGGCAGTGATCTTCTCATCCGGCATCAGCTGAATCAGATTTACAATAGCCGTTCCTCTGGCTGTGCGGCCAGCCTCCGGAATTTCATAGGTTTTCAGACGGTACACCCGCCCCTTATTGGTAAAGAACATAAGGTAATGGTGGGTGGTGGTCATAAGAAGTTCCTCGATGTAATCATCCTCCAGCGTCTGCATTCCCTTAATTCCCTTGCCGCCCCGGTTCTGGCTTTTAAAATTATCCTCAGTCATGCGCTTAATGTAGCCTAACTTTGTCATGGTAATTACTACATTTTCCTTTGGAATCAGATCCTCTGTTGAGAAATCATAAGCGTCAAAGCCTATGGAAGTACGGCGGTCGTCTCCGTACTTGTCGCTGATCACCAGAATCTCTTTCCGGATCACCCCGAGAAGAAGATTCTCATCTGCCAGAATAGCCTTCAGCTCCTGGATCTTTTTCATCAGCTCCTCATACTCTGCCTCCAGCTTCTCCCGCTCCAAACCGGTAAGCGCTCTAAGACGCATATCCACAATGGCCTGGGACTGAGCCTCTGTAAGGCCGAACCGCTTCATCAGGCCCTCCTTGGCCAGCTGAGTAGTTCTGGAACCTCGGATAATCTGGATTACCTCATCAATATTGTCAAGGGCGATGAGCAAGCCCTCCAAAATATGAGCCCGCTCCTCCGCCTTGTTCAGATCATATCTGGTTCTCCTGGTAACCACGTCTTCCTGGTGGCGGATATAGTGGTGCAGCATCTCCAGAAGATTCATCACCTTCGGCTTATTGCCAATAAGGGCCAGCATATTCACGCCAAAGGTATCCTGAAGCTGGGTATGCTTAAACAGCTGATTTAAGATCACATTGGCATTGGCATCTCTTCTCAGATCAACGCTGATGCGCATACCCTCCCGGCTGGATTCATCGGTGATGCCTGTGATACCGTCAATTTTCTTATCACGCACCAGCTCTGCGATCTTCTCAATGAGCCGCGCCTTATTCACCAGGTAAGGCAGCTCGGTCACCACAATCCTGCTCTTTCCATTGGAAAGCGTCTCAATATCCGTCACAGCCCGGACACGAATCTTTCCTCTTCCGGTGCGGTAAGCCTCCTCAATTCCCCTGGTTCCAAGAATTGTGGCTCCTGTGGGGAAATCCGGCCCTTTAATAATCTCCATTACTTCCTCAATGGAGGTCTCTCTCTGCTCCTGCACCCGGTTGTCAATGATCTTCACTACCGCATTGATCACTTCTCTTAAATTGTGGGGCGGAATATTTGTGGCCATTCCCACTGCAATACCGGTGGTTCCGTTTACCAAAAGATTAGGATACCGGGAGGGAAGCACTGTGGGCTCCTTCTCCGTCTCGTCAAAGTTTGGTACAAAATCCACGGTATCCTTATTGATATCAGCCAGCATTTCCATGGAAATCTTACTTAAGCGGGCCTCTGTATAACGCATGGCGGCCGCTCCGTCTCCGTCCACAGAGCCAAAATTTCCATGTCCGTCCACCAGAGGATATCTGGTAGACCATTCCTGGGCCATATTTACCAGCGCGCCATAGATGGAGCTGTCTCCATGGGGATGATATTTACCCATAGTATCGCCGACGATACGGGCGCATTTCCTGTGAGGCTTATCCGGTCCATTGTTCAGCTCAATCATGGAGTAGAGCACTCTTCGCTGCACCGGCTTTAGACCGTCCCTTACGTCTGGCAGGGCGCGGGAAGCAATGACGCTCATCGCATAGTCAATGTAGGATTCCTCCATGGTCTTTTTTAAGTCCACCTCATGTATCTGATCAAAAATATTGTCTTCCACTTACAACTTTCCCCCCTTAAATATCCAGGTTTTTTACTCTCTCTGCATTTTCTTCTATAAATTCCCGACGGGGTTCTACCTGATCTCCCATCAGCGTGGTAAAGGTCACGTCAATCTCTGAGGACTGGGCTTCGTCCATGGTCACTCTCTTTAAAATTCTCCGCTCCGGATCCATGGTGGTCTCCCAGAGCTGATCTGCATCCATCTCTCCCAGACCTTTGTACCGCTGGATCTTATTATTTTGATCCCGGCCCACCTCACTGAGAATCTTAGCCAGCTCCTCATCGCTGTAGGCATACCACACCTTTTTATTTCTCTCCAGCTTATAGAGGGGCGGCGTTGCCAGATACACATAGCCCTGCTTAATCAGCTCCGGCATAAAGCGGTAAAGGAAGGTCAGAAGCAGCGTCGCAATATGGGCGCCGTCCACATCGGCATCTGTCATAATAATAATCTTGTGATACCGCAGCTTGGTGATGTCAAAATCTTCATGGATTCCCGTTCCAAAAGCTGTGATCATGGCCTTGATCTCCGCATTTCCATAAATTCGATCCAGCCTTGCCTTCTCCACGTTCAGAATCTTGCCCCGAAGAGGCAGGATGGCCTGCGTGGCCCGGCTTCTGGCAGTTTTAGCAGAGCCTCCGGCGGAATCTCCCTCTACAATGTAAATCTCGCATTTAGAGGGATCCTTGTCTGTACAGTCCGCCAGCTTTCCAGGCAGAGCCAGTCCGTCCAATGCGGACTTTCTTCTGGTTAAGTCCCTGGCCTTTCTGGCAGCCTCCCTGGCTCTCTGAGCCATAATGGATTTTTCCAGAATCAGCTTGGCCACCTGGGGATGCTGCTCCAAAAATACCTCCAACTGATCCGACACAACGCTCTCCACTGCGCCTCTGGCTTCGCTGTTGCCCAACTTCTGCTTGGTCTGCCCCTCAAACTGGGGATCTTCGATCTTAATGCTGACAATGGCAGTCATGCCTTCCCGAATATCGTCTCCGGAAAGATTCTGCTCACTGTCCTTTAACAGCTTGTTGGCTCTTGCGTAATCATTAAAGGTTTTGGTCAGAGCATTCTTAAATCCCGTCAGGTGAGTCCCTCCCTCCGGGGTAGTGATATTATTTACAAAGCTGTAAGTACTCTCTGTGTAGGAATCATTGTGCTGCATGGCTACTTCCACCATGATGCCGTCTTTCTCCCCCTCACAGTATATGATATCCGGATATAGTCCTGTTTTTCCTTTATTCAGGTAAGTGACAAATTCTTTGATTCCGCCCTCATAATGAAACACCTTTTCCTTCACTTCCTCAGGCCTTTCATCAATAAGACGCATTTTAATATTTTTTGTGAGGAAAGCCATCTCCCGAAGCCGCTGCTTTAAGGTATCAAAGTCAAAAACCGTCTCCTCAAAGATCTCCTTATCCGGAAGGAAGGTGACGCAGGTTCCGCTCACCGTCGGATCACACTCACCGGCCACCTCCAGCTTATACATCACATGGCCTCTCTCATATCTTTGCTTGTAAATTTTTCCCTGGTTATAGATCTCCACCTCCAGCCATTCGGAAAGGGCATTTACCACAGAAGCGCCCACGCCGTGAAGGCCGCCGGACACTTTATATCCTCCGCCGCCGAATTTTCCTCCTGCATGGAGGATCGTAAACACTACCTCAACGGCCGGAATCCCGGCTTTTGCGTTGATTCCCACAGGGATTCCACGACCATTGTCCAACACTGTCACAGAATTATCTTTATGGATCGTCACAGAAATCTCACTGCAATAGCCTGCCAGTGCCTCATCAACGGAATTATCTACAATCTCATATACCAGATGGTGAAGGCCTCTCAAAGACGTACTTCCAATGTACATTCCCGGCCTTTTGCGAACTGCTTCCAATCCCTCCAAAATCTGGATTTGATCTGCACCATATTCTGCACTCATTCTGCTCCTCCTTACTTCTCAAAAACCATTCCGTCTGACACATAAAAAAGCTTGTCAATCCGAAAATCATTCTCAATAAAATCCTCTATTCCCGTACAGGTGATCAGTGTCTGCACATCATGGATGCTCTCCAGCAGATAATGCTGCCTGTTTCCATCCAGTTCAGACAGAACATCGTCCAGCAACAGTATCGGAGAATCCTTGCTGCTTCTTCTCACCAGTTCAATTTCTGCCAGCTTCAGGGAAAGGGCTGTAGTTCTCTGCTGGCCCTGAGACCCAAACCGCCTGATATCCAGATTCTTGATCTGGAACAAGAGATCATCCCTGTGAGGACCGGTATGAGTCATTTTCATTCGAATATCCTTATCCCTGTCTTTCTTAATAGCCTCTAAAAACTGTGCCTGGGAAACATTTTTTTCATAGGAGACCATAAGCTCCTCCCTGCCTCCGGACAGCTTTTTGTGTATTTCAACTATAATCTCATTTAACTCTTTTACAAAATTTTCTCTGGCAGCGATGATCTTACTTCCATACTCCGCCATCTGAACATCCCAGATCTCCAGCGTATCCTCATACTCCGGATGAAAGGAAATATCCTTCAGAAGTTTGTTTCTCTGCATGAGGATTCGGTTGTAATTCATCAGATTATGAAGATAAATCCGATTCAACTGGCAAAGCTCCATATCCAGGAATCTTCTCCTCTCTGAAGGGCCATTTTTTATAATATTCAGATCCTCCGGAGAAAAAAACACAAAATTACCAAGGCCTAAAAGCTCACTGGCCTTGTGAATGGGAACCCCATTGATGGCAATCCCTTTTGCCTTATTCTTTTTTAAATGCATATCAATCCGATAGGGAATCTCATTTTTCAGGATTTTCATCCGAATATGGGCTTCCTCTTTTCCAAAGAGGATCATCTCCTTATCCTTGCTTCCCCTATGGGATTTGGTGGTTCCGCAAAGATACACCGATTCCAGGATGTTGGTTTTCCCCTGGGCATTGTCTCCATAAAAAAGATTGGTTCCCTGATCAAGAGATACGATTAATTTATCATAATTACGAAAATTTACCAGTTCGATTGATTCTATCTTCATAATCTATTTTACGATTCGGATGGTTTCACCATCAAAAGAAACCACATCTCCATCATAAAGCTTTTTTCCTCTCTGAAGCTCTGTCTCTCCGTTCACTTTCACCAATCCGTCTAAAATGACCAGTTTGGCGTCCACTCCGCTCTCACAAAGGCCTGCGGCTTTTAAAGCCTGGCCCAGCTTAATATAATCCTCTCTCAGTTTGATCTCCATATTCTGCCTCTCTTCCCAAAATGCTCTCTGTCCGTTGCGTCTTCCTTCGGCAGCCCTTCGTTCAGGATTCTGTTCCGAATCCCCTCCTATGCCACAAAGTTCACCGGCAGAATGAGATAGATATACGTCTGATTCTCATCCCTGATAAAGCAGGGAGCCTTGGAATTTACATAATAAATATCAATCAGCTCATCGTCAATCACCCGAAGGGCGTCGATTAAAAATTTAGGATTGAATCCAATAAGAATATCCTTTCCTTCTTTCTGGATATCGATCACCTCATCCATAGAACCGATCTGAGAATGGATCTTAAGCTCCATCATTTCATCTGTAATATTGAGAATGATCGGTTTCTTATCTCCCTCTTTTACCAAAAGAGTGGCACGGTCAATACAATCCAGCATCTCCTTTTTATTGATCGTCACTTTTGTCTCATAATCGCTGGAGAGCATCTGATCAATTCTAAAATAAGATCCTTCAATCAGCCGGGAAACCACTATCGTCTGATCGAACTCAAACATAATATGATTCTGGGTAAAGTAAATCTTTACAATATCTTCCGTTTCACCGGAAAGAATCTTGGAGACCTCCGTTAATGTCTTTCCCGGAACCACTACTTTTTTAGAATCATAAGAATCTTTCAGCTCAATTTTTCGAATCGCGATTCGATGACCGTCCAGAGAAACAACCTTCAGTTCATTTTCATTAATTTCAAAAAGTTCACCTGTCATCATTTTATTGGTGTCATTGGCTGCAATAGAAAAAATCGTCTGGCGAATCACTTCTTTTAATGTAAACTGGGAAAGACAGATGGGATCATTCTTTTCGATCATCGGAAGTTTGGAAAAATCCTCTCCCTCTTTGCCCATAATAGTAAACTTAGCTTTTTCACAGGTGATCAATGTATTCAATTTTTCATCTGATTCGATTACTACATCATTGTCCGGCAGCTTTCGAATAATATCAGAAAAGAGCTTGGCGTCCAGAGCAATGATTCCCCTGGATTCGATTCGTCCATCAACAATGGTTTCAATACCCAGCTCCATGTCATTGGCTGTAAATTTAATCTGTCCTGCAGATGCATCAATTAAGATACATTCTAAGATGGTCATGGTTGTCTTAGAAGGCACTGCTTTCATTACAATATTTACACCTTTTAATAAATCGCTTTTGGAACAGATGATTTTCATAAGTAAAACTTCCTTTCTTTCGGCGTAAAGCCAAAGATATAATAAAGATAAAAATCAGCAGTCGTAGTCTTAAGGGCTGTTTATATGTGTAAAACTCCAGAATCCTGGATGATTCCAAGGAAAAACAGGATTCATAACCATGTGGAATGTCCCGGTCAGTGGCTGGATAACCCTTCAGTTATAAACATTCTCAGAATCCTGTTTCTCTTTCCCATGAGAATTTTTATGATGTTATAAACACACATCCACACTGGAATCACAGTTTGTACTGTGGAAAAGTTGATAAAAATGTGGATAAGTGTGGATAAATTTAATTTGGATTGATCTTTTTCTTGATAATATCAATGGTATTCCGCATAGTTTCCGAGCTTTTCATGTCTGCTTCCACTTTTTTGATTCCGTGGATGATGGTGGAGTGATCCCGTTTTCCAATGTAGGAGCCAATGGATTTTAAGGGAATATCAATCATCTCCCGGCAAAGATACATCACAATCTGCCTGGGAAGTACAATTTCACTGTTTCGCTTGTTGCTGCAGATATCAGCAGGAGAAATATGAAAGTGTTCTGCTACGATATCGATGATCAGCTGAGGGGTAACTTCCCGCTTCTGATTGGGAGAGACAATATCCTTTAATGCTTCCTCCGCCAGAGCTACAGTAATTTCTTTATTTTCCAGGTTGCTTAAGGCTACCAGTTTGTTCAAAGCGCCTTCCAGTTCACGGATGTTGGATTTAATGTTGTTGGCAATGTATTCGATAACCTCATTGTCAATATTGTAGCCGTCAGTCTCTTCTTTCCTATGTAGAATAGCCATCCTTGTCTCATAGTCAGGAGAGGAGATATCTGCCAGGATACCCCACTCAAACCGGGAACGAAGTCTTGCCTCCAGAGTTTCGATCTCTTTTGGAGGCTTATCACTGGAAATAATAATCTGTTTTTTATTTCCGTGAAGTTCATTAAAGGTATGGAAAAATTCTTCCTGCGTGGATTCCTTTCCTATAATAAACTGAATATCGTCGATTAAAAGCACATCCACATTCCGGTATTTTTCCCGAAATGTGGTCATAGCTGTATTATTCCCGTTTCTGATAGCGTCAATCAATTCATTTGTAAAAGATTCGCTGGTAACGTAGAGAACCTTTTTATCCGGATCTTCCGATAAAATAAAGTGCGCAATGGAATGCATCAGGTGCGTTTTTCCCAGTCCGGCTCCTCCGTAAATAAAAAGAGGGTTGTACATCTTACCCGGTGATTCCGCTACCGCCAGAGCGGCTGCATGAGCAAACTTGTTATTATTTCCCACCACAAAAGTGTCAAAGGTATATTTTGGATTGAGATTTGCTTTCTCAATGGTGGTATTTAGTTTGGTATCTTTAAAATTGGAAGAACTCTGACTTTTTTGTTCGCTCTTTTTTACCTGCTCCGGAAGAATAAACTCAATATCATATTCGGTTCCTGTAATCTCTGCGATAGCCACTTTAATAGGAAACATGTATTTTTTACTGATATAGCTAATGCCCATCTGTTCAGAAGGAACCAGGATTGTTACTACATGTTCGCTGACGCTGTGTATCTGCAGGGGTTGAAGCCAGGTTTTAAAAGAGATATCAGACAGTTCATGTTCCACCTTCACGGTGTAGAGAATTTCTTCCCACTTTTCTCTTATGATGTCCATGATTTTTCTCCTTAACCCATTTTTCCCTATACTAATATTAACGTATCTAAAGCAAATTAGCAATGAGAAATTTTTTATCCACATTGATCAAAATCCACTTATACACATTTTTCGGATTCTGCAGTCAGAAATCCCTGGGATTCGACAGGAATGTGTATAACTGGATTCGGTTATACACAAATCGACACCTGGAAAATTCCCGCAGAATCAAAGAAAATGGGACTTCTGGTGGATTCATACACATAATTTCCAACGGTTATACACATTTTATCAACAAATTGTGGATAAATCCAGTGAATCTTGTTGATAATTATAAAAAACTTGTGGGAAACAGAAAGAAGGGGAATAAACAGCGGATAAAAAAAGAAAATATCTTGACTGAGGCCTGATTTATGCATATAATGAAAATGATGTTTTCCAGGCTATATCTGAAAAATGAAAAATTTTACCAATTATGATAGATATTTGGTTAGTCAAAGGGGGTGCCAGGGGATATGAAAATGACATTTCAGCCGAAGAAAAGATCCAGAGCAAAAGTTCATGGTTTCAGAGCAAGAATGAGCACGGCTGGCGGAAGAAAAGTATTAGCTGCCAGAAGAGCAAAAGGAAGAAAAGTTTTGTCAGCATAGGCCACTTCACGTGGTCTTTTCCTTTATATAAAAAAATGTGCCCGTTTGGCCGTAGCAGCTTAAATTGGCTGTTGTTGCAGCGAAAAATTTCGCTTATGGCAGAAGCCCTATAAAAAACAAAAAATCTTTGTTTTGAAACTGATTTGAACTTGGATTTTTGTTATTTTGTGTATGGCTGAACTGGTACGAAAAAATTATAATGGAGACTCTATGGAATTTTCAGAATCATTAAAGAAAAATAAGGATTTCCAGTTTATCTATCGAAACGGAAAGTCCTGTGGAAACAGATATCTGGTGATGTATGTTTTTAATAAGAAAAAACAAGGTTCCGGCAAGTCCGGGACAGCGGAAACCCAGGGAGGAAAAAATACAGAGAAAAATCGCCTTGGAATATCCGTAAGTAAAAAAGTCGGAAATAGCGTTGTGAGACATCGGCTTACCAGATTAATCCGTGAAAGTTATCGTTTAAATGAAAAAAAATTCGTTGGCGGCCTTGATATGATTGTGATTGCAAGGCCTGGTGCGAAAGAAAGAAATTTCTTTGAAATCGAGAGCGCACTGCTTCATCTGGCCAAAATTCAGAAAATTTTGAGGGATGATGAAACAACAGAACATTAAGAAAGAATGATAAAATTGAAAAAGGTTTTTATAAAACTGATTCGGTTGTACCAAAAATATATTTCTCCTATGAAGACTACCAAGTGTCCCTATATCCCCAGCTGTTCTCAGTATGGCCTGGAGGCCATTGAAAAATATGGGGCTTTGAAGGGTGGAATTTTGGCAGCCTGGAGAATCTTACGGTGCAATCCGTTTTCAAAGGGCGGATATGATCCGGTTCCTTAAATTATTCAGGAGGAATTGAGAAAAATGTTATTAACCAAAAGCAGCGCGTTCATAATCGGGCCGGTGGCTAGCCTGTTGGGCTACATTATGGACGCTATATTCTGGCTTCAGTCTCAGATCGGGTTGGTAAATATCGGTCTCTGCATCATTTTATTTACCATTGTGATCTATATGATTATGACGCCCCTGACCATTCAACAGCAGAAGTTTTCCAAGCTGTCTGCCAAGATGAATCCGGAGCTTCAGGCAATTCAGAAGAAATATAAGGGCAAAAATCAGGATCAGGCAGCCATGATGAAGATGAATGAGGAGACTCAGGCTGTCTATGCAAAATACGGTGTCAATCCCATGGGAAGCTGTCTGCAGCTGATTATTCAGATGCCGATTCTGTTTGCCTTATACCAGGTAATCTGGAATGTTCCGGCATACGTTAGCCATGTAAAAGAAGCCTTTATGCCTCTGGCAAACGCCCTGATGGGAGCCTCCGGCGCAGAAGCTTATCTGACTGAGGCTGCTAAATCCGTTGCGGTCAATATGAGCGAGATGACCAATCTCAAGATTGTAGATATCCTCTATAAGTTTAAGCCTTCCAACTGGACGTCTCTGGCAGAGAATTTCCCCAGCCTGTCCGGATTGATTGAGGAGACCCAGACCAATGTGGATCATATGAACTATTTCCTGGGATTAAACATTGCGGATTCTCCTATGAATATTCTGATCTCCGGTTTCCAGGCAGGAGCAATCCTGATGATGATCGGAGCTTTGATGATTCCGATTCTGGCAGCGGTAACTCAGTGGCTGAATGCAAAACTTATGACAGCCACCTCCTCTGCACCTAATAATACCAATAATAACGGCGCGGCAGATAATATGGCAAACACCATGAAGACCATGAACAATATTATGCCCATTATGTCTGCAGTGTTCTGTTTGACTCTTCCGGTAGGTATGGGTATCTACTGGATTGCAGGTGCTGTGGTGCGAAGTATCCAGCAGCTTGTGATCAATAAGCATATTGACAAGATTGATATGGACGAGCTGGTGAAGAAAAACCTGGAAAAGGTCAATAAGAAGAGAGAAAAGAAGGGGCTGCCTCCTCAGAAGATGGTGGATAATGCAAAGATCAATACCAGAAATATTGATACCAGATCTACGAATAATTATGTGAGAAAGACAAACCCCAAGGCAGAGATGCAAAAGCAGGCTGGAAAACTGCCGGAAAACAGCGCTTCTTCCAATGTAAAGGCTGGAAGCCTGGCATCTAAGGCTATGATGGTGAAGGAATACAACGAAACTCACAGCAAGAAGTAGGGGGAAAGAGAAGTGGAAGATTATATTAGAGTAACTGCGAAGACAGTGGAGGACGCTATTTTGGAAGCTTCCATCCAGCTCGGAACTAGCAGTGACAATGTGGAATATAAGGTGATCGAGAAAGAGACTAAGGGATTTTTAGGAATCGGAGCGAAAAAAGCAGTAATTGAAGCAAGAAAAAAGAAAACAGATGAAGATATCATTAATGAAGTTTTTGGAAACAGGAAAGAGACAGCTCCCAAAAAATCCTTTAAAAAACCTGTAAAGGAAGAGCACTCTGACAGGCCGGCAAAAGAGGGAAAGAAGACCTTAGAGGAAACTAAAAAGCCGGAAAAAGAGCTTAGGAAAGATGGGAAAAAGGAAATTAAGAAAGATCAGAAGGAAGGAAAGGACGCTGTCAGGGATTTCTCCAAAGAAAACAAGGAGATAGCCAAAACTTCCAAGAATTTTTCCAGAGAAACAGGAGACATAACCAAAGTTCCAAAAGAAAGTTTTAAAGAAGAGATAGAGGCTGTCAAGGAAAAAACAGATCTGGAGAAAGAAACAAAAGAAATTTCAAGAGCGGAGAGCGTTGTAAAAACTCCAAAGACTCCAGCAGACCCAAAGGAAGTGGAGCAGAGAGCAGAAGAATTTTTGAAGAATCTGTTTGCTACCATGGATATGCAGGTGGAAATTCATGCGGAGTTTAGCGACGATACTCTGAATGTGGATATTTCCGGAGACGATATGGGCGTTCTCATCGGAAAGAGAGGGCAGACTCTGGATTCTATCCAGTATCTGGTAAGTCTGGTAGTGAACAAAGGAAAATCCTCCTACGTCCGGGTAAAACTGGATACAGAAAATTACAGAAACAGAAGAAAAGCTACGCTGGAAAACCTGGCTAAAAATATTGCTTTTAAGGTGAAAAAGACCAGAAGACCAGTGTATCTGGAGCCTATGAATCCTTATGAGAGAAGAATCATCCATTCTGCTCTTCAGAATGATCCCTACGTAACCACTCACAGCGAAGGAGAAGAACCTTGCAGAAAAGTAGTAGTTACTCTGAAAAAGAGGGAGAGAAACGCTTATCACAGTAACAAAGAGCGGGCGCCAAGAGAGCAGAGAGAAGAAAAAGAGATTAAAGAAGTAAAGGAAGTTTTTCAGCAGGATTTCTCTGAACAGGAAGAGAAGCTGAGAGAATTTTAGGCGTTTGGGATGCAGAACGGTTCGTTCTGTTTGGTGAAAGAGTTCCGGATATTGCTGAAAAACAGGCAGCATTTTTGCGGGCAGTCTGGCATCAGTGAAAAACGCGGTAAAACAGTCAAAAGAGAGTTATAAGAAATATGAAAAAGGCTTCTGCCATTGTGTGTCCGGTTAAAAAACAGGCATCATCAGGCAGGCGCCTTTTTTGATATTCAGCGGTTCCAGGCATTGAAACCAGAAAAATGGATAAGGATTGATTTTACACAAAGATCTCAGAATTTATGAAGGAAGGGACAGCAGGAGGAAGACATATAAGTGATTTGTCCGGATCTTTTCTGTTGCAAGAAAAATGAAATGATGCTATCATTAATTTCGCTGATCTTCTGCCTTTTGTGAGAGGAAAAAGCAGAAGATGCTGCGTTTAGAAGATACTTGATAAATAAAATAGAAATAGAGGAAAAAGGAGGACTGTATGAAAAAGGATACCATAGCAGCGATATCTACAGCAGTGAGCCAGTCGGGAATTGGAATTATCCGAATCAGCGGCGGGGAAGCGTTTGCTGTTGCTGATCGTGTGTATCATGCAAAGGGAAAAGAAAAAAGACTGTCAGATCAGCCCTCCCACACCATCCAGTACGGATTTATCCAGGATGGAAAAGAAGTGGTGGATGAGGTTCTGGTGCTCTTGATGAGAGGACCCAGAAGCTTTACCGCAGAGGATACGGTTGAGATTCATTGTCATGGCGGCGTTTATGCGATGAAGCGTGTTTTGGAGACGGTATTAAAAAACGGCGCCCGGCCAGCCGAGCCGGGAGAGTTTACAAAACGGGCTTTTTTGAATGGCCGTATTGATCTGTCTCAGGCGGAGGCTGTGATGGATGTGATACAGGCCAAGAACGAATATGCTCTGCAAAGTTCTATCAGCCAGTTAAAGGGAACGCTTCAGACTGCCATTAAGGAGCTGAGAAGTCAGATCATCTATCAGATTGCTTTTATAGAATCAGCGCTGGATGATCCGGAACATATCAGTTTAGAAGGATATCCCAAACAGCTTCAGGGAGAAATAAAAAAATGGATGGAGCAGATTCAGAAGCTGATTGATTCATCGGACAATGGACGGCTGATGAAGGAAGGAGTAAAAACTGTCATTGTAGGAAAGCCGAATGCAGGAAAGTCCTCTCTTTTAAATTCCCTTTTAGGTGAGGAGCGGGCTATTGTGACGGATATTGCAGGAACTACAAGAGATGTTCTCACAGAGACGATCCAGTTAAATGGAATTACTCTGAATGTGACAGATACTGCCGGCATTCGTCAGACAGAAGATTATGTGGAACAGATCGGTGTGAAAAAAGCCAAAGAAACTATGGAGACGGCGGATCTGATCATTTACGTGGTAGATTCCTCCACCAGAATAGATGAAAATGATGAAAAGATCATAGAAGCATTGGCGGGTCGGAAGGCTGTGGTGCTGCAGAATAAGACGGATCTTCCCACTGTTACGTCAGAGGAGGAGCTGAAAAAGAGGATTCCGGATCATCAGATCATTCCCATCTCTGCCAAGGACGGAAGCGGCATTGATCAGTTGGAGCAATATGTAAAGGAGCTTTTTTATCAGGGAGAGATCAGTTTTAACGATCAGGTGTTTATTACGAATGTAAGGCAGAAGTATTCGCTGATTCATGCGCTGGAAAGTTTGAAACAGGTGGAGAACAGCATTAGTATGCAGATGCCGGAGGATTTTTTCTCCATAGATCTGATGAATGCCTATGAGGAGTTGGGAGAGATCACCGGAGAGACGGTGGGAGAAGACCTGGTAAATGAAATATTCGGAAAATTCTGTATGGGAAAATAAAGATAGATTCTGTAAATAACAAAACAGAAGCGAGATGGAAGAGGAATGGGCATGATGGATGGAAGATATTATGAGGAAACGGTGGATGTGGTGGTAGTAGGAGCAGGCCACGCAGGCTGTGAGGCGGCCTTAGCTTGTGCCAGGCTGGGGCTGGAGACCGTGATCTTTACAGTAAGCGTTGCCAGTATCGCCCTGATGCCCTGCAATCCCAACATCGGAGGAAGTTCAAAGGGGCATTTGGTGAGAGAATTGGATGCCCTTGGCGGAGAGATGGGAAAAACCATTGATAAGACCTTTATTCAGTCCAAAATGCTGAACAAGTCCAAGGGTCCTGCGGTTCATTCTCTGCGGGCCCAGGCAGATAAGGCGGAGTACAGCCGCCGGATGCGCCAGACTTTGGAAAATACGGAGCATCTGTCTATCCGACAGATGGAAGTGACGGATATTCTCACGGAAGATGGAAAGATCGTTGGAGTAAAGACGTATTCCGGAGCCATTTTTTACTGTAAGGCGTGTGTACTCTGTACGGGAACTTATCTGAAGGCAAGGTGTATTTATGGGGATGTAAGCAGTTATACAGGGCCTGACGGCCTGCAGGCAGCCAATCATCTTACGGCTTCTTTAAAGGAGCATGGAATAAAAATGCAGCGGTTTAAGACCGGGACTCCAGCCAGAATCGATGCAAGATCCATCGATTTTTCAAAGATGGAAGAACAGTTTGGAGATGAAAGAGTCGTTCCCTTTTCCTTTGAGACAGATCCAAAGGAGGTACAGATAGATCAGGTTTCCTGTTGGCTGACCTACACCAATGAGGAAACTCATAAGATTATTAGAGCCAATCTGGATCGCTCTCCTCTTTTTTCTGGTATGATAGAAGGAACAGGTCCCAGATACTGTCCATCCATTGAGGATAAGGTGGTGCGGTTTGCAGATAAGGAGCGCCATCAGATATTCATTGAGCCGGAAGGCCTTTCTACCAATGAAATGTATGTGGGAGGAATGTCCAGTTCTTTGCCGGAGGATGTGCAGATTGCCATGTACCATACGGTGCCTGGACTGGAACATGCTAAAATCGTAAAGAATGCGTATGCCATTGAGTATGACTGCATTGATGCCACGCAACTGTACGCCACCTTAGAGTTTAAGAAAATTCGGGGATTGTTCAGCGGAGGACAGTTTAATGGAAGTTCCGGGTACGAAGAGGCAGCTGCTCAGGGGTTGGTGGCGGGAATCAATGCCGCCATGGAGATTTTAGGAAAGGAACCTTTGATCATTGACCGTTCAGAAGGTTATATAGGTGTTCTGATCGATGATTTGGTAACCAAGGAGACAAGAGAGCCTTATCGGATGATGACTTCCAGATCAGAATACCGTCTGCTTCTGCGTCAGGACAACGCAGATATGCGGCTGATGAAAAAAGGATATGAGGCGGGCCTGGTTTCCAAAGAGAGGTATGAGCGTCTCTTAAAAAAACAGGAGCAGATAAAGGACGAGATCAGAAGAGTGGAGCGTGCGAATATAGGAGCCAATCAAAAGGTACAGACCTTTTTAGAGCATCACGAAAGTACTCCTCTGAAATCCTCTTCCACCCTGGGAGAGCTGATTCGCAGACCGGAGCTTACTTATCAGATGCTTTCAGAGATTGATGAAGGCAGGCCGGATTTACCGGAAGAGGTGCAGGAACAGGTAAATATTAATATAAAATACGAGGGGTATATTACCAGACAGCAAAAACAGGTGGAACAGTTTAAAAAATTAGAAACCAAAAAAATTCCTGGAGATCTGGACTATGATCAGGTTCCCAGTCTTCGTACAGAGGCCAGACAGAAGTTAAAACAGATCAGACCGCTGTCTATGGGGCAGGCATCCAGAATTTCGGGGGTATCTCCGGCAGATCTTTCTGTGCTGCTGATCTATCTGGAAAGTGTTCCAAAATGCTGATGTTCGCTATACGCTGATTGAGGGCAAGGAGAAAATAAGAGGAAAAAGCTCTGTGGAGACCGGGATGCGGCAGCGCTTCCAAACCGCGTGGATATCCAGTAATAGAAGGAGGGATTAGAGAATATGGAGTACGATACGAAAATTTTGACAGACGGCTGTGAAAGTCTTGGCATCACTCTTTCTGACAGACAAATAGAGCAGTTTTTAATTTATTATGAGTACTTAACAGAAAAGAATAGAGTTATGAATCTTACAGGAATCACAGAATTTTCAGAGGTTATGGTAAAGCATTTTTTGGACAGTCTGGCAGTTGTGAAGGTGTCAGATCTGAATGTGACTGAGAAAATACTGGATCTGGGAACCGGTGCAGGATTTCCGGGAATTCCTTTAAAAATTGCATTTCCGAATCCGGAGTTTCTGTTGTTGGATTCTTTGAATAAGCGGATTCGATTTCTACAGGAACTAATCGAAAAATGTCGATTAGAAAAAATTTCTGCAATTCATGGACGGGCGGAGGAATTGGCAAAAAATAAAGATTACAGAGAAAATTTTGACCTTTGTGTTTCCAGAGCAGTGGCAAATCTGTCTTCCCTCTCGGAGTATTGTCTTCCCTATGTAAAAGTAGGAGGGAATTTTGTTTCTTATAAATCGGGAAATATCGATATAGAGTTAAAAGAAGCAGAGCGGGCAGTAAAACTTTTGGGCGGAGTCGTGGAAAAAGTAGAGAAGTTTCAGCTTCCCGGCAGTGAAATAGACCGTTCTCTGATAGTTATCCACAAAGTGCGGAAAACTCCTGGAAAATATCCCAGAAAATCAGGAACACCGTCGAAAGAACCGTTGTGATTTGGACGATGAACGATAAATTGTGTTGGTTTAAATAGGCAGCGTCCGTGTACATGGGAAATACCGAAAATTTGGTAAATCTCATGGCTTGAGGTGTATTGTCCCCTGTACACTAATGCTAAAGTTATATTTTATACAAATCAGGACGATACGAAATAAAAAGAAAAAAAGGAATGTTGTAAATGATTCAAGCCAATGGTTCTTCGAGTAATTTTCTACAAAAACTAACACGTTTTTGTAGAAAATTACCCGAAAAGATACCACAGGAAATTTTACAGCATTCCTTTTTGTTTTTAGAAGAATTCAAGTATTTTTGCGGCAACTTTTTCAGGAGCCTCTAA
>CAJLNC010000043.1 GCA_905207905.1 uncultured Lachnospiraceae bacterium | reverse complement strand
TGCAGGATAAGCTCAGTGTGAAAGAGTATGAAGACCCTTTTAAGGGTTAAGTCGAAGTAATACGAACACCCCTTCAGGGGTATAAGCAACGCGTCAAGTGCAATAGTGACTTGAACAGAGAGAAAGTCTGGGCGCCTTGAGACGCTGTCCGGTGTCAGGGGGTTATACCCAGCGAGCCGAGCCACCCGTTTTACGGGTGGCGGCGACTTTTTCAGGGAAGGAGGATAGACATGATTTATATCGGAAAGTGCGGAAAGAAAGGAACCTAGAAAGGCGGTGATCCTTATATCTCCCTTTGAGGCGCAGGGTGATGCGTCTTATTTTTGCGTAATTTGGTCAGGTGATCAGACCTAAAACAGTCGATTCATGGCGGATGGTTACACGCCTAAAACAACCTAATATGAAAGGAGAATTGCAGCATGAAGACAGAATTTTTGAAGGAACTTGGACTGGAACAGGATGTTATCAATAAGATCATGGAAGAAAACGGCAAAGACATTGCGGAAGAGCAGGAGAAGACCAGGAAGGCGCAGGGCGAGCGTGACAATTATAAAGAACAGCTTGGTACCGCGACTGCATCGCTTGAAAAATTCAAAGATGTTGATCCAGCGGCCATGCAGGGCGAGATCGACAAGTTAAATCAGCAACTCAAAGATAAGGATGCTGAGTATGCCGCAAAGGAAGCGGATCGCATTTTCTCTGATACGTTGAAAGAGGCAATCAAGACAGCTGGCGGACGAAATGCGAAGTCTGTCATGGCTCTTCTGGACGTAGATGCGCTGAAAGCATCGAAGGATCAGTCTGAGGACATCAAAAAGGCACTGGAAAAGGTAAAGGAGTCGGATGCATATTTGTTTGGCGCAGATGAACCGTTTTTAAATCCAGTAGGACCTACAGGAGGGACTGGTGGCGAAGGCGGTGACAGTATGGCTGCAATCCGCGCAGCGATGGGACTTCCGGCGAAAAAAGATTGATAGAAAGATGAGGTAAAAAAATGGCAAATACGATTGCACTTAGAAAAGCATATTCAACAATGTTGGATGAGGTTTACAAGCTTGCATCTTTAACTGCTGTACTGGACGGGCCAAATGAGCTGGTTCGTGAAGGTGCAAATGCAAATGAGATCCTGATCCCGAAAATGACCATGAATGGCCTGGCGAATTACAATAAGCAGACCGGTTATGTTGCAGGAGATGTAACTCTGGAATACGAAACAAAGAAATGTACCTATGATCGTGGTCGCATGTTTACGGTAGATGCAATGGACAACATCGAGACTGCGGGTGTGGCATTTGGGCGTCTGTCTGGAGAGTTTCTCCGTACCCAGGTTGTGCCGGAGCTGGATGCATGGAGGCTGGCATCTTACGCAGGATACGCAACCGGCAAGGTTGCTGCAGCGATTGCAGACGGAAAAGCCGGCATCGCAGCGATCAGAGCGGGCAAGACGGCAATCAAGAATGCTGAGGCTAAGACAGAAACTTGCTATCTGTTTATTTCTACAGCCCTAAAAGGAATGATTGATGATCTGGATACTACAGCATCCAAGAAAGCGATGGAGGATTGGGCAGGAGTAATTGAAGTACCGACTGGCCGTTTCTTCGACAAGGTGACGTTGACTGCCTCTGGGGCTGGTGGATTTACAATTGCGGGAGGCAAGGCGATTAACTTCCTGATTGTTGATAAGAACGCAGTAATTCAGAACCAGAAGCATACGGTTTCTAAAATCATCACGCCGGAAGCAAATCAGGATGCGGATGCCTGGAAGTTCGGGTACAGAACGGTTGGAATTGCTGAGGCAAAAGATAACAAGAAGGTTGCTATCTATGCGCATACTGTGGCGGAGTAAGGATGTGACTTAGAGTGTATGCAGATTATGAGTATTACATTTCTGAGTATCTGCTGGGGAGATCCCCGGCAGTACCGGAAATCGAATTTTTGTTCTGGGAGAAGCAGGCGCGCACGGAGATTGACCGGTTCACCTTCGGGCGCGTGGCTGCCGATCAGACGCTTGTTATCACACAGGTAAAAGATTGTTGCTGTGAGCTTGCGGAGTTGCTATATCTGGCAGATCAGGTCGCGCAGCAGTCCGCCCAGAGTGGCGGAGCAGGTCCGTTATCATCGTACAGCAATGATGGACAGTCCGGAACGTTCGACCTGTCACAGTCTGTCTACACGGAATCCGGTAAGCGTGAGAAGGTGCGGGAGATCATATACCACTATCTGGCGCATACGGGATTGCTGTACGCCGGTGTGTAGGAGGGTTGATATGAACCAGAATTATATTCATACACTAACCTTGTACAATCGGATCCGGGCGGCCGACAGCCCGGATCGGAAAGAACACTGGTACCGGACGGTGCTGCACAGTTGTTCCTGGAAGGCAGTAGTGAATACGAGTTTTAACAGTACCCAGGCCAGCGTTCAGAATACCTACGTAGCCAGGATCCCGCAAGATGACCAGTATGTTCCGTATCATACATTCATAAAGATGCCTGCCGGGCATTTTACAGTGTCTCAGGGTGATATAGTTGTGCGCGGGGAGTGCAGTGACGAGATCACAGGAGAGGCGGGAAAGACGGTAGCACAGCTTTTGGACCGCTACCGGCCGGAAGCGTTTGAAGTGACGGCATTTTCAGATAACACCGCGTTTCTGATAGGCAAACATTACCGGTTGGGAGGGTGATGGCATGAAGGTTGAGTTCATGTGGAATAAATCTATGGAAGCAATAACCAGGGAAGCTGTTGGAGGGCGAGACGACATGCTCTTTCTGGCCAACGAAGCAAAGAAAAAAATGCACGACTATGTGCCGGAGGATACCGGATCACTTCGGACGAATGTTCGCGTAACTGCGGATGAGGACGAAGGACATATTTCGTACAATAGTCCTTATGCCCATTACCAGTATATGGGGGAAATCTATGGCCCGAATTATCCAATCATAGATGGCGGGAATGTGGTTGGTTTTTATTCCCCTCCGCATAAAACACCTACTGGGAGAAAGATGAAGTATTCCAATCCCCAGGCTACGGATCATTGGGATAAAGCCATGATGAATGCGCATAAAGATGAACTGGCGCAAGCATACGAGAATTATCTGAAAGGAAAGCGATAAATGACAAAGCATGACGCGGTAAAGGAATACTTTGAGCCAAAAGTTCTTGAACTGGCGGATAATGTCTTGAATTTTAATTTCTCCGCGGAAACGCGAAATAGTGTTTCCCTTATTACGAATTATTCTGACAGAATTGTAAAACGATATGTTACCGGAGATGTGCAAAAGAAGTACGGATTTTCTATCATTATTACGCAGGAGTATTCCTCTTATGATGATGACCAAAATCTGCGGGCCATGAATTTTGCCCAGAAGTTTATGGACTGGATTGAGACACAAAATAAGGCGAGGGATTATCCAGATTTTGGAGAGGGGTGTCATATCGAAAAGATGCAGAACCTTCAAAATATGCCAAACCTGACTGGCGTGAATGCTGGGCCGGGACTCGCCCGTTATATGTTACAATGTGAAATTTTATATCGAGAAGAAAAAGGAGATACGACATGAAGCTGAATAGAGAAGCCCTTGCGCATTATCTTGACACAGAATTTAAGCTGGAGGCTACTACGGCCGTATGGGAAATTCTTGGCGATGATATCGAGGAAATGTCCAATGAGCTGAACCCCGATACGGAAACCAAAAAGAATATTCTGGGGCAGACAAGAACGCAGGACAACGGATATGAGCCGTCAATGAGTGCCGACCCGTTTTACGCAGATCCGGATAAAAAATTATATCCCAAGATCCGCGATATTGCTTTTAACCGGTTAAAAGGGGATCTGTGTAAGACGCTGATGCTTGAAGTGATCGTAGAAGATACAGCAGCGGAAAAACATCTTGCTTACGTCCAGGAAGTTATGGTAAAGCCGCAGTCTTATGGCGGTGACACATCAGGGCTGAATATCCCGTTTAATGTGTCTGAGGACGGAAAGAGAACCAAAGGTTATGTAACTGCTGAGTCTGTAAAAACAGGAAATCCGAGGTTTACGGAAGGTGAAATTACAGCGTAACGAGAAACTGAATAGACTAAAAACGAGCGCCCAGATTTTAGGGCGCTTTTTTCTGATGCAGGAGGGGAAAATGTCAAATAAATTAAGAAAGTACAACGGGAACAAGGCAAATTCCACGGATATTGTTATTGATGATGGAAGTAAAACATACACCATTAAAAATAAAAATGGAGAAGTTCTTTCTAAGTTTGTGTTTCGACCGTCAGATACCAATATTACTCAGCGATATGAAGAGGTACGCAAATTTTTTGAAGAATTTAAAGCAGAGGATGGAATGGATCCGAAATCTGTAGAAGCGTTGTTTGTTGAAAAATTTGATTATCTGGTGGATGCAGATGCAAAGAATACATTCTTCAGTATTATGGGAGCGTTTTCGCCCATGCCGGATGGACGCCCATTTTTTGAGGTTTGTATGAATGCTATTGGTGATGTTATAAGTAAAGAGTTTGATATCAGAATGAAGAAGATGCAGGGGCGTGTAAGTAAATATACGCAGAAATATCATGTTTGATTCATGGAATTTACCGACAAAGCTGGAGATCTCCGGAAAACAGTATTCGATACGAACGGATTTCCGAGCAGTAATTGATATTCTGCGCGCCCAGGCGGATGCTGATCTTACAAATCAGGAGAAAATGCAGGTATTATTTGAAATTTTATTTATCAATCCAGAATGTATACCGCAAAAATATATGGAGGAAGCATACAAAAAGGCCGTTGAATTTATAGACTGTGGGATAAAGGGTGATGGAAGGAAAAGGCCGCGCATGATGGACTGGGAGCAAGACTCTGCAGTTATAATTCCGGCTGTCAATAAGGTCTTGGGGAAAGAGATCCGGTCGATGCCATATTGTCACTGGTGGACTTTTCTTGGTGCATACATGGAGATTGGCGATGGAGTATATCAGCAAATTCTTCAGATCCGGCAGAAAAAACTGAAAGGAAAGAAACTGGAGAAGTGGGAAAAAGAGTTTTACGCAGCTAACAAAAATATGATTGACTTGAGAGCGAAAATTCCCGAGCGTCCTGCGGATGAGAAAGAAGAAATTAGAAATCTGTTCGGATATGGTAAATAAAGGGAGGTGTCGGAGTGCCAGGCGTGGACGGAAGTATTGTTATTGATACAAAAGTAGATAAAAAAGGTGTAAAGATGGGGCTCCGGGATCTGGAAGCATCTGCCAGGCGAATGGCTGCGTCTGTAGAAGGGATAGGACGTAAAGCCGAGATTGCATTACAGAAGCAGGTAGATTCCTTGTCTAAGTTAAATTCACAATATACGCGGCAGAAGCAGAAAGTGGATGATCTAAACAAGAAAGTACAGGAATATGCATCACAGAAAATCCCTACAGATGAGTACCGGGAAATCCAAGAACAGATCGATAAAGCGAATGTGAAGCTGGGGGCATTGATTGATCGCCAGGATAAATTCTTGACGATGGGTGGAAATAAAGGCAGTAGAGCCTATAAGTCTATGCAATATGACATACAGGAGCTTATAAACACGATTAAATATGCAGAAGGCGAGCTTGCGGATCTGGAACAACGTGGGAACGCATTTAGTTTTGGAGCAGGGACAGAAGCGGCTAAACGAGATATAGAGAAGCTTGCCGCAGAACAGCAGAAGCTTCAGGATGTAAATAATCGCTTACGTACTTCGTATGACTCCATTGAGGAGAAGGTCGATTCTTATCGGAGAAAGCTTGCACAGACTAATTCCGTAACAGATAAAGCTGAAAAATCTACCGGGAAGTACGGAAGGTCATTGAAGACCATAGAAAAAGGCGCAGGCGGAGCCCAAAGAGGTATTGGCGAAATGCTTGCCCAGTCAATTTTATTTAGTGTAGCATTTAGAGCAATCTCTGCAGTAACAAGCGGAATAGCAGAGGGTATGACTAATTTTGCGCAGTATTCTAGTGGGACAAATGAAAGTATATCCATGTTGCTTTCCAGCTTTACCAGATTAAAAAATGCGTTTGCAACGGCATTTTCGCCGATATTGAGCATTATCGCACCTATTTTGGCAAAGTTCATTGATATGCTGTCTACGGCGGCATCGTATGTAAGTATGTTCTTTTCTATTCTATCCGGAAAAGGAACCTATACGCGTGCGGTAGCTGTGCAGCAGGATTATGCAGCTTCGCTAAATGAGACGGCGGGCGCTGCGGATAATGTGGTAAACGCAATGAAGAAAGCGAATAAAGCAACAAATCAATATCTCTCAGGCCTGGATGAAGTAAGACGTTTTGAACGGCCAGATCAGATGACAGATATCCCAGTAAGCGGTGGAGCCGGAAACGCTTCCGGAGGTTTAAAGCCTTCAGATATGTTTGAGGAAGTGCCCATAGATAACAAATTTGGCGAGTATATGAAAGAAATGCTGAAAATACTGGAACCGACAACCGAAGCTTTGAAAAAACTATGGAACGAAGGACTTTCGCGCCTGGGAGATTTTGCTTGGGATGCGTTAAAGGGCTTTTATGATAATTTTCTCGTTCCGGTGGGAAAATGGACGCTTGGAGAAGGAATACCGCGTCTGGTAAATGCTCTGAATGACGGTCTTATGAAAATAAACTTCGATAAGATTATATCGGCTTTAGATCGACTTTGGGTGGCATTGACGCCATTTGCTATCCGTGTCGGAGAGGGGCTTGTTTGGTTATGGGAGAATGCTTTGGTTCCGTTGGGAACTTGGGTGGCAAATGAGATAGTACCTCGATTTCTGGACACTCTTTCGCTCGCAATCGCTGGTTTAAATAATATTCTTGGCGTGTTACAGCCGTTGTTCCAGTGGTTTTGGGATAGCGTCCTGCAGCCGATAGCGCAGTGGACAGGCGGGATTTTTCTCAGTTTGTGGGATGGGATAAACACCGCTTTGAGCGCATTTTCAGAATGGTGTGCTCAAAATCCTGGTATCGTCCAGAATATGGCCATTGTTATAGGCGCTTTTTTTGCCGCATTTAAAGTTACGCAATTAGTCTCTGGCATTGCAAACCTGATTACTAATTTAGGTGGAGTTTTCGGGGCTGTATCTAAATTAAAAACCTTGATCTCAGCAGTGTTAAATCCATGGACACTTGCAATTACCGGGATTATAGCTGTAGGCGTTCTGTTATACAAAAACTGGGACGTCATAAAGGAAAAGGCAATAGAAATTTGGGGAGCTATTCGGGATTGGTTTGAAGAAACAACCAAAAAGATCAAAGAGTTCTTCGCCGATCTATGGACCGGGATTAAAGAAACGTTTAAAAATGTTGGAGATTGGTTTAAGGAAAAGTTTGACGCGGCCTGGAAGAACGTCAACGACGCCTGGAAGGGGGCCTGTGATTTCTTTTCCGATCTTTGGGATGGAATTAAGGAAGCTTTTGCTGACACAAAGGATTGGTTTACCGGAATATTCCAGGACGCCTGGAACGGGATAACAGGCGTATGGGAAAGTGTAGTTACCTGGTTTTCGGACAATGTCACCACACCGCTCAATGATCTATTTGAGGACGTATTTAACGGTTTGGCGGATATTGCCCGAACGCCTATTAATGCCATTATCGGAGCCTTTAACGGAATTATTGGATTAGTAAATGGGCTGATTGGGAAGATTAATTCCATTCAGTTTAAAATAACCATTCCAGATTGGATACCGGGCATAGGCGGATCCTGGTGGGGGTTTGATGGATTTAATATTCCGACACTTGGAACAATACCCTATCTTGCATCCGGTGCAGTTATTCCGCCAAATGCAGAATTTTTAGCAATTCTGGGTGATCAGAAAAATGGACGAAATTTGGAGACACCAGAGGCCTTATTGCGTCAAATCGTACGCGAAGAGTCTGGAAGACAGCAGGGTGGTGGGACACGTTTTATTGCCCAAATAAACCGCAGGACACTGTTTGATGAGTTTATCGAGGAAGCAAAAGTAAGGCAGCAGATGACTGGCCGAAACCCACTTGAACTCGCATAGGAGGGCATTATATTATGGCACAACAGAAAATCAAAATGGCAGGCGTTGATGTATGGCAGCCTGATAAAGATATGGCCTATGGTTTTGAAACGACTTACACCAGTGACAGTGCAAGAGCTCAGAGTGGAAAAGGTCATTTTACCCCTATGTTTACGGTGGAGCAGTATGGATATTCGGCAACACATATTCCGGTAAGAGAAGCATCTAAGATATTGCACATCATTGCCTTGGGCAAGCCGTTTTCATTATACCGCTTTAGCCCATATCACTGTGAGTGGCGTACAGACAGGTTTTATGTTGGGAAAAGCGGAAATCTCAAAATAGGATCACTTGAAGAAAACGAAGAATATTTAAGTGAATTGTCTTTTAATATGACAGGTATGGAGAAACTGACATGATTAACGTATCTGAAAAATTCAAAGAGCTGATGCAGAATAACACGGATTTCAAAGAATTTGCGGAGATTACATTTGCAGATGGAAGATCACTATCCATAGACGAGTCAGGTTTTACCGTAGCGAATAATGGTGTGACAGACGGGGCTAGTTCAAATTCAATCCCTATTGGCGAGGCACTCTGTAGAAGTGCTCAAATTGAATTGCTAAATGATGATGGTCATCTGCAGTCGTATGATTTTACTGGAGCGAGGATCCGGTTGTATACGACATTTGATTTGGGCGATGCAGTAGAGCGTATTGAGAATGGTATATTTACTGTAACGCAGCCAGAGACTTACGGAACGACAGTTGCTGTTATGGCGTTTGATGATATGTATCGGGCGGATAGGCAGTTTAATACATCTCTTTCGTTTCCAACTACGGCTAGGACATTGCTGGATGATATTTGCTCCAGATGCGATATTCTTTTGGCATCTGCCAGTTTCCGAAATCAAAATTTTGTAATCAATGCGAAGCCTGTCGGAGAGTATACCTTCCGGCAGATCATCGGTTACATTGCAATGATTGCTGGCGGAAATGCGCGTATCAATCGTCAGGGTGCGCTTGAAATTCTTTCGTATACATTTGACTGGGAAAATGCTCATAATCTGACGGAGTGGGTGAACTTAAAGACGGATGCCAGCGATATTGTGATTACCGGTGTACAGACAAGCAAAAGCACAGCAGCCGAGGATGACAGCGATACAGAAACGATTATTCTGGAGGGTTCAGAAGGATATGTGATTCCGGTCTCCAATCCATTGGCAGTTGGGCAGGAGCAGACGCTGGTAAGTTTACTGGGAGAGGTTCTTATTGGTGCAACGTTCCGTAAATTTGAAGGCGATTATATTGCGTATCCTATTGCTGAGTTTATGGATATGGCAAAGATTACAGATTGGGCGGGAAATACGTATAATACATTCTTGACAGATGTAGATTTCGTTTTCTTTGGTTTTACAACTATGAAGAATAGTGCTACATCGGGACTCCGACTGGCAAGCCAATATCGGTCACCAGCGCAGGGAGCTATTATTAAGGCCATAGAACTTGTTAAAAAAGAAAAAACAGACCGGGAGCTGGCCATTGAAAATCTGAACAAGGTCCTGGAGAATAGCTCTGGATTGTATCCCACCTATGAAAAGCAAGAAGACGGCAGCACAATCACCTATTTCCATGATAAGCCGACATTGGCCGAGTCTAAGAACGTGATCAAGATCACGGCAGACGCCGTTGGCGTGTCAAATGACGGCGGTAAGACCTATCCGTTTGGGTTCTTCCTGACCGGGACCATGATCACCAAGCTGCTGTACGCAGAGGGAATCAACGCAGATTATATTGACGCCGGGGCCATTACCGTGAAAGATCAGCAGGGGAAAATCATCTTCCAGGCGGATTTTGCCACCGGAAAGGTGATGATCTCCGGGGATTGTGTCATGATCGGGGACAAAACTGCCACAGATGCCATCAAGGACGTCATGGACACCGCAACAGCGGCTGCCAGCAACATGACCATGCAGCTGGACAATGACCATGCCACGGTGCCGGTGGATGCAGATGGAAACTATGAAAAATTCCCGGAGGGGATCACGACCAGACCCATTGTGATGTATGGATCCAAGGATGTGACAAACCAGTGTTCTTTTTCTATCACGGAATCAGCTGCCATATCCGGCGCCTGGGACAGTGGGACCAGGACGTATGTGGTCACAGCCCTGGAAGCAGATACTGCATGGGTAGATATAAAGGCCACCTATCTGGGTACGTTATCGGTCAGCAAGCGGTTTACAGTGTCCAAACTACACGCCGGTATGGTGGGGCCGCCAGGGAGGGTGTATACCCTAGAGACGTCGGCCAGCATCGTGAAGATTGGAAAGGATAATGTCTATAATCCGGATGCGATCAGCGCTGCGGCGTATTATAGAGAAGATACCAATGCAAGGCAGGCCTATAATGGCCGTTTCCGGATCCGGGAGACGGCGGATGGGTACACCTGGAACACGATCTACGAAAGCACCCAGGACGAAAGCAACATAGAGCATTATCTGTATACGTTTTTTAGGACAACCGATGGAAAATTGATCCAGGCCAGCAACGGATCCTACCTTGCGATGCCAAGAGCAATATCCGAGATTGAGATATCGTTGTTTTCTTCCGGTGATGCAGAGGAGCTGATCGACATTAAGCGAGTATCCGTCCTGAAGGAAGTAGCTGCGCTGACCCAGGAAGAGATTTTCAATATCCTGACAGACGATGGTGCCGCTAAGGGAATTTACAAGATCGGCAAAGAGCTGTATGTGAATGCCACCTACATGCGGGCCGGAGTGCTGGCGGATCTACTGGGCAGAAATCGCTGGAACCTGGAAACCGGCGAATTTCGGCTTTCAGGGATGGCTACGGTAGATGGGAAGCAGATTGCAGACAAGGAGGCAGTAGCAGCCACAGAAAAAGCCCTGAAAGAGGCCATTGAGAAGGTAAACAATTCGGTCACCGATGTGGAAAAGCAGATCAATATGGAGAATGTATTTAACCTTTGGTTTCAGAATGGAAAAACCAAGGGCTTTTTATTGGACTCCAATGGTGATCTGTATGTGTCATTTAGCTATGCCAGGGGCGGAACCCTGAAACTGGGCGGTGTCAATAACGGCAATGGTCTGCTGTCCATCCTGGATGCCAATGGCAGCCAGGTAGGGTACATTGACAATACTGGAGTGAACTTTAAAAAAGGAACATTTTCCGGGAAAGTGACCGCGGAGACTGGAAAAATAGGTGGTTTTACCATCGACAAGACAAATTTGCATACTGGAAATCGTACAACAATTAATTCTGTAGGTGCCGGTGCGTATCTTGGAAATAATGGATTTTCTTGCTCGGACGGAAAAAATAAACTGGCAAATCTTAACACTGGGTATTTATGGATCAGGACTACAGCTGCAAGATCATCGGCCAACGGGATCTATATGGAGAGATACGGGGCTAGTTCAAGAGGGTACATATCCGCAGAATTAATAGCGCTGGAAGACACGGCAGATGAATTAATCACAGAGGATTATTTTCGTGTGAATAAATCAGGTCTGTCTGTGCGGGGGAGTAAAAATCGAATTGCCAAAACGAACAATTATCAGGATCGCCTATTGTATTGCTACGAAATGGGAAGTCCATTTTTTGGGGATATAGGGACGGCAACCATTGGAGCTGACGGCAAGTGTTTTGTGGATATAGATGATATTTTTTCAGAGACAGTTATCCCGGAAATGGAATATTATGTGTTTTTACAAAAAGAGGGCGAAGGAGATCTATATGTGTCCCAAAAAACAGAAACGTATTTTGAGGTTTCTGGCACACCCGGATTACGTTTCTCCTGGGAGTTGAAGGCGCGCCAGTCTGGATATGGATATGAACGGTTAAACAACTACCTGCCGGCGGAAGAGCAAGAGATTGATTATGCTCAGCAGGCCATCTGTATGATGAATGATTTTTATCAAGAACAGGAGGAATAAAATGAAAAAAATAACGAGTTTCACTAAGATGATTACAGGAGAGGGCGTCAGGATGACCGTTACGTTTTCAGAGATTGACGGCAGTGGATCCCTGATCAGTCAGAACAATAAAGTAAATTTTATTGTAATGGATGAGGGGCTGGAAAAGAACATCAAGGCTATTGATGATTACATTTACAGCAACATATTAGACCAGATTAAGTAGGAGGCGCTATTATGACAATAAGCATACTGAGTACACTGATCAAAGGGCTGTCTGAGGCGTCCAAGAGCGAGCTGGCGGATACCACAGATCTGATCATTGAGGGAGACGTTACCAAACGCACAAGGCTGGCCACGTTGGCAGATTGGATCAGGGGCAAATTGGGGATAGGCACAGCGTCAAGCCTGACCACGACCAGCAAGGAAGTGGTAGGAGCCATCAATGAACTAAACACGAAAACAAAATCCAAGGAAATGACCGCTATAAGTGCGCAGGGGTCAAATGGATGGGCACGTTACTGTATAGAAAACGGTATATGCTTTGTAAACATCGAACTTACTCCCTATTCCGTAGAGCATGACGGACCGGTCTGCTTTCCGCTTCCAGGCGCAAAGTACAAGAATTTATTAACATTTACGCTTGGAACAGCTTCCGGAAATTGCTACTGCGCATATTTACGCCACACAGATAATGCCCTGTGTTTTTATAATCCGGGATATAGGACTGTAGAGAGGATCGATTGTACAATCTCTTACCCAGTCGCATGATTATTTAATTTCTCCGGATATTTCTGTTAAATAATTGAGACCATCCGTCAATCCCATTGTGGTGTCGGTTTTTAGTAAAACCCGCCAGCAATTAGCCATATCGCTGATAGATGATACTTCCGTATTTATCCATCCCTTATCGACCGAAAAAATCCGCACAGAAGATATGGATAGTTTGCGATTCTTATAATTTTTAGGGATCATAACCGCAAATCCCATTCCTTTTACGTTAAATCCTGGTAACCAGTTCCCTTGGAATGTGCTGGTGACCAGTGTATTCGTGTTTAGTTAATTGCCAACCATAACATTGCGGATTTTCACCTCCTGGCTTGATATGATGATCCAGGAGGTGATTTTATTTGGATGTAAGAGACACAATAATCCAACGTGTAACAGCCGCATTACAGGCACAGGGGCAACAGGGCGATGTGATTACGGCGGTACAAGATGTGCTGGTGATCAATGTATTCGTGTTTAGTTTAATTAATAGCAACAAATTGTGGCATAAAAAGTAAAGGTATATGAGTTCCGGATGTTTCCGGGATTGATATGCTTTTACTTTTGAGAAGAGGTGATGAATATGGAGATCAGAGCCAGACCCTGAGAAGGAGTCTATTTTGTGCAGAAAAATCAGAAAGGAAAAACGAAGATGGATACGCCGATTTCGCGAGCGGAACATGAAGAATTTAAGAAAAGAATGGAAGAAGAACATAGACGACAGAACCGGCGCATTGAGCTGTTGGAGAACACTGTGCAGCAAATCGGGGAAATTGCCACATCGGTAGAAAAGATGGCGGTAAGCCTGCAAAGCATGGTAAAGGAGCAGGAACAGCAGGGCCAAAGATTGGAAGCACTGGAGTCCCGGGATGGAGAAATGTGGCGCAAAGTTGTTGGGCATGTAGTAACTGCAATCATAAGTATTATACTCGGATTTGTATTTGCACAAATCGGAATGTAAAAGGAGGATCAATATGGATATTAATTTTTTGTTTGAGTACATTAACCCGTTAATTTTAGGGATCTGTCTGCTGGTGGGGTTTGTGTTGAAAACAGCATTCGACTGGTTCCCAAATAAATACATCCCCCTGGCGGCGCTGTGCATGGGGACGATCATTGCAATTTTGATTAACCTGCAAGCTGGTATCAATGCAGAGGTGATATTGGGCGGAATGATCTCCGGCTTGGCCAGCACAGGATTATATGAAATGCTGCGAAACTTGATTGAAAAAGACGGGAAAAAGGATGATGTGGGCGGCGAGTAAGCTGCCCTTTTTTCTGAAAAAATCTCTTGACTTTTTGCGCGTGCTATAATATATTTATTGCGAGGGCAAAAAGTGAGGTGATACAATGAGTCCTAGAACAGGAAGGCCACCGAAAGAAAATCCCAGAAAAATAAATTTGAATATCCGATTAACGGAAGCAGAGGCACAGGATATCCAGGAATGTGCTAATGCTTTGAAAATTTCAAGGACGGATGCGATAATGAAAGGGATAGAGATGGTTAAGTCTGAAATAAAAAAATAGAGCGTTGACGCTCCACAAAAGTCAATCAACGCTCACAGTGAGAAGTTTCCTTCTGTAAATATTATAATGCAGAATGGAACTTCTTTCAAGAACCAAAATTCGAAAGGAGTTTTTACTATGCAGTTACCTCGTACAATTCAGGTAAAAGGAATTAGAGTTTTAACAAGCAATCAGATAGCGGAGTGTTACGGAACAACACCGGTGAGGATTAAGCAAAATTTTAATGAAAATAGAAATAGATATGTGGATGGGAAACATTATATTTCCCTTACCGGAGATGACTTAAAGGTGTTTAAGAACCAGGTAGGAAATTCCGACCTGGTTGCCAGCAGAACTTCCCATCTCTACCTCTGGACCGAAAAAGGCGCTCTGCTTCACGCCAAGTCCTTAAACACTGACAAGGCGTGGGAAGTGTATGATTATCTGGTGGATTTCTATTTCCGGGCAAAAGAGGAACGCAAGGTTCCGGTGGCCGTACCAACCTACCGGGAGCTGCGGGAGGCTGCCTTGGCAGAAAAGAAGCAGACCAGTAAGCCGCCAATGATGACGGTAGTGGACGTACCGGAAAATCCTCAGATATTAGCCGCTATAAAGAAAATAAAAGATGATCTTACCTGTATGAATGTCTTGCTTGATAACTCTGTGAAATATTTGAGCCAAGCAGAATATACGGACAGAATAAAGTCGGCTATGGGCATAGTTTCTTTTCTGATATCAGATTCTAATACTCTTCTGGGTTTAAAACCCAAATTAATTGAAAAACTATATTAAATTAAGGGAGCGGGAAACCGCTCTCTTTTTCGTGCGATATCGCACAGGAAGGAAAACGAAATGAGCGAAAGAACGATTATAAACGCAGTAAGTGCAAACAGAGTCCCTAAGTGGGGCAATCAGAAAAAATATATCGCCATACATTATCTGGGCGTAGTCGGACAGAACCATGATCTGGAGCCAGGTGGATACGGAGCGCATTTTTATATCTACTGGGATGGAACTATCTATCAGCGCTGTAGCCTGGATGCTGTTGTCTGGGCAGTGGGTACGGCCGGGTATTACACCCAGAAACATCCAGAGGCCCGTAATGCGAACACGATCAGCATTGAGATGTGTTGCAAGTGTGATGGGGACAGTTCCAGCGCAGAGGACAAGAGATGGTATTTTACCAAAGAAACCCAGGAGGCCTGTGTGTGGCTGGTAAAGAAATTGATGCAGGAGAATAACATTCCGGCAGATCATGTACTGCGGCACTATGATATTGTCAATAAGACCTGTCCAGCGCCCTATGTACACAATAATAAATACAAAACCAGCTGGACATGGGATGAGTTTAAAAAACGGCTAAATGGGGCAAATACGAAGCCTGAGAGTGCATCCGGCACCCAGACGGCAGAGTTTGCGGGTCTGTCCGAAAAAGATGCTGCGGAGAAGTTGTTGGAGATCAGCCGGCCGATTGCTGAAAAGTATGGATTGTTCCCATCTGTAACAGCGGCACAGACTATCTTAGAAAGCGGATACTGCGCCACGGAACTGGCGAGAAAAGCCAACAACGTCTGTGGAATGAAGAACAATTTATCCGGGAACACATGGCCGGGCAGCACTTGGGACGGAAAAAGTCATGTTGAGATTTTGACAAAAGAGCAGGATAAGGCCGGTAATGTGCGTGAGGAATTGGCGAAGTTCCGTAAATACCCGAACATCGAAAAGAGTATTGAGGATCGCTGTGCTTACCTTCTGGGTGCTCAAAATGGCAGCAAGCTGCGTTATGATGGCATTCAGGACTGCAAAAACTACCAGGAACAGATCAAGTTAATCAAGGCCGGAGGATATGCCACCGACACGAAGTATGTTGATAAGATCTGTAATATTATCCAGCGGTTTGACCTGGCAAGATACGACAAAGTGATGGGAGATATTCTTCCGGATACCGATAAGCCCTGGTTGCGGGTACGCAAGACCTGGGCGGATGCAAAGAGCCAGCTCGGGGCGTTCCACGATTTGAGCAAAGCGAAGGCCGTGGCAGACAAAAACCCGAGCTATTTCGTGTTTGATGAGAATGGCAAGGCTATCTACCCAGAGAAGAAAACCAACCAGCAGATTATAGATAGCGCCTGCGCCTGGGCCGTAGGTATCGCCAACGACAACAGCCATGGTTACAATAACGCCGGTAAAGGCTGGGGGCCGGAATATAATTGTATTGGCCTGGTAATGCAGGCGTACAATCAGGCAGGGTTAGACCTGGGAAAAGTAAGCATTGACAAAATGGCCGACCGGTTGTTGGCCAAGGGTTTTTTAGACTGCACCGGATCTGTGAATTTCAAGACCGGAGCTGGTCTGCAAAAGGGAGATGTACTGCTGATGCTGGATCGGACAGGAAAACACGGTCACACAGAGTTGTGCCTGGGCAGCGGAAAAGTGGTCGGGGCCAGGAATGACGATGACGGCCGTCCGGGAGACGGTACCGGCCATGAGATTGCGGTATCTGCCTATTTTAACTATAACTGGCAGCGGTGTTTCCGTCTGCCGGGTGCTGCGGGATCCGGCGGGAAAAAGTTTCGAGTGCAGGTCGGGGCCTACCGGAAGAAAAAACTGGCTAATACCCAGATTGCACGCCTGAAAAATAAGGGGTTTGAAGCGATCCTGAAAAAAGATGGAGAGTACCACATCGTTCAGGCTGGGGTATTTGACAGCAAAGAGAATGCTGAAAAGCTGAAACGGCAACTGAAAGCGAAAGGGTTTGACGCCATCGTCAAAGAGGTGTAAGATAAAAAAAGCAGCGGCGGGGAAACCTGCCGCTGCATACCACAATCCTATTGGCGTGTCATATTTCGTGTCATACTGTGTCATATTTTACTGGTTTTTAGACAAAATATTGAACTTCGTACATATATAAATACGCTTAAAAGCCGCATATATTAAGGAAGGTTTATTTTACGGTGTTTTTTTAAAATGCAGTTATCAGGTTCGATTCCGGTCTGCGGCATTGAAAAGCCCTTGAATTTCAAGGGCTTTTTTATTTTGTGTCATACAGCACCGAAAAGTAATTATTGGCAATTCCGTTTATTGGCTCTATGTCAAGTTTTGGGGTGGGAGTCTTATGAATCCCGCCCTGTTACTGTGTTTGGGGCCTTTTTTACATTTTTAAGTTCTATATTTATATTAGAGCATGAAAAATAAACCTTCGTGCCAGTCTTGTTTATAAGGTTCTATTTAGTTTGTACTATGTAAGATTCTGGTACGGAAACGTTCAAAGTTTCGAATTCCATAAGAGGTTCGCTTTAGTACCTTGATCTTATTATTAAAACCTTCCGTTGTCCCATTTGTGATTCCGTATTTAAAAGCATTTAATATTTCTTCTGACCAGCGACGATATGTGTCAGCGCATTTTTCAAATTCCTTTAAGCCGGAAGTTTCCGCAATCTTTATCCAATCATGGAAATCCCTGCGCTGCCGGGAGTATCTGGTGTCCTGGCAGAGTTCATAAAATTTTTCTTTCAGCCAGTGTGCCAGCCGCAGATCATCATTATACAGGAGCATCAGATCACATGCCTTTTTGTTTTCCTCTTTTAGCTTCTTATATCTTGTCAGGAGAAGCTTATGGCTGCGCTTATAATATTTGCGCATAGTAATGGTCATGGTTTTTTGCAGACGTTTTCGGACATTTTCCATGGCCCAGGTGACCTGCCGGATGAAATGATACTTATCAATGCAGACTTTTGCATTCGGAAAAAATGTATGGGCAAGATCAACGTAGGGCTGCCACATATCACAGACGAAATACTTTACTCTGAGCCGCTGAGCACGATCAATTTCCTGAAAATAGGAAGTAAGATGAGACTGTGTACGATCAGGAAGGATATCTATAATGGAATGATTCTTCGGGTTTACAAGAATGCATTGATATTTACCTGTGCGGGCATTTCCTTTGAATTCATCGATGGAAACAGCTTCTTTTAAAGGCGGACATGAATAGTGGATACTGTCGAGTATTCTGCAGACGGTTGTGACAGAAACATTGGATGTTTTGGCCACAGATTTTAAACTGTTAGTTTCATGCAGCAGATCCGCTATTTTCCATGTAAGTCGTTTGGTCCGCTGCAGATATCTGGGAAGGAATTCATAGGACTCATAGAATTTCTTTCCGCAAGAGCAGACATAACGCCGTTTATGAAGAACAAGATAGCAATTTTTTAGCTGAAAGGGTAAATCTTTGATGGTCTGCCAGCGATAATCGTGGATCTTAGCTGTGGAGTTTCCACAGGCAGGACAAATATGAGGTCTGGGTTTGGTATCCAGAAAAAATTTCACATACTTGTCTGCATGGACTGTTTTTGTGATAATAACATCTTTTAAATATATTAATCCTTCTTGATTTTCAGTCTATTGTTAACTAACTATATCATAATTTACGCTTACTGTCATTTTTGCTTTTTTGAAATAAACAGTGTATAACACTTGACAACAGTTAAATGCTGTTATATACTGTTATACACAGAGGAGGTACAACATGAATATCATCATTAACCATTCGTCTATGGTTCCTATTTATGAGCAGATTATGGAACGGATCAAAGGAATGATTTTCAATGGAGAGCTGAAGGAAAATGAGGTGCTGCCTTCTGTACGTTCTCTGGCGAAGGAACTGAAGATCAGTGCGCTGACAGTGAAAAAGGCGTATGACAACCTGGAGCAGGAGGGCTTCACTGTGACAGTTCATGGAAAGGGGACCTATGTAGCTGCAGCCAATAGGTCCAGGATCGCAGAGGAACAGAGAAAGGAAGTAGAAGCCGATTTGGAAATGGCCATTCAAAAAGGCAGGAGATACGGATTGACAAAGGAGGAAATAGGAGAACTCTTTGAACTGATTTTGGAGGAATCAATATGTTGAAAATAGAAGGTTTAAAGAAGACGTATGACCATTTTCATCTGGACTGCACCTTAGAGGTGCGGCCCGGCAGCGTGACCGGTTTGATTGGTCAGAATGGAGCTGGCAAGAGCACCACCTTCAAGGCTGTCCTTGGGCTGATCTCTCCGGATGGAGGACGGGTAGAGATTTTTGGGAAAGACGTCAGGCAGCTTGGAAGAAAGGAGCGGGAGCAGATCGGAGTGGTACTTTCTGACTCTGGCTTCAGCGCTTATTTGACGGGAAAGGATCTTTTGGCGATCGAGAGCAGCTTTTATGAAAAATTTGACCAAAAGACTTTTCTGGAGCTGTGCGGACGGTTCGCCATTCCGCTGGATCAGCAGATCCGGAAATTTTCCACAGGAATGAGGGCAAAACTAAAGCTCATCGCAGCTATTACCCATGGGAGCTCGCTGCTGATACTAGATGAGCCCACAGCCGGAATGGACGTGGTTGTCCGGGATGAGGTGCTGGAGCTTCTCAGGGAGTATATGGAGGAAGATGAGGAGCGGAGTATTTTGATCAGCTCCCATATTTCCAGCGATCTGGAAAACCTGTGCGATGATTTTTATATGATCCATCAGGGGCAGATCATTTTTCATGAGGAGACCGATGTGCTGTTAAGCGACTATGCGGTTTTAAAAGCAGATCCGGAACAGATGAGCAAACTGGATCAGCAGTATCTTTTAAGAGTTCAGAAGGAGCACTACGGCTATAAATGTCTGACCAATCAGAAGCAGTTTTATCTGGAAAATTATCCGGGGCTGGTAGTAGAAAAAGGGTCTCTAGATGAATTGATTACAATGATGATTCGGGGGAATAGGAAATGAAGGGATTGCTGATCAAGGATTTAAAGCTGATGAAGCATCAGAGACAATTTCTGCTGGTGCTGCTGGTGTTTACTGGATTCTTTTTGATAACGGACACGGATTTTGTGGTGGGGTATCTGACCTCCCTGGTGACCATGTTTGTCCTTGGCACCATCAACTATGACGAGTACGATAACGGGTATGCATTTTTGTTCACCCTGCCTATAGACCGCAGAAGCTATGTGAGGGAAAAATATGCGCTGCTCTGTCTGATGAATATTGCTTCGAGCATTTTTGCCTGCGGCTTGGTGTACGGTTATCGGGTGCTGACCGGGACAGACCCTCTTGCAGCGGAGCTGCTGTGTTCAGCTGCTGCAATCATTTTGCTCCTTGGTTTTATGGTGGCGCTGCTATTGCCGCTTCAATTCAAATTCGGCAGTGAGAAAAGCAGAATGGCCCTTTTCGGGATTGTGGGAGTTACCTTGGCTATCGGCCTCGCTGCTATGGAGCTACTGGATGATTCGGCTGCGGCGAAGGCGCTGGCAGGACGGCTGGCAGAAAATGCCGTTCTCTTAGGAGGGATTTTAGCTGGATCGGTACTTTTGATTTTATGGATTTCTTATAAGATAAGCGTTAAGATTATGGAAAGCAAAGAATTTTAAGGGACAGGGAAGAAGCCAGGCCGGAGACAGCGCAGCTTCTTCCTTGTTTTTGAACTCCATATTTACATCAGAAGGATAATTGGATATAATGGGAGCGTAAAAAGATACGCTGTTTGTGTCAGAAGAAAGAAAGTAACCCGTTGATGAAATCAGAAAATGGAGAAAATTACACTATGGATTACGCAAAAGAATCATTAAGACTCCATCAGGAGTGGAAGGGCAAAATCGAAATGACTCCCAGGGCAAAGGTTGACACCAAGGAGGCGCTGTCTTTAGCTTATACGCCGGGAGTGGCTCAGCCTTGTCTGGAGATCCAGAAGAACCCGGAACTTAGCTATGAACTTACCAGACGTTGGAACACTGTAGCAGTGGTGACAGACGGAACCGCAGTGCTAGGCTTGGGGGATATTGGCCCTGAGGCAGGAATGCCGGTTATGGAAGGAAAGTGTGTGCTGTTTAAGGCATTTGGCGATGTGGATGCCATCCCTCTGTGTGTCAGAAGCAAGAATGTGGACGAGATCGTTCAGACTGTAAAACTTTTGGCAGGCAGCTTTGGCGGTGTAAATTTAGAGGATATCAGTGCGCCGCGTTGCTTTGAGATCGAGCGAAAACTTCAGGAGTGCTGTGATATTCCTATTTTCCATGACGATCAGCATGGAACAGCTGTTATTACCTTGGCAGGGCTGATCAATGCCCTGAAACTGGTGAAAAAGGATATAAAAGATATTAAGATCGTAACCAGCGGAGCTGGAGCCGCTGGCATTGCCATTATTAAACTTCTTATCAGCATGGGTCTGAAACATGTGATCATGACAGACCGTCAGGGAGCCATTTATGAGGGGCGGGCAGGCCTTAATCCCATCAAGGAAGAGATGGCAAAGATCACCAACCAGGAGAAGGAAACAGGAACCCTGGAGGAGGTTATCAAAGGAGCAGATGTGTTTATTGGAGTGTCTGCACCGGGAACTCTCACTACGGAGATGGTAAAGACCATGGCAAAAGATCCCATTATTTTTGCCTGTGCAAATCCGACTCCGGAGATCTTTCCGGACGAGGCCAAGGCTGGAGGCGCAGCAGTAGTTTCTACCGGGCGCAGTGATTTTCCTAACCAGGTAAACAATGTTCTGGCATTCCCAGGCATTTTTCGGGGAGCCCTGGATGTTCGTGCTTCTAAGATCAATGCAGAGATGAAAGTGGCTGCTGCTTATGCCATCGCAGGTATTGTCAGCGATGAGGAGCTGAATGCGGATTATATTCTTCCGGCCGCTTTTGACGCAAGAGTGAAAGATGCAGTGGCGAAAGCAGTGGCTGAGGCTGCGGTAAAGACCGGTGTGGCCAGAATTCCTATGAAATAGGATACGGTTATTGGATGATTATAAAAAGTTTGACAGCTGTCTTGTGATAGTTTTACAGGGAGGCGGACAGTGGTCTGTTCAAAGAGGTAACGGTATGAATGAAGTGATTAAGAATATTAAAGAGCGCAGAAGTATTCGGGCTTACCGTCCGGAGCAGATTAAAGATGAAGAATTGGATGCGATTTTGGAGGCAGGTACTTATGCTCCGACAGGAATGGGGATGCAGTCTCCTAAAATTGTGGTAGTGCAGGAGCCGGATCTGATTGCAAAATTGTCCAGAATGAATGCAGAGGTGATGGGAACAGATTCCGATCCCTTTTACGGCGCGCCAACAGTGCTGATTGTTTTGGCAGACAGCGGACGGCCCACCTGCGTGGAGGATGGCAGTCTGGTACTAGGGACTCTGATGCAGGCCGCTCACAGCCTGGGAGTGGGTTCTTGCTGGATTCACCGGGCGCGGGAGGTGTTTGCGTCAGGGGAAGGAAAAGAGCTTCTGAAGGCTTGGGGCATTCCGGAGAACTATATCGGCGTAGGCCACTGCATTTTGGGCTATCCGAAAGAAACAGCAGAAGTCCAGGCCAAGCCCAGGAAGGCAGATTATATTGTAAAAGTGTGATGTTCTGCTTTCGAAAATATGGATGGAAGGCCAATGGAGACGGAAAAAGCATGGACAGATGAGAGAAGGAAAGCAATAAAATAGTTGGATCTTAGATTGTGAGAGCTGCCGTAATCCGTTGAAACCATAAGGATGGAAAAGGGATTACGGCAGATTCCTTTTGTGTAAGAAGCAGATCATATTTTCTTCAAAATGGCCTAGAATAAGAAAGACAAAAAATGAAAAATACAAAAATGCAAAAAAATAAAAAAAATTAAAAAAAACACTTGCATTTTTTAAAATATAGTGTATACTATAGGAGTGTCACCGATACGGGAACACAAAATAAGAAATGGTTCGTTGGTCAAGCGGTTAAGACGCCGCCCTCTCACGGCGGAAACAG
>CAJLNC010000042.1 GCA_905207905.1 uncultured Lachnospiraceae bacterium | reverse complement strand
TTGTTTATGAGGGTGTAAAACTGGGCTATCTTGGCGAGGTTCATCCGGAGGTGGCTGACAATTACAAGATTGGCGAGCGTGTTTATGTGGCTGTTCTGGATATGCCGGCTGTTGTTCCTTTCGTAAGCTTTGACTGGAAATATGAGGGACTGGCAAAATATCCGGCAACCACCCGTGATATCAGCATGGTAGTTCCCAAGGAAATTCTGGTGGGACAGATTGAAGATATTATTGCGCAGCGGGGCGGAAAGATTCTGGAAAGCTACAAGCTGTTTGATATTTATGAGGGAGCTCAGATTCTGGCCGGACATAAATCCGTTGCATACTCCATTACCTTCCGGGCAAAGGATCATACCCTGACCGATGATGAGGTAAATGCAGTAATGAAAAAGATTTTAAATGGCTTAGAAGGCATGGGAATCCAGCTGAGAGCATAATTGCAGCATAAAATGGCTATCCTTACGTTAGAAGAGATTCTAAGGTAAGGAGGCCATTTTTTATGAGGCATGATTTTGAAATAGCAGGTGTGTACGGCCGGGAGATTCTGGATTCCAGAGGGAATCCTACGCTGGAGGCAGAGGTGTATTTAAAGGGAGGAGCTGTGGGACGGGCATCGGTTCCTTCTGGAGCCTCTACGGGTAAGTTTGAAGCAGCAGAGCTGCGGGACGGGGGTCCTCGTTATCATGGAAAAGGAGTAAAAAAAGCAGCAGCATATGTCAATTCGGTTCTGGCAGATACAGTCTGTGGTCAGGATGTCTTTTATCAGTGGGAGATTGACCGGCGTCTGAGGGAGGCTGACGGAACTGCAAATAAAGAAAGACTGGGAGCTAACGCTGTTTTGAGCGTATCGCTGGCAGCAGCCAGGGCCTGTGCGGCACAGCAGAGAATTCCTCTTTACCGTTATCTGGGGGGATTAAATGGAAGAAAAATGCCGGTCCCAATGATGAATGTGCTGAATGGGGGCGCTCATGCAGACAATACGGTGGATCTTCAGGAATTTATGATTATGCCCATTGGGGCAGTGGATTTTTCCGAAGGACTGCGAATGTGCGCAGAGACTTATCATACACTAAAAGGGCTGCTTAAGGAACGGAAACTTGCCACTGCGGTGGGAGATGAAGGCGGCTTTGCACCAGATTTAAAGGATTCCAAAGAAGTTTTGCAGGTGATCTGTGAGGCTGTGAGAAAAGCGGGCTACAGTGTGGGCAGGGATCTTGCTATTGCCCTGGATGCGGCTTCCAGCGAACTGTACGATGATACGAAGCGCGCCTATTATTTTCCAGGGGAGAGCCGGATGTTTGGCCGGGAGATTTATCGGACATCCGAGGAAATGATACGCTACTATGAAGATTTGTGCAGTCAGTTTCCCATTGTGTCCATCGAGGATGGCTTGGATGAGAATGACTGGGAGGGCTGGCAGGAGATGACCAAAAGACTGGGAGGACAGATCCAGTTGGTGGGAGATGACCTTTTTGTCACCAATCCCAAGCGGCTGAGAGCGGGGATAGAAAAGAAGGCGGGCAATGCTGTTTTAGTGAAGGTGAACCAGATTGGAACTTTGACAGAGGCGTTCCAGGCCATTGAGCTGGCTCACAGAAACGGTTATCGAACTGTGATTTCCCATCGCTCAGGGGAGACGGAAGATACTATGATCGCAGATCTTGCAGTAGCCATGGGTTCTGGACAGATTAAGACAGGAGCCCCCTGCCGGGGAGAGCGCACAGCCAAGTACAATCGCCTTCTGCGGATTGAGGATGGGCTGGGACTTCATGCATCCTATGAGAATCCCTTTCTTTCGTAAAATAAATCCGTTCTGCTTTACTGCTATTTTTGTGTACCGCAAAGCATACGGCACAAAAGCAGGCGAACAGGAAGGAAACTGAAAGAAAAATCAAAAGAAAAATCGGAAGAAATTTGAAATAGCAGTTGAATTCCTGGAAATCCTGTGGTAGACTGTATAAGTATGGCATAGGAGGTGTAGTATGAGAACGTTTTTGACAATTATTTTTATTTTAATATGTATCGCATTGACTGTGCTTGTTTTGGCTCAGGAAGGTAAAGATGCAGGACTTGGCTCTATCGGTGGCTTAGGTGAAACCTACTGGGGCAAGAATAAGGCCCGTTCTATGGAAGGAAATCTTGTGAAATTCACCAAGATTTTGGCTGTTGGATTTATTTTAATTGCAGTTATCCTGAATTTGAACTTCTAAGATGAAATTCGGGCAAAAGGGTCGTTGCGCTTTGCGACGGCCTTTTTTAGTATCATAGGAAATTATTTTCTATGACACGAAAAGACGCTTCTCAGGGTTATGTGAGTGCAGCAGTGTTTGGAAAAGGATGATATGGATAAAAAAGAAATTTTTGAAAAGCGGAAAAAAGTAATTTACGATATGATGTGTGACCGGCTCTATGTGCCCATGAAAGAAAAGGAGCTGGCCATGATCCTCCAGGTGGCAAAGGAAGACCGCCCCATGCTTCGGGAATTATTAAGTGCCCTGATGCAGGAAGGGAAAATTGAGGTTAGTAAGCACGGAAAATACCGCAAAGCGCATTCCCAGGCTTTGGTGGGAACCTATATTGCCCATCCAAAAGGATTTGGGTTTGTGGAGATAGAAGGGCAGGAGGAAGACGTTTTTATTCCGGAGGAAGAAAGCCATGGCGCTATGCATCGGGATACGGTGCAGATCATGCTGCTTCCCCAGACCGGTGGAAAGCGGGCGGAGGGAACGGTGGTAAAGATTCTGGAGCGGGGGATCCAAGAGCTGGTCGGCACATACGAACAGAGCAGAAATTATGGCTTTGTGGTGCCGGACAATCAGCGTATCCTCTATGATATTTTTATTCCTAAAGAAAAAAGCCGGGGAGCGGTGGATGGCCACAAGGTATTGGTGCAGATTACAGATTACGGTACAAATGGAAGGAATCCGGAGGGTGTGGTAAAACAGATCATTGGGCATAAAAACGATCCGGGAACGGATATCCTGTCTGTGATCTATGGATATGAGCTGCCGTTGGAGTATCCGGAAAAGGTCCTAAATCAGGCAGAGCGGATCCCGGAGGCAATTTCGGTGGCAGATATGGCAGGAAGGAAGGACTTGAGAGGACTGCCTATGGTAACCATTGACGGGGAGGATGCTAAAGATCTGGATGATGCAGTGTCTCTTTCTTTTGACGGAGAGTTGTATCATCTGGGAGTTCACATTGCAGATGTGTCCAATTATGTGCAGGAAAACAGCGCTCTGGATCGGGAAGCCTTAAAGCGGGGAACCAGCGTATATCTGGTGGATCGGGTGATTCCCATGCTGCCGCATCGCCTGTCCAATGGGATCTGTTCCCTGAATCAGGGAGAGGATCGTTTGGCTTTAAGCTGTCTGATGGAGATTGACCGGAAAGGGAACGTGGTTTCCCATGAGGTGGCGGAGACGGTGATTCAGGTGGACAGAAGAATGAGTTATACCGCAGTGGCCAAGATCCTGGAGCAGCAGGATCTTGGGCTGATGGAAGAATACCGGGAATTTGTGCCTATGTTCTTCCAGATGGAGGAGCTGTCTGGGATATTGAGAAAAAAGAGACATAGGCGGGGAGCTGTTGATTTCGATTTCCCGGAGTCCAAACTGATCTTAAATGAGCAGGGAGTTCCGGTGGAGATCAGAGCCTGTGAGCGGAATCCGGCCACCAAATTGATCGAAGATTTCATGCTGATTGCCAATGAGACGGTGGCCGAGGAGTTTTTCTGGCGGGAGATCCCCTTTGTATACCGGAATCACGAGAACCCGGATCCGGAGAAAATGGAAAAACTGTCTTTATTTATCCGGAATTTTGGCTTTGGGATGAAAGCTATGAAGGACGAGGTACATCCCAAGGAGATCCAGAAGCTTTTGGAACGGATCGAGGGTTCGCCGGAGGAAGCCATGATCAGCCGCCTGACGCTGCGCTCTATGAAGCAGGCAAAATACGCCCCGGAATGCGCGGGCCATTTCGGGCTGGCAGCTAAATATTACTGCCATTTTACGTCACCCATCCGCAGATACCCGGATCTGCAGATCCACAGGATTATCAAAGATGTTCTTCGGGGACGGATGAATGAGAAAAGGCGGGAGCATTATGAGGCCATCCTTACCAGCGTTGCGGAGCAGTCCAGTAAAACAGAGCGCACTGCAGAGGAAGCAGAGCGGGAAGTGGAACGGATGAAGAAGGCCGAATATATGGAGAGACATATCGGCCAGGTGTATGAGGGGGTCATCTGTGGCATCACCGCATACGGAATGTATGTGGAGCTGCCCAATACGGTGGAGGGCATGATTCATGTGTCCAATATGCTGGATGACCATTATATTTACCGGGAGGAGACCTGGGATATGGTGGGGATAAATTTTGGAAAGGTATACCGGCTGGGGGAGAAGATCAAGATCCGGGTTCTGGGAGCAGATAAAGATGCCAGAACCATTGATTTTGGCCTGGCAGAGGAGGACGAGGAGGAAAACCACTGAGGCTGGAAGCGGAGAATGAAAAGGAAACGGCGAAGAGTTCTCTGAAAGCAGATATTTTTCTTGCAGATATAGTAGGTATCTTTAGAAAAACAGGGGACGACAGAAGAAGTTTACTTGGAAAGCGGAGGCGCTGGGAGGAGAATGTATGGCGAAGGAAAGTATCAAATTAATTGCCAATAACAAGAAAGCATATCATGATTACTTTATAGAGGATACCTATGAGACGGGCATTTCCCTGGCAGGTACGGAGGTAAAGTCTCTGCGCCTGGGGAAATGCAGCATCAAGGAATCCTTTATCCGCATCGAACAGGGGGAGGTGCTGATCTACGGAATGCACATCAGCCCTTATGAAAAAGGAAATATTTTTAATAAAGACCCGCTTCGGGTGCGCAAGCTTCTTCTGCATCGGTATGAGATCAACAAGATTGCGGGAAAGATCAAAGAAAAAGGGTATACTCTGGTGCCCTTGCGGGTATATTTTAAAGGAAGCCTGACCAAGGTGGAGATCGGCCTGGCCAAGGGTAAAAAGCTTTATGACAAGCGCCAGGATATTGCCAAGAAGGATCAGCGCAGGGAGGCAGAAAAAGAATTTAAAGTGCGGAATCTTTAAATTCTTACCAAGAAGGAAAGCGGAAGGAGTGTCTGAAGTGAGAAGTCTTTGCGGTTGTTTCTGGCCGCCGCAGTGGAATTCTGTTGCAAATGCGACCTGCCGCAGGAGGAGAATCCTGCGTTGCAGGATTCTGTGTTCCAGCCTCTTTCTGATACGAACAAAAGTTTTGGTAAGTTTTCTTAAGATGATTGACAGTTTGCCGGAAGTTGATTATACTAATTAGGAAAAGAAATTCGGGGTAGTAAAGGTTTCGACGGGGGTTATGCAGCTGGAGAAGCTATCCGCAGGCGATGCGTCAAATCGCGACAATAAATATAAACGCTGAAGATAATTTAGCAATCGCTGCCTAATGGCAGCTGTCTGACTTAGAGCACCTGCACTTTAAGATCCAGGCATCGACTATGCAGGAAACGACGTATGTTAAGCTTTGCGCATGCGGGCGTATCATGAAGCTACCAAAGGCAGCCAGGTGTCAGTTCCCGGCTGTCGGAGGGAATGATAAATAACTGACTATGATAGTAGAAGGACAGTGAATTGGCTTTCGGACACGGGTTCGATTCCCGTCTACTCCATGGGAAAAACTGCGGAATACCTGCAACAAGGGTTCCGCAGTTTTTGTGTTTATGATATAATGTCGCTAGACATGATATCGGCCCGTAGCGAAGCGGAGTGGCCATCGAAGCCGGAGGCCTCTTGTGATCGCAAAGCGATCATAAGATAATGTCGCTAGACATGATATCGGCCCGTAGCGAAGCAAAGTGGCCATCGAAGCCGGAGGCCTCTTGTGATCGCAAAGCGATCATAAGAGAACAGAGTCATATAGGGCTGCAGGAGAGGAATAGAGATGCAGGAAAATATGGATATAAAAAAGCAGGACAAAGATTCTGCAATGGAAATTTTTGAGGAAACAAAACAGTTTGAAGAGCTGATGATGATGTATGAATGCGCTATACAGGAGGTAAAGACGAAGTTTGAGGTGCTGGATCGGGAGTTTTCTGTGCGTTATAAGAGAAATCCCATCGCGGGCATTGAGAGCAGGGTGAAAAGCCCTATGAGCATTTACCGGAAACTGAAAAAGAATGGCCTGGAGGTAAGTGTGCGCACCATTACAAAGAATTTAAACGATGTGGCAGGAATCCGGATCATCTGCAATTTTATCGACGACATTTATGATATTGTGAAGCTTTTGATGCGTCAGGATGATCTGCGGATCGTGAGTATCAAGGACTATATCCGCAATCCCAAGCCCAACGGTTACCGCAGCTATCATATGATTGTGGAGATACCGGTATTTTTTGCAAAGGGGAAGCAGATTATGCGGGTGGAGGTGCAGATCCGTACCATTGCCATGAATTTCTGGGCAAGTCTGGAGCACCAGCTCCGCTATAAAAAGAATATTGAAAGTATTGAAGGCATTGAGGAGATCAGTCAGGCGCTTTTGGAGGCGGCCAATACTATAGCAGAGACAGATCAGAAGATGCAGGAGATTAAAAACAAGATCGGTCTGTTTGAAATTATCTAGGGCTGTTCACACATTTGTCATAAAAGGGTGTTAGCATCATGGTACGGAGGCTGATTTTCCCCTCTGTATACGGATGTGGATTTTAAGTCAAAACAATCAGGTTCCCCTGGCGGCTGCCTGAGAGGAGGAATAGAATGGATATTTTAAAAATTTTAGTGGTAGACGATGAAAGCCGGATGCGCAAGCTGGTGAGAGACTTTTTGGTAAAAAAGGATTTTGAAGTGCTGGAAGCTGCAGACGGCGCAGAGGCCATTGATATTTTCTTTAACACCAAGGATATTGCCCTGGTGCTTTTGGATGTGATGATGCCCAAGATGGATGGGTGGCAGGTATGCAGAGAGATACGGAAGCTCTCCAAGGTACCCATCATTATGCTGACTGCAAAGAGCAGTGAGCAGGATGAACTTCTGGGATTTGAGCTGGGGGTGGATGAGTATATTACGAAGCCGTTCAGTCCCAAGATTCTGGTGGCCAGGGTGGAAGCAATTTTGCGAAGAAGCGGAGGAATGAATCAGGAGGAGACGCTGAAGGCAGGCCCTATAGAGATCAACCGGGGGGCTCATCAGGTACTGATTGATGGGAAAAGTGTAGATTTAAGCTATAAAGAATTTGAACTTTTAAATTACTTTGTGGAGAACAAGGGGCTGGCGCTTTCCAGAGAAAAAATCTTAAACAGCGTATGGAATTACGACTATTTTGGAGATGCCAGAACCATTGATACCCATGTCAAGAAGCTGCGCAGCAAAATGGGCAACCGGGGCGAGATGATCAAGACGATCTGGGGCATGGGCTATAAATTTGAGGTGGATGAATGAGACGGTCAATCGCCAAACAGATCGCAGCGGTTTTTATTGGCCTGATGACCCTGACCCTGGCGGCGAACCTTCTGCTGAACAGCTTTTTTCAGGAGAAGTATTATCTGGCTAAGATGGAGAAAACTTTGGTAAAGGCGTACCGGCTGATTGATGAGCACATTACGGAGGATGGGATTGATGAAAACTACTTCACCACCTCCTTCAGTGATATCTGCATTTCTAACAATATCACCCTGGTGGTCTTGAATCAGAACTTTGAGATCATCCTGCGGACAACAGAGAGCAACAGCAATCTTATGGCAGGCCGCTTTTTCGGGTATTACAGCGGTCTGGATACCGACGAGGCTGAGGTGCTGCGAAAGACGCAGATGTATACGATCCAGAGGAAACAGGATACTATGATTCAGACCGAATATCTGGAGATGTGGGGAGTTCTGAACCGTGGGGATTATTTTATTATGAGGATTCCCCTGGAGAGCATGCGTACTACGGCAGATATTTCCAATGAGTTTGTGACTTTTGTTACTATCGCAGTGGCATTTCTTAGTTTCCTGGTGATCGGATGGATTTCCAGGAAAATTGCCAGTCCCATTGGGGAACTGACAGAACTGTCCAGAAGAATGGCTGCTCTGGATTTTGATGCAAAATATACCAGCGGCGGAGAAAATGAGATCGGTCAGCTGGGAGAACATTTCAATCAGATGTCAGAACGGTTGGAGCAGACCATTTCCCAGCTGAAGTCTGCCAATAACCAGCTTCAGAGGGATATTGAGAAAAAAGAGCAGATTGATGAAATGCGAAAAGAGTTTCTCTCAAATGTGAGTCATGAGCTGAAAACGCCCCTTGCCCTGATCCAGGGCTATGCGGAGGGGCTTCAGGAATGTGTGAATGATGATGCAGAAAGCAGGGAGTTTTACTGCGATGTGATTGTGGATGAAGCAGGAAAGATGAACACGCTGGTGCAAAAGCTCCTGACCCTGAATCAGCTGGAGTTTGGCAATGATCAGGTGGCAATGGAGCGGTTTGATGTGGTAGCTCTGATCCAGGGCAAGCTTCAGGCTGCCCAGATTTTAGCGCAGCAGAAGGAGGCTTCCATGGAATACCAGGGAGCGGACAGCATCCATGTGTGGGGGGATGAGTTTAAGGTGGAGGAGGTATTGACCAACTACCTGAGCAATGCTCTGAATCACGTAGATGGGGAGCGGAAGATTATAATCCGGACAGAGCAAAGAGAGAAAAAGGTGCGGATCAGTGTGAGAAACACCGGGCTGCCCATCCCGAAGGAGGATCTGGAACAAATCTGGGTAAAGTTTTACAAGGTGGATAAAGCCAGAACCAGAGAGTATGGGGGCAGCGGAGTAGGGCTGTCCATTGTGAAGGCGATCATGGATTCTTTCCACCAGTCCTATGGCGTGAAGAATCTGGAGGACGGCGTGGAGTTTTGGTTTGAATTAGAATGTGCAGATGGAGAGCAGGCAAGTGAAGGAACAGCATTGGCGGAACAGAAAGAGCCGCAGAAACAGGAGTAAAGAAAACGAACAGGGCAGGTGGGAAGGTTCTGAGCAAATGAACCAGCAGGAAAGAAGCGGGAAAGAAGCAGAGCCGATGAGAGATATGAGCCAGGATAACGGATGTATTCCGGCCCCTGACAAAATTTTGGAAAATGTGTTAAGTCTGGAAATCCGGGAACTGGAGCAGACGCTTCAGAAATTGGACCGCCAGGCCTTTGAACAGGCGGTGGAAATATTGGAGCAGGCTGATACCGTTTATCTGGTGGGTCTTAGAAACTCTGCGCCTCTGGCAGCCTGGCTGTATGGGAAACTGAGGATGGTGCTGGAGCATGTGGTTTTGGTAGACAGCTCCAGCGACCATGAGCTGCTGGAACAGATCATTCCCTTAAGCGGGAGGGACGCAGTGTTTGGCATCAGTTTTCCCAGATACTCTATGCGTACCCTGAAGCTTCTGGAGTTTGCAGACAGCAGACAGGCCGCAGTGGTTACCCTTACGGACAGGGAACATTCTCCTCTGAATCTGTATTCATCCTGTAAGCTGACAGCGGAGAGCCACACAGAGCTGGGGATTCAGTCTCTCACAGCGCCCATGGCTGTTCTGAACGCTCTGGCGGCAGCTTTGTATGAGAAAAACAAGAAACAGGTAATGGAGCGCTTGCGGCAGACGGAACAGGTTCTTTGGGATTACCAGATTTTTGGAAACGATGAGTTCAATCTACTGGAAGAGAGCATGGAGTTGCAGCCTTTTTTTGCAAAGGGGAAGGACAGGGCAATTTGAAAGGAAATGATAATGAAGCGTGTGATTGTAATCGGTGGCGGAGCCGCCGGGATGTTTGCGGCCATCCAGGCTGCGGGCTGCGGCCATCAGGTGGAGCTGTTGGAAAAAAATGAAAAGCTGGGAAAAAAGATCTACATTACTGGAAAAGGCAGATGTAATCTTACCAACGACTGTGATATGGATACCCTGTTTGACAGTGTATGCACAAACCGGAAATTTCTGTACAGCGCTTTCTATGGATTTACCAATCAGGATGTGATGGATTTTTTTCAGCGCTGCGGCATGAAGATAAAGACAGAACGGGGGGGCAGGGTATTTCCTTTGTCTGACCATTCTTCGGATGTAATCAGTACCTTGGAGAGAGAACTGAGACGGAGGGGCGTGAAGATTCGGCTGGAAACACCGGCAAGGCGGGTGCTGATCAAAAACGGCAGCGGGAATTCTCTTCAAACTTGCTCACAGGTAACCGGGGTGGAACTCTTGGATGGAAGTATACTTTCCGCAGATGCGGTGATTGTGGCGACGGGAGGACTTTCCTACGCTTCCACAGGCTCCACAGGAGACGGTTATCGTTTTGCCAGGGAGTTGGGGCATCAGGTGACGGAGTTATCCCCGGCTCTGGTTCCGCTTACGGTAAAGGAGGAGGACGCGCTGCTTCTCCAGGGACTTTCTCTTCGAAATGTGAAGGTGACGGTGAAGGATGGAAAAAAGGTGCTGTATCAGGAGTTTGGGGAGATGATGTTTACCCATTTTGGAGTTACCGGCCCTTTGATTCTAAGCGCCAGCAGCCACATACAAAAACAGCTAAAAAGCCATCCGCTGGAGCTTTTCATTGACTTGAAGCCGGCCCTGAGCCAGGAACAGCTGGAAGCCAGGATTCTGCGGGAATTTGAGGAAAATAAAAACCGTCAGTTTAAAAATAGTTTAAAATCTTTGTATCCTGCAAAATTGATTCCAGTGGTGATTGCCCGAAGCAAAATTTCACCGGAAAAAGCTGTGCACGATATTTCCAGAGAAGAGCGGGAGCGGCTGATACGGATCACCAGGGAGTTTGCCCTGACAATCACCGGGCTACGGGGGTATTCAGAGGCAATTATTACCAGAGGCGGTGTGGCTGTAAAGGAAGTGAATCCTCAGACGATGGAGTCTAAGTTTGTTTCCGGACTTCATTTTGCAGGGGAAGTGCTGGATCTGGATGCAGTGACCGGAGGATTTAATCTGCAGATTGCCTGGTCGACAGGATATGCGGCTGGGAATGGAATCCGTGAGGAAACCCCTTGATAAGAAAATAGTTTTATATGAGAACAGGAGGAAGCGTTGTGAGTTTTAATATTGCCATTGACGGGCCCGCAGGGGCAGGAAAGAGTACCATAGCCAGGGCTGCGGCCAGGGAACTGGGATTTGTCTATGTAGATACGGGAGCTATGTATCGAACCATTGCACTGTATCTTTTAAGAAATCAGGTGGATTATGAGCAGGAGGAACAGCTGGCCAGGGCACTGGATCAGATTGATGTGACGATATCTTACGAAGAAGGGGAGCAGCAGCTCTATTTAAATGGAGAGAATGTCACCGGACTGATTCGCACAGAGGAGGTAGGTCAGATGGCCAGCAAATCTTCTGCAAAGCCCATTGTCCGAAAAAAACTGCTGGAGCTGCAGCGCACCATGGCAGCCAGGCACGATGTGCTTATGGATGGCCGGGATATTGGCACCTTGATTCTTCCGGAGGCACAGCTAAAGATTTATCTTACCGCCAGCACCGGAGCCAGGGCAAGGCGTCGGGCTCTTGAGCTTCAGGCAAAAGGCGTGGAATGCAGCCTGGAGGAGATTGAGCGGGAGATGGAAGAGCGGGATTACCGGGATATGCATCGCGAGACGGCTCCCCTTCGCCAGGCAGAGGATGCAGTGTATCTGGATACTTCCGATATGGGGATTGAGAAAGTGGTTCAGACCATCGTAAATCTGGCTAATGAGAGAAGATAAAAAGGAAAAGCAGAAAGAAAACGTCAGAAAAGAAGAGACAGAAGCGAAAAACAGAAGAGAACTGCCAAAAGATAGAGGGCGAAAAAGAAATATCAAACGAGAAATGACCAGCGGGAAACGGAGAAATGATCAAAGGCTGCAGGATGCCCGCTGGAAGATAACCGGAAGGGATAAGATTGGGAGGAACAGAAATGAAGGTGATTGTGGCAAAGACCGCAGGCTTTTGTTTTGGCGTGCGCCGCGCCGTGAATCAGGTGTATGAGCAGGTGGAAAAAGGGAAGAAGCCCATCTACACCTACGGTCCTATCATACACAATGAAGAGGTGGTGCGGGATCTGGAGGAAAAGGGGGTCAAGGTGATCCAGGAAGAGCAGGAACTGGAACAGCTGAAGGCGGGAACGGTGATCATCCGTTCTCACGGAGTGCCCAGGCGGATCTACGAAAAAATCGAGAAGCAGGGGCTGAACCTGGTAGACGCCACCTGCCCGTTTGTAAAAAAAATCCATAGGATCGTTCTGGAAAAAAGTACGCAAGGATATGAGATGATCATCATTGGGAATGCTTCCCATCCTGAGGTGGAAGGTATCTGCGGTTGGTCGGAGGGGCCGGTGACGGTGGTGGAGACAGAGGAAGAAGCCTTGAATTTCCGGCCAAAAACCAGCCGTCCCCTGTGCATTGTGAGCCAGACGACATTTAATTACAAGAAATTTGATAAATTAGTTGAAATTATTTCGAAAATGCGGTATGATATTCCTGATATTTTGAATACCATCTGTAATGCAACAGAGGAACGTCAGACGGAAGCCAGGAAGATTGCCGCCCAGGCAGATGCGATGATCGTCATTGGCGGAAAGCATAGTTCCAACACACAGAAGCTATTTGAAATATGCAAAAAAGAATGTGCAAATACTTACTATATACAGACACTCGTTGATTTGGATATTCGACTACTGTCATCCAGGAGTTGCGTAGGTATTACAGCAGGGGCGTCTACCCCAAATAATTTGATAGAGGAGGTTTCAAAACAATGTCTGAATTAAGTTTTGAACAGATGCTGGAAGAATCATTTAAGACAATTCATAACGGAGAGGTAGTTGAAGGTACTGTCATCGATGTTAAGGAAGATGAGATTATCCTGAACATCGGATGTAAAGCAGATGGTATTATTACCAGAAATGAGTATACCAACGAGTCAAACGTAGACCTTCGCGATCTGGTACATGTGAATGATACTTTGGAAGCAAAGGTTCTGAAGGTAAATGACGGAGAAGGACAGATCCTTCTGACTTATAAGAGACTTGCAGCAGAAAAAGGAAATAAGAGACTGGAAGAGGCATTCAACAATCAGGAAGTTCTTACGGCTCCGGTGGTTCAGGTTCTGGCCGGCGGACTGAGTGTTGTTGTGGATGAAGCCAGAGTGTTTATTCCTGCCAGCCTGGTTTCTGATACTTATGAGAAGAATTTAGAGAAATATGCAGGTCAGGAGATTGAATTTGTGATTACTGAGTTCAATCCCAGAAGAAGAAGAATCATCGGTGACCGCAAACAGCTTCTGGTAGCGAAGAAGGCAGAGATGCAGAAAGCGCTGTTTGAGAGAATTGCTGTGGGCGATACCGTAGAGGGCGTTGTGAAGAATGTGACCGATTTTGGCGCTTTCATCGATCTTGGAGGAGCAGACGGTCTGCTTCATATCTCTGAGATGTCCTGGGGACATGTGGAGAATCCCAAGAAGGTATTTAAGGTTGGCGAGAAGCTGACTGTCCTGATTAAGGATATCAGCGGTGAGAAGATTGCTTTGAGCCTGAAGTTCCCGGAGAAGAATCCCTGGCTGAACGCTGCTGAGAAGTTTGCAGCAGGCAATGTAGTGACAGGTAAGGTGGCACGTATGACAGACTTTGGCGCTTTTGTTGAGCTGGAGCCTGGAGTAGACGCTTTGCTTCATGTTTCTCAGATTTCTCATGATCATGTGGATAAGCCTGCAGATGTGCTGAAGGTTGGCCAGGAGATCACTGCGAAGGTAGTGGATTTCAATGAGGCTGACAAAAAGATCAGCCTGAGCATGAAGGCTCTGGAGAATGCTCCTGCACAGGATGAGGAAGCTGAGGAAGAGTAAGGGCAGAGTACAGTTTTTAAAAGAACTGGAAATGGAGAAATAAAACAGTAAAAGAGGGTGTTGCAAAATACGGCTCCCGGTGGATTTTCGGATGATTTTTCTCCGAAAGGGTACCGTCGGAGGACTTTTGCAACACCCTCTCTTTTAAGTTCCTCGGGAGCTGATAAAATGATTTGCCCTGCGGACAATACAGATTCTGATTATAAAAAGGACTGCCATTTAAAGATGCAGATCTTTTTTGCAGAATATCACAATTCCCGTGATAAAAAGTACAATGGCTCCAACACCTAAAAGTAATGCGCTGATAATGGCGCTGCTTTCATTGGCTATGATCCCCTTTGCATCAAAGAGGGTAAAGAACGTAAAATATTTTGCTGCTTCCGCTTTTTTACCGGCGTTTGCCAGCATTTGAAGTACATACATAAATACTGGAACACCACCTCCGAAAGCAAGGCTGTATTTCGTATCTGAAAAAATGCAGGATGCAAGAAAGCAGATACTGCCGATCAAGAGGTGCAGACAGAAAAGAGCACCATTTAATTTCAGGAGATCCCATATGGCAAGTTCATTGGGAAAACATGCCTCGGCGACTGCAATCTCCAGTCCGGTTGTGTAGAGATCCAGCAGCAGTATTCCGCTGATAAGAACGAATGCCTGCGTTGCGGCAATTGTTCTTCGCTTTACCGGCGCAGCCAGCAAAGCCACCAATGCTCCGCTCTCTGCGTATCTGGCAATAAGTCCGTTTCCACGTAAAATACAAAACACCATAGGAAAAATTAATAATATAAATCCATAAAGATAGGAAATCATAAAGCCAATCAGGCTGGTTGCTCCGGCAGTCATTCCCACTGACGCCATGAGTTCAGGCATTATTTCATAAAAGCTGTCCAGCGTTTTCATCATCTTCGGATCGTACATGCCAATGATAATAGAAATATACATGGATAGGATCACAGCAAATATAACAAGCATTTTCAGACTGCCCTTCATTTCCCGTTTGTACAAAGCTGTGTTAAGCATGTTTGTCACCTCCGTAATAATTCATAAAGATTGTTTCAAGACTTTGCTTCGCAGTCACTGAGACAGTATTTCCATCGCATTTTCCATGGAAATCCTTTGCAAAAGATTCTGCTAGTTCCGGTGAGTCTAAATGGACGCTGTAGGTGCGCATATGGCGTTTTCTTAATGTTTCAACAGAATCAACGGCAGCCAGCGTTCCGTTTCGGATCATGCCGATACGGTCGCAGGTGCGTTCCACTTCCTCAAAAATATGACTGGATAAAAGAATGGTTTTGCCCTTCCTTTTTTCTTCCGTAATCAGTTGGACAAAGCGGGTCTGCATCAGAGGGTCAAGTCCGCTGGTAGGTTCGTCTAAAATCAGAATATCGGGGTCATGCAGAAAGGCGGCAGCAATCCCCAGCTTCTGTTTCATTCCCTTGCTCATTTTTTTGATTTTGATTTTGGGGTCTAATTCAAATCGTTCCAGCAGTTCCTGTACGCGAGTTCCCCTGTTTATATTTCGGTAGTCGGATAAAAACTTGAGAAATTCGCTTCCTGTCATATGATCAAAGAAATTGATTTCTCCGGGAATATATCCTAATCTTTTTTGAATCAGGTCTCGATGTTTCCAGCAATCCAGTCCGTCGATACGGCAGCTTCCGGTTTTTGGTTTGATAAAACCCATTAAATGACGGATGGTTGTTGTCTTTCCTGCTCCGTTAGGACCTAAAAATCCAAAAACCTCCCCCTGCTCCACTTGGATGGACAGGTTGAAGATTCCTTTGCCAGAACCGTAATCTCTGGTGAGATTCTGAACATTTATTTTACTCATTGGAATTCCTCCTTAAATGATAGAATGGCAGTCGTTGTACCAAAGGAAAAGAAAATCGGGTGTGTTTTAATTACCCAGGCTTTCCAGAAGAAGTTTCGGATAATTTTTGAGAAATTCTGAATCCTGGAGATATTCATCCTTCCAGAGAAACCAGGAAAAGGCATCTTTATGAGATCTTCGGAAAGCAGGCGTAAAATAATCCTTTGGCTGAGGAAGAAAGCGGCCTTCCTGCTTGATGTAGCAGTTGCTGGCCTTGGCTGGCTGCCGATACTGCTTGTCCACATAAGCGGCCACATTTTTATGAATGGCCTGATCCTCCTGAGGGAGGTAGTAATAATTTTTATAATCCGGAAAAAAGTAATACAAGGTGTCCTGGAGGATGGGAATCAATAGTTTCCCTGTGTTTTTCTGCAAGGTGAGATAACCCCTCTCAAGGGAATGCGATACTGGAACTGGAACCGGAACCGGCAGGGAAAAGGAAAGAAGCAGTTCCTGGCAGCCGTTTCGGTTTGTCAGCAGTTCTCCGGACAGTGGGGAGATGGAATTTTGAAAAACGCTTACATAGCCATAAAGGCTGGTGAGCGTAAACATACCGGCTACATCCTCCTGATTGTGGAGCAGCAGCAGTCCCAGAGTTTTTTCACAGAAAGTTTTGCAAAATTCCCGATATAGCGGAATGAGCTGTCCACCGTCATACTGGTCATCCCGGTTCAATCCAAGAAAGGTTTCCAGGGATTTCTGGTTCATGCGTTCCAGCTTCAGAAAAGATTTTAAGGGCCGGAAATCCTGATACAGATCCACAGACTTTTTTTCGGAAAAGGGAGAAGGAATCTGATACTGCTCATACTTTTCTTCCAGATAGGGAATATCAAACCGGTCTCCGTTAAAGTGGAGGATTGTATCATAATTTTTCATGAAATCGGCAAAGCTGCGAAGCAGAACAGTTTCTTCCTGAGGACGCTCGCCCATCCACTGAAAGATGAGCCAGGTATCTTCCGTTTGCCAGACTGCGGCTCCGATCAGATACAGATGAGAGGTATTTGCTCGAAAGCCGGTGGTTTCAATATCAAAAAATGCGCATTTTTGGGGGCAAAGTCCCTGGCAGCGCAGATATTGGTCATTATAGGAAATCGTTCGTTTGTTTGTAATCATAGGTACCTCCTGTAAAGATCGCATCAACTGCATGGTTGTAAATGATTTTATCATAATCGGAAAAAAATTGCATCCCGTCAAAGAACGTGGTAAACTAAACTATAACTGAATAGATGTACAGCCGGAGAAAAGAAAGCCCGGGAAGGGATTTTTGGCAGAGTCGGATTTGGTTGAAAAATGAACAGGATTCAGGAGGTAGGGTATGAAGAAACCAGTTTTGGTAATTATGGCTGCAGGCATGGGAAGCCGCTATGGCGGATTAAAGCAGATCGATCCCATTGATCCACAGGGACATATTATCATGGATTTTTCCCTGTATGATGCCAGACGGGCAGGTTTTGAGAAAGCGGTGTTTATTATTAAGAAAGAAAACGAGGACGTTTTTCGGGAGTGCATCGGCAACCGTGTTTCCGAGTATATGGAAGTGGCTTATGTGTTCCAGGATCTTGCAAATATTCCGTCCGGATATGAGGTGCCTGAGGGGAGAGTGAAACCTTGGGGGACAGGCCATGCAGTGCTGTCCTGTATTGACGAGGTGGATGGTCCCTTTGCAGTGATCAATGCGGATGATTATTACGGAAGCAAGGCCTTTCAGCTGATCTATGATTTTTTGACCGCCCACCAGGATGACGAGAAGTTCCGCTATGCGATGGTAGGATACATACTGAAAAATACCCTTACCGAGAACGGCCATGTGGCGAGAGGTATCTGTCAGATGGATGAAAATGGATATCTGACCGGCCTTCATGAGCGCACCCGCATTGAAAAGACCAGGACAGGAGCCGCTTACACGGAGGACGAGGGGAAGACCTGGGTGGAAGTTCCGGAGGACAGCCTGGTATCCATGAATATGTGGGGATTTTCCGCCAGCATTTTGAACGCGCTGAAAGAGAAGTTCCCGGCCTTCCTTCAGGAAAACCTGAAGAAAAACCCTCTGAAATGCGAATACTTCCTTCCTTTTGTGGTGGATGAACTGTTGGCAGAAAATAAAGCTACGGTGCAGGTATTAAAGACCGAAGACCGCTGGTACGGTGTGACTTATCAGGAAGATAAGGCTATGGTGGTAAAGGCGATTCAGGAGCTGAAAAATCAGGGACTCTATCCCCCAAATTTGTGGTAAAAAAAGCTGGACTATTTTGTCGATTTATATTTAAATAAGTCCAAAATCCCCAGGAATGCTTTCGTTACGGCACTTCTGGGGATTTTTGTCGTTACTATTTTGTTACTGGTTCAGTCTGAAGTTTATTATTTTAACAGAGTTATGGTACTTTTCAACGGGGCAGGTGTCTTGGGATTATAGCTTCACTTGCCTGTGCCTTTTGATTTATGGAGTGTGTGAAATTTTTTGTTGGATAGTTCCCGTCACAGTTATTGATGCAGTCCTGCATCTGGTAGAAGCTATGTTTCTGTATTTTACGCCGCAATATCTGGCGCAGTGCCTGTACGCAGATCGGTGATCGTTCGGATTGGTTTTCCCTGATTTTGAAAAGTTTTATTTTTGCCAGCGTTTGTCAGGCTCTGTGTGGGTGACCTAAAGCTGTAGTTGATTGCACCGCATCCTTGCATGTGTTATAATACATAAAAAGGAGGGGGCAGTATGAGCAAGAAAACGAAGGAAATGAAGAAAACCATAGAGATAATATTAAAAATTTTTAAGATGGTTTACATACTGTTTATATTGTTTTGCTTTAGCGTTAATGTGGGAAGCGGACTTTTTATGTTGATCGCATCAATGGTGTATCTGCTTCCGGTATATTTACTTTTGAGATGGCTGATAAAATAGTTGGAAAGTCACAGATAAAATTGAGACAAACAAGAGGCAGAATTGCGGATAAAAAGCCGTAATTCATCTGTCTCTTTTTTATTTTATAAGATCCTGAGGGGCCTTTTTTGTTTTGCGTAGGGGTGATGGAATACCAGGAAAAAAAGATATTGTAGCCGGTATCCGGCTGAATGGGGAAAAAAGTTTAAATAAGACGTAACGGGCATAGACAAGAACTTACAGGCAATGAAATCGGAGTTACATAAAGTTTCTTTGGAGTATGCAGGAGCAGAAAAAGCAATAGATGGATTCCGCATAAAAAGGGCATAAAAAGGCGGTCTACGCCGTTGACAATTTTCGACTTGTATGAGAAAATAAGTCCAAACGGGCAATGTACAGAAACATTGCCCGTGGGTATGATATTACTTATCGAAAGGAGTTTTAAAATGATTTATTCACGTGAAGTAGAAGAAATGTGTCCAGTAGCACAGGGCGTTAATCATGGCGCTGCTCCAATTCCTGAAGAAGCAAAATGGGTACAGGCAAAAGAAGTGAAAGATATTTCCGGCCTGACACACGGCATTGGCTGGTGCGCACCTCAGCAGGGCGCCTGCAAACTGACTTTGAATGTAAAAGAAGGGATCATCCAGGAAGCACTGGTTGAGACTATCGGATGTTCAGGTATGACTCACTCTGCAGCTATGGCTTCCGAGATTCTTCCGGGACTTACAGTTATGGAGGCACTGAACACTGACTTAGTTTGTGATGCGATTAATACAGCTATGAGAGAACTCTTCCTTCAGATCGTTTATGGACGTACACAGTCTGCATTCTCAGAAGAAGGACTTCCAGTAGGTGCTGGACTTGAAGACCTTGGTAAAGGACTTCGTTCTCAGGTTGGTACAATGTATGGAACTCTGAAAAAAGGACCTCGTTACCTTGAAATGGCAGAAGGTTATGTAACAGGTATTGCTCTTGATGCAGATGATGAGATCATCGGATATCAGTTCGTAAGCCTTGGAAAAATGACTGATTTCATCAAAAAAGGCGATGACCCGAATACTGCATGGGAAAAAGCAAAAGGTCAGTATGGCCGTGTTGCAGACGCTGTTAAAATTATCGACCCAAGAAAAGAATAATTTAGGAGGTAACAGGAAATGGCTTTATTTGAATCATATGAGAGACGAATTGACAAGATCAATTCTGTTTTAAACAGCTATGGCATTGCTTCTATCGAAGAAGCTGAGAAAATCACAAAAGACGCAGGTCTTAATGTATACGATCAGATCAAAGGCATTCAGCCAATCTGTTTCGAGAACGCTTGCTGGGCATACACAGTAGGTGCTGCAATCGCAATCAAAAAAGGATGCAAGAAAGCAGCAGATGCAGCAGCAGCTATCGGTGAAGGACTTCAGGCATTCTGTATTCCTGGATCCGTTGCTGATACACGTAAAGTAGGTCTTGGACATGGTAACCTTGGTAAAATGCTTCTTGAAGAAGAAACAGAGTGCTTCTGCTTCCTGGCAGGACATGAGTCCTTCGCAGCAGCTGAAGGTGCTATCGGTATCGCTGAGAAAGCTAACAAAGTTCGTCAGAAACCATTACGTGTTATCCTGAACGGTCTTGGAAAAGATGCTGCTCAGATCATCTCTCGTATCAATGGCTTTACATATGTAGAGACAGAATACGATCCATACAAGAACGAAGTTAAAGAAGTATTCAGAAAAGCATACTCCGAAGGACTTCGTGCAAAAGTTAACTGCTACGGCGCTAACAGCGTTCCGGAAGGTGTTGCTATCATGTGGAAAGAAGACGTTGACGTTTCTATCACAGGTAACTCCACAAACCCGACACGTTTCCAGCATCCGGTTGCAGGTACATACAAGAAAGAACGTCTTGAAGCAGGTAAGAAATACTTCTCAGTTGCTTCCGGTGGTGGTACAGGACGTACACTTCACCCGGACAACATGGCAGCAGGTCCAGCTTCCTACGGTATGACAGATACATTAGGACGTATGCACTCTGATGCACAGTTCGCTGGTTCTTCTTCCGTACCGGCTCACGTAGAGATGATGGGTCTCATCGGCGCTGGTAACAACCCGATGGTTGGTATGACAGTTGCAGTAGCTGTTTCCATTGAGGAAGCTGCTAAGGCTGGAAAGTTCTAATCAAACCTTTTTAATCAAAGAGTCAACAAACCTAGAAAGTACCGTAGTTCCAAGGGCTGCGGTACTTTTCTTAGTTTAGATCAAAAAATGAGAAAGTAATTTGAGACACGGTGAGAAGCCTTGAAAATGGCAAGATAGGCAAACAGGTAGGTAACAAGTAGGCAACAGAGCGAAGGAAACAAAAAGAAGAGCCGATCACAGGAAAAGAAATGCCGCAACCACAAGGGTTACGGCATTTTTTCTAGTGTGCCGAGCATGGCACTAATCTTACTGGTGAAAGTCCAGTCACGGGTATTTACCGCCAAGTGTAGTGAACCACAAGTCGTTAACAGTGATGTTAAGGATGGAGGAAGTGGTGTAGCGATTCTTTTGAGCGTACGAACAGAAACCTGATATAAGGCTAAATGGTGGATAAGATTGCAGTACAAACCGAAGTCCAAAAGGTAAACGTAAAACCAAGACAGTAAATCAGGACGTTGTGAAAGAAATAGGATTCGTGATTTACCCCGGGAGGTCTTGTGGACGATGAATTCCAATATCTTTAAAATCAGTGATGGTAACATCGGTCGAAAAAGGTCTGCCACAAGAAGTCAGCTGAGGTCGTAGTAGGTAAAGACATCTATACCAAAGGACCTAATGTTTATATGGTGCAACTCACCATGCGCAATGTTTGGACAGTTCGAAATCGAGGATAGTTCCATAAGTGGGAATCGTAATCCCATGGGAATGAAGGTAGAGGGAATGGTTCCAGATATATCTACAAAAGGAAGGAGAAGCAACAACATGAAATTAATCGAAGTGATTCTAAGAGATGAAAATCTCGAAGAGGCAATCAAAAGAGTCAAGAGTAATAAAGGTGTACCTGGCATTGATAAGATGACAGTGAATGAAATTGACGCGTATTTCAAGACCCATAAGGAACAGATAAAGAAACAGATATTGGAGAAGAAATACAAACCCCAACCAGTAAGAAGAGTCTATATTCCTAAATCAAATGGGAAGAAAAGACCCCTAGGAATTCCAACAGTAGTAGATAGAGTCATCCAACAGGCGATAGCACAAATATTATCAGAAATCTATGACAGTAAGTTCAGTGAGAATAGTTTTGGATTTCGACCAAATAGGAGTGCACATGATGCCATCATGCGAACACTAGACTACTTGAATGAAGGATACGAATGGGTCATTGATTTAGATATAGAAGCATACTTCGATACAGTCAATCACGATAAATTAATTTCAATACTTAGAGAGCATGTGAATGACTCGACAACACTGCATTTGATTCGCAAATTCCTGCAGGCAGGAATCATGGAAAATGGTCTTGTAAAAGCTAGTACCATAGGAATGCCACAAGGAGGACCTCTAAGTCCAATTCTATCAAATATCTACTTAGATAAATTTGATAAGGAATTAGAAGCAAGGGGACTATGCTTTGTGAGATATGCGGACGATAGTAATATCTTCGTTAAAAGCGAGATGGCAGCAAATCGAGTGATGAAGTCAGTCACATCATGGCTAGAGAGAAAATTATTTCTAAAGGTCAGTGCAACCAAAACAAAGATAGTAAGACCAACGAATAGTCAATTTCTAGGTTTTACATATTGGAAGAACTCATCAAGATGGGAATGTATTCCTACAAAGAAGAGTAAGAAAAACCTGTATGACAAATGTCGAAAGGAACTCATCCGAAAGAAATGTGTTGCACAGACCAATACAAAAACATTCACTAGGATAAATCAAATCGTCAATGGATGGATAAACTACTTCCGAATTGGAAGAATGAAGAACTTCATAGATGAATTTGGTCAATGGTTGAGACATAAAATAAGGGTCATTATCCTGAAACAGTGGAAAACACCATCGAGGATATATAAAAATCTACAAAAGTTGAATGAGAAATTGCCTTATCACTTCAGTGATGAGCAAATCTATTCGGTAGCGAATACAAGGCTTGGACTATATAGACAAGCAAATGGGAATGTAGTTAACTTCTTACTTAATGCGGATATTCTAGCCATAAGAAAAGAGGAAAGACCTGGTTTGGTCAATCCCCTCGCATACTATCTAAGATAGGTTGTATTAACATATAAATGTAGCGCCGTATACGAGACCCGTACGTACGGTGCAATGAGAGGGGCGAAGATTAATTTCTTCCCTCTACTCTATTCTTGAAGGCTTTCTGGTACTAATTTGGTACTATTGTTTAATTCATCAAGCTTATTAATGAGATGAATTTGTTTATCAGGGTATAAATGACTGTAAGTTTTTAATGTTGTTTCAACGGTATCACCTATACGTTCTGCTATCATGAGTGCACTATAACCTAATTCAATAAGCATGGAAACATGACTATGTCTAAAGGAATGGAGAGTAAACTCAGGATTAAGATTGGCTCTGCTTTGTGCGTATTTCAATCGCCCTCTTGCTTTTGTGTAATGATTCATAAAAATATAGTCATCATCCTTTGGCTTATAGAGATTATCAATATATTGCTTAATAATATCTACAAGGAATTGTGGAATACTAACATCCCTATAGCTATTGTGCGTTTTCGGAGATGTAATGACATCCTTTTTAT